>CAZWMA010000010.1:51847-65848 GCA_964634735.1 uncultured Nitrososphaerota archaeon
GCGCAGTTTTTATCTTGTTGAATAACCCAATCAGCGCAGTTTTTATCTTGTTGAATAACCCAATCAGCGCAGTTTTTATCTTGTTGAAAGCAGGCAAAGTCTCCACCTAGGTCTCTCAAATCTAGTTGAATCTTGTGTCGACGAAATCCGAAACGAAGGAATCGACCTGCGAGGAGTTGATTGTCGTTACAATGCGGAGCTGGATCATCTGGTTCACGAATTCTTTAATGCTATTGACATTGACTTCCTTTGAATAAACTACATGGCTGAAAGCTGTGTCAATCACAAATGAAGAGAGGTGCGTATAATTCGCTGCTATCGTTTTTGCGGAATCAGGGTTTGAGTTGATATAAGAAGTGGCGGTCTTGTGGATCTGCGCTACTTTAGCAACAATGTCCGAATGCGCAGCTAGATACTTGTTCGAAACAACAAGAACGCAACACTGATGATCAGGCATCAGGTCATGAGACGTTAGAAGAACGCGGGCATTGGATTGGTTAACTGCAATCGAAGGTGCAGGCTCCCATCCTATAAAGCCATCAATCTCACCGCGGCTAAACGCGAGTGGCAGATTGGATATGGAGAGTGTTGTTTTTGTTATGTCTAAATTGTTCTCCAGTATGAAGTTGGAGAGCAAAATGTCTTGAATCGTTCCAGTTCCAGGAGTCCCGATGATAGTGTGGTTCAAATCACCAATGCTTGTTATGTCAGCTGTAGTAACTATCGCCGAACCTTCCAGATTGACTGAGCTGATAATAATAGGTAGATGCGAGTTCGAATCTGAGAGTGCCTTTGCGCGGGCATTAATAGCCGGCGGTGCACCGACATAGGCAAAATCAAGGTCGCCAGCAAGGAAACTCTGCATCAGGGTCGGACCGTTTGAATAAGAAGATAACACCAACTCGAGTCCGTTTTGGTCAAAGTATCCATTAGCCCTAGCAACCTGCAGAGCCAGTTGATGCAGGTCGCCATCGAGGCAACCAATCCTTACAGGGGTCTTTGTGGTTGGCGTCAAAGTGCCCGACATATAGATACCCGCTACGCCTACAATCACAATAAGGACAATTCCTAATACAATAAGGGACTTATTCAAAGCGTTATCGCGCCCCTGTCCAATTTATCTATTGTCAATATATGGTTTGCGTATACAATTAGGCATTTAATATAGCAAGGGCAGTCGCGAATGTTCCGTCTTCTGCGCCTACATTAATTTTTGAGAAGCCAACCAGAACAGAATCGCCCTCGCGCATCGTGAATGCCTTCCTTAAACGCAATTCCAACCCAGGATAGCTAACAGATAGGTCTTCGGACATGAGTGGGAATGAAAATTTATTGGCGGAATAAGAGAGTATGACCATCCCATCCGCACCGTTCCTCACGGCGAGGTCTCTGAGCGTTGTGAGTGGGATCTTCTCAATGCTCGACCGGATATGGATTGCGTAGCAAGGAGCGTCGATTCCCATCTCCACAAGCTCGAATGGCGTGATTTTTATCAAGATGGATTTGAGCTCGCTAATGATGGATGCGCCTAACGTGGTTAGAGTGCAACCGCCTATCGAATCGACTGTGATTATGCCCTTTTCAATCATTTTTTTGATGATGGTCCTCACAGAGCCTTCACCTATTCTCAGTCTCTTTGAAAGCGCTATCCTTCCGATCGAGTGCTCAGAATCGATGATGAGGAGGGACTTGATTATGTGAACGGGAGTAAATGCCGGTGCGGGTCCCTTTGGCTGTTCGCTCTTTACCAATGAGTCTAGGAACGTCTTAAGGTGAGGCATTTTGTAACTCGCATATCATATGTAGTAGAGGTGTTTTCACTTTTTCGGTTGGAGCTTGGTCAAAACCTGACGCGTGTGGGCAATAGCAATAAAAATCGCGATAAGCCCATTAATACTTAGAGGTCAGATAGTTTTTGGTGAAGAGCAATGGTTGAAAAGATGGTTGATAAAGGCTTATCCGGTTTAAGCAGGTGTTTCAGGGGAGCAGTAATGAACTACGGCAAGCCCGCAAAGCTGCTGTTCGTCGGATCCCCCTTCACTTGCCTACCTTTCGCAGAGTTCTTATGCTATTCGATCAGGGATCTCCCCATTGAGCCACATTTCATGTCAAGTGCAGATATAAAAAAGGTCAGGAAGATAGCAAAGGAAGATGGGTTCGGATATCAGCTTGGGGATGAAACGATTTCAAAGTATGATATTGTTGTGTTGCTAGGAGGGCTTGCGCTGTCAAAGACGCCGGTCGACCCCAAAGTGCTGAAGCAAGAGCTGATGAAGATAAGCGACCTCAGCTTCATAATCGCGCTTTTCTTCCAAGGCGTTATGCGCAAGCCAGAATGGATGGAAGAGTATGCGTTCAAGTATTTAGTAGATGCAGACTTGAGCAGGGTTTTGCTGGAGGAGATCGTTTGATTCAAGAACTCAAAGGGAAAGCGCCGACAATCAGCTCAAAAGCATTCGTCCATAACATGGCGGTCATCATTGGCGATGTTGTAGTTGAAGATGATGCGAATGTGTGGCCAGGGGCAGTCCTTAGAGGAGACATCGAGCGCATAACAGTGAAGAGAGGCGCCAGCATACAGGATGGCGCTTTGCTTCATACCGACCCAGGTTATCCGACATCGATAGGCGCTGGCACAACCATAGCCCATGGCTGCATAATACATGGTTGCAAGATTGGGAACCGGACGCTGATAGCGATGGGGGCCATAGTGCTCACTGGGGCAGAGGTAGGATGCGATTCGATAATAGGAGCGGCAGCCCTTGTGCCCGAGGGGAAGAAGATACCAGATAACTCCATCGCGATGGGCATTCCTGCAAAAGTTGTCAGAAGCGCAGATTCAAACGATATAAAGAGGATTGAAGAGACAAACTCCGCTTATCTAAGTCTGATGAAGAAGTACCTGAGATAATGCTGAAGGTCATATTTTCTTATAGCTGATGATCAGCAGCATTGCAATCCCGATTACCATTGGGGCGAAGCTAATAAGCTGAGTCGAGAAGGCAGCACTTGAATTGAAGAACCGGGTCAAAATCACATATACATAGGCGGGGGAGAACGTGAGGATAAGCGCAACTGCATAAATGATCGCGGAGAACGCTTTCATCAGGGATCATCTCATAGGAGCGAGCAACTTGACGTTTGGAATAGAAGCCAATAGCTCCTTTATAAGTGCGATGGGGGAGTCGTTCAGGCTCGTGAATCCAACTACTGAGGCGCGATCCGGATAGATATGCACGTAGTGATCCAAATCAAACCTCAAAGTACTCTCTTTAGGCCCGAATGTGACCTTGTATGGCTTTTTAGCTGCGAGCAACAGTTCGGATGCCTTCAGGATAAAGTCCTTCTGTGGCTTTGGTACCTTCCGGCCCGCCTTCTTCTTCCCGACCTTGAGTCCTTTAGCTTCGCCCTTCTTCAACTCAATCTTGACGATACCTTTCACTTCACTTACCGAAGGGATGTCACCATCAAACTTCACTTCAAATGCCTTCCCTTCATTAAGCCACGAGCTGACTTCATCTAATGCCGAGCTAGCCATATGATCCACTGGGCTTTTTATTGCTGCTGTGTGTATTTAATTGTATGGCTAACCATGGTTTACGATAATATCTTGAAGGAAAAATAATAGCACGAAAAAATTTCTGAAGCCATGTGTGGGTGATCTAACTCTGGAAGATTTATAATATAATAAACATTCAAATATCCATCATTCCCACCCCATAATCTTCCCAACAGGCAGTAATGTGATTTCAACCATGTGTTCATTATTGATTCTAGCCACCTCTGCATGGCAATTACTTGAAAAATCACTCGCAATCATCACCCCTCTTCGTTTCTTAGCCCGGGTTATTGCGGTCAAGAAGGCATCTATTTCAGGCCTTCCTACTTTTACTTCCCAATGCTTTACCTGGACCGGGACCGTCATAAACTCTAACCATCCATCAATCCCCATGTCTCCTGATTTCTTTGGATTCACTATACCTCCCATCTTTTCTACGATAATAAACCGGGCAAATTCGTGGGGAGGCATGGCTTTAAGATCTTCTTTAGTCTCGCCACCAATTATTTTGGGGGCACAGCCGAGCCGTCTCATGCGTTCAGCCATAACATCACAAGCGGTCCTGGATAGATCTATCCCGATCCAACGGCGTTTTAATTTATATGCAACTGCGATGGCTGTTCCGCAACCGCAGAAAGGATCCAGGACAATATCCCCTTCATCCGAAGATGTATTAATTATTCGTTCCAAGAGACTTTCAGGTTTTTGTGTAGGATAGCCTAATCTCTCGTTTGATTGGCTTGAAATCATTTGAATATCGTCCCATAAATTCTGGACCGGTTTTCCTTTCAACTCGTCTAAGAATAATTTTCTTCGTATGCGTCCATCTTTATTTTTTGGAAAAAGTAATCGACCTTCTTTATCCCATTCTTCCATTTTTTCTTTAGAGACCGCCCAACCGTTTTCAGGCGGGGCATAGCCTTTATAGACATATTTTAAATTGGGGCGAGGCGAAGGGCTTGAAAGATCTGCACTTCGGTATTTCCGCCCATTATCATCAATAAATTTGAAATTCGTTTCAACATAATCGGTGTAAATCGAATCAGCTTCAGTTAGTGGAATGAAAGGCGTGTTAAATTTAACGTTTTTTGATTTGGAATAGAATAAAATGTTATCAACACAAATCCCGAATTGGTAACTCTTATGTTGTGTTTCGCCCCTTCCGGTTTTCCTTTTCCAAATAATTTCATTCCTGAAATTTTCATAGCCGAAGATCTCATCCATCATTACCTTAAGATAATGCCCGGCGTGTTGGTCACAATGAAGATAAATTGATCCAATCGGTTTTAGCACTCGATAGCATTGTTCTAAGCGTTCACGCATATACGCAATATAAACATAGATTCCTTTAGATCGGCCACCCTTCCATCGTTCTTCCATCGCATCGTATTCTTTCATTATGGCAGGATCTATTGACCCCCGCAATCGTTCCCAATCGGCATCCGAAAAACCAAGTGTTGATGTCTGATCCTTTATCCAGAAATTTTCATAGATCTTCTGCGAAAAGAAGGGCGGATCCAGATAAATGAGGTCTATTGAGTCGTTAGGGATGCGTTTAAGCACATCTTTGCAATCCCCGCAATAGATTACATTAGTTGGTAATTGATCCACGTTTAAGGTCATAGTGACCGTATTAGTTCTATTGCTTTAATCATAAAAGACTAATGGACAGTTTAATCTTCATCTTTTAGATCTTCCGGACCGGGCTTAAGCGGAGGCCCAAGCACTGCAAACGCTATCGCTGTTACAAGTGCTTAAAGTGTTATCCCTATGCCCGGTCCAAACCGGGTGAGTTCTTCTTTTTGACCTAACTTAGCCCGGTTTGGAGGACTCCAAAGCCCGGATCCTTTCGTCTATTGATTGTTCAAGCATCTTGAGGGTGACCTCGTATTTTTGGGTCCACTCAGCCCTCTCAGCGTCAAATTTCCTTTCCCTCTCCGCTTGGCTCTTTACATTATCATTGATCCTGGCCTCAAGCTCTTTGATCTTCTCCGCATCGCTAAAGATCGTAAGGGCCGGGACCGCCTTCTTATATTCCTCCATTACCTTCTTGATCACTTCTGGATTGTTCGCACTCTCAAGGTCTGGCAAGAAATAGGTCTGTTCGATCCCCGCTCGATGGCCCATAAAAGCCTCTACGAGATCAGATGGCATCTGTGATAGGGATGACCATGATTTAAAATATTTTCTTAGACAGTGGATATGGACCTGATTCCATTTCCCGCCCTTCTGCGTCTTATCCGACTTGGGGGTTTTTTGGTCCAGGCCGGATTTCTTAAGGAGATCCCCCACCTTGCCCTTGCGCCGGTGTCGGAGATCCGGCACCCTTGGGGCCGATCTCTTACGATAACATAGCTCTCGGGGGTTATGAAGGTAATATAGCCTTGGCTGTTTTTCGATAGGTCCGGATTAATCTTGATCATCGGACATTCGAGATCCGTATTGATGTCTTTCAGCTTAAGGCCCAACAAGGCCCCGATCCTTATCCCCGATGAGATCAGCATCAGGACCATTACCTTTTCAGCGAGGTTTGCCCCACCCAATATTATTCGGACTTCCTCTTTTGTCGGCAGGCGGTCCCTTTCTACCTTGATAGTCTTAGGCAATTCCACTTTATTCCATTCTGCCTTTACATCGTTCACCGTCAGCTATTTTTTAACGGCGGTTATGCTGATATTTATTGTATTGCCGGATAGTCGGCGTTCAATATTCAGGTGATCAATGTAATCATTCAATACCCCCTCCCAATCCAGATTAGACTTTAAGGCCACGTCTGGAGACAGCTTAAGCCAGGTTGTGAAATATTGGACCCTCTCGACATAGGATTTTAGCGACAATCCGCTTTCGCTTTTCCTGTAAATCCTAAGGGCCATCTTCTTAACAGAGGCGTTGTTTTCGTAGAAGATCCTCGCTTTCTCGTATAGCAGTGGGGGTATTTAATGATGACATTAGCGCAAACCATGATTTTTATTAATTAATTATAGCGCAACTGGAGAAGATTCGTTTACGTTGGTGTTGTTTCGGCAATGATGATTTATCACGTTAATTTGCAAAGTATGGTTAAAGTTTTTATATGGTAACGGTCATTTGTCCGGTATATCAAAAAGGTGTTATCGGATGCAAGAGATTCGATGGCATGGTCGTGGCGGGCAAGGTGCCGTTACGGCGGCAGAAATACTCGCAACAGCAGTGATTAATGAAGGCAATTACGCGCAGGCATTTGCAGCATTCGGTCCAGAGAGGCGAGGGGCGCCTGTTCTTGCGTTTACTAGGATTAACGACTCTGAGATACTGCTCCGTTCGCAGGTCTATGAGCCCGATATCATAATTGTATTGGACAGAAATCTATGCACCATGGAAGGCGTAGGTGACGGGCTAAAGCATGGGGGAACGGTTGTGCTCAACACTCACTTAAAACCGGAAGAGTTCAAGTCAACATTCCCAGAGGCTAGCAAGATTGCGGTCGTAAATGCCACTCAGATAGCCCTTGATGTGTTGGGTTCTCCAATAACAAATACAGCAATCCTTGGGGCGCTTGTTAGGGCAACTGGAGTTGTTAAGATCAGAACGCTCGAAGAGATCTTCAGGGAGAGGTTCAAGGCGTACGCAGAGAAGAACGTAAACACGGTGAATAGGGCTTTTAACGAAACGACGATACTGGAGAGGAGAGATTAGGATGAAGTGTGCAAAGGCACCTTTGAAAGGCTGGAAGGACATTCCAGAAGGTGGGACGATAGTCGAATCGGGCAGCTCGATTCTATTCGATGTGAGTGCTTGGAGGACATCGAAGCCAGTCTTCGACCATTCAAAATGCACGAAGTGCGGCATGTGTTGGTTAAGCTGCCCAGACGCAGCGATAAAGGCGGACGCTGATGGCAGGTATAATGTGGAAATGATGTACTGCAAAGGATGCGGAATCTGCGAAAAGGTATGCGCAGTCAAAGCAATCAAGATGGAGAAGGAGGATAAAGAATGAAGAAGGTAGGCCTAAGCGGGAATTATGCTGTCGCGTATGCAGTGAAGATGGCCGATGTCGATGTGATAGCGGCATACCCCATTACGCCCCAGACTACGATTGTTGAGAAACTCTCTGAATTCGTTGCGAATGGGGAGCTTGACGCGGATTATGTAAACGTCGAGTCGGAGCATTCGGCAATGAGCGCATGCATAGGCGCTTCGATGACAGGTGCCAGGGTCTTCACAGCGACTTCATCGCAAGGGCTTGCATTCATGCATGAAGTTGTATTCATCGCAGCGGCGTTGAGGACACCCATGGTAATGGCCAACGTAAACAGGGCACTATCGGCCCCCCTCAACATTTGGAATGACCACGCTGATGCGATGGCTGAAAGGGACTCGGGCTGGATTCAGCTTTGGGTGTCATCTGCCCAGGAAGCATACGACACCACTATTCAGGCATTCAAGCTATCTGAAGAGACAAGGCTTCCGGTAATGGTCAACCTTGATGGTTATATCGTGAGCCATACTTACGAGCCAGTAGAACTGATTGACCAGGAGGTCGTCAGGAAGTACATACCCTCGAAACCGCTGGTCAATAGGCTCTCCCCGAAGACCGCCTATAGCGTCGGCGTCGTCGGTCCGCCTGAGTACTACTTCGAGATGAAGTATCAAGCCATAGATGCGATTGAGAAGAGCAGGATTGCTATTGACGAAATCACGGCAGGATTCAACAAGCAGTTCGGCAAGAGCTATGATGATGTTTATGCGTACGGAATTGAGGACGCGGATTATGCACTCCTCACTATGGGGTCAATGACCGGCTCTGCCAGGGTAGTTGCCGATAGCCTCCGGAAGGAAGGGCTCAAAGTCGGTGTGATAGCAATCAGGACGTTCAGGCCATTCCCTGTGAAGAAGTTCGTTGAAAAAGTGCAGGGGCTTAAGGGGTTAGGGATCATGGATAGGGCAAGCACGCCAGGCGGTCCGTCGAACCCTCTATTCTGCGATGTCGCAGCCCTCCTCTACAACAATAGAGAGAGACCGGTATTGCAAAGCTTTGTGAGCGGACTTGGAGGGAGAGACATCACCATCGAAAATTTCAGGGCCATGTTCAAGGCAACAAAGGAGTCAGCCGATGCAAAAGATCCAAAGCCTTGCATATATGTGGGGTTGAGAGAATGAGCACAGCGTTCAGAACCGTTAAAGACGTGCCGAAGGAGGAATACCTGGCACCGGGGCATAGACTTTGCGCAGGGTGCACAGTAGGGACAGCGATAAGGCAGATCCTCAAGGCGTCAGGGCCGAACACAATCGTAGTCTCAGCCACAGGATGCGTAGAGGTTGCGACATCATACTTCCCGCAGAGTGCTTGGAGGGTCCCATGGACGCACGTGGCGTTTGAGAATGCTGCATCTGTTGCGTCTGGAATCCAGCACGGAATGGCGGCATTGAACAGAAAGAAAAAGTCCGATGAGAAGGTCAATATAATCGCGCTTGGAGGAGATGGAGGCACTTTTGACATCGGAATCCAAGCGCTGAGCGGCGCCCTCGAGAGGGGGGAAGATTTCGTTTATGTATGTTATGACAACGAAGCTTACATGAACACCGGGGTCCAGAGGAGTTCGGCGACGCCTTATGCTGCATCAACAACAACGTCTCCACCAGGTAAGCTCTCGTCAGGGCAGAACAGGGAAAAGAAAGACCTGATGTCAATAGTAGTAGCCCATGGCATCCCATATGCTGCGACGGCATGCCCATCGTATCCATACGACCTCATGAATAAAACGAGAAAGGCTATCGACGTCGATGGACCTGCTTTCTTGCATGTTCTCACGCCTTGCCCAACAGGATGGCGTTTTGATATTAGTTCAGGCATGGATATGGGCAAGCTTGCAGTCCTGACCGGGCTTTGGCCGCTTTATGAAGTCGTGGATGGCAGCGCGAAGCTGACAGTTCAGGTCCCCAGAAGGGAACCAGTTAAGAAGTACCTCGAAGCGCAAGGCAGATTCAAGCATTTAAAACCCGACAACGTGGCGAGGATTCAGAACAGATCGGATGCCTTTGCAGTAAAATTTGGATTGGGGCCAGTCCGGCAGTGAGTGGATAAATGGTCTCAGTGCATAATTTGGGGAAGGTAAAGAGCATTGCCATCACGTTGATTTTGTTAGTGATAGTGATGGTAGGCATCGCATTTGTGTCAAGGACGCTCTCCGGGACAAACCTTCCGATTGCTGCTGTCCAGTCAGGGAGCATGGAGCCGAACATACCCACGGGGTCGCTCCTCTTCATCCAGTATGTCAGCGGCGAGGACATTGTAGCCGGAGCCGCGCCGGTAGGAGATGTTGTAATCTTTTTCTTCACAGACGAGCAGATAACGGATTACTTCTTCTTCACGGTGTACGATCCGACGCCTTGGTCTCACAGGGCAATACAGAAGACGGAGATTAACGGAACGTATTATGTCCTTACGAAGGGCGATAACAACGCTTATGCGGACCAGAACCCCTATCAGTTCAGCACGTGGGTCCCAGAGACAAGGATAATCGGAAAAGTTGCCTTCTTCATACCGTATCTGGGTTATCCCTTCCTCTGGTTCAAGAATCCGCTTGTAATTGCAGGAGTGGTGCTAATACTTGTAATTTTGATAATTATTCCAGTAGGGGAAAAAAAGGAAGAGCAGAAAATAGATGAAAATACTTCAGAAAACAAAAAAGCTTTATAAAGCCCTTTAAAAGGTAATCTAAGTATAATTTTCTTGGGGCGCAAATGCAATGATTAAGCCTTCATTTAAGATTGAGAATGTTGTAGCGTCTGTGACCATGAACCAGACTATCGACCTTGATGCAATCTCAGGCAACGTCCCTGGAGTCGAGTACAACCCAGAGCAGTTCCCAGGGCTTGTATACAGAATATCAAAGCCCCGCACGGCAACCTTGATATTTTCATCTGGGAAGATGGTCTGCACTGGGGCCAAGTCCGCAAAAGAGGTCTATAATGCCGTAAAGAAGATTATTAAGAACCTTAAGGAGAGGAACATTGTCATGATTGGCACGCCGGAGATCGTGATTCAGAACATTGTGGCGTCGGCAAACCTGTATGCGGAGGTAAACTTGGAAAAGGCAGCTTTCCTTCTGGAGAATGTCATGTATGAGCCGGAGCAGTTCCCTGGTCTTATCTACAGAATGGCTGACCCAAAGGTGGTGCTTCTTGTCTTCTCATCTGGGAAGATGGTCTGCACCGGGGCCAAGGAAGAAGATGAGGTCAGGGTTGCGGTAGATAAGATTAACTTCAAGCTGAAAGAGCTTGGCGTACTATACGAAGAGTGATTTAGTGAAAAAAGCTAGAATTGCGCTCTAGCAATCCTATTTTATTTTTGATGCGACTACTTCTTGTGGTCGCACCCAGCCTTATCGAAGTTCTTGTCCCTGAGCATTACCAAGGCATCTTTGCAGGCAGTGATCGCAGGAGCGCCTCCAGCGACCGCAACAACCCGGATGGCCTCAAGTACCTCCTGCTCGGTAGCGCCCTTGTTGATTGCCCCCCGCATCGAGGACACAACGCACTCCTTGCAATGGCGCTGCGCGCCCATAGCCATAATGACAAGCATCTTGAACTTTGACGGGAGAGCGCCATCATCCTGAACTGCTGAGTCACAGAAGTTGTAAAATTCAGCCATCTTAGGATCGAGCTGCACAGCGACGTGCATTATCTCTGGGGCGAAGCCCATCTTCTTTCGGAATGTGCCGCTAAGTTCTTTGTTTTCTTTTGGCAATAAGAACACCGAGATTAGTATAGTGCCCTAAATTTTTAACCTTAACGGAGGTTTATGAATCATTGTTCACAAGCCAGCAGTGTGTGGGTAATTATAGACTGTGGGAAATGTGTGCCCATAGCTTATATACAAAAAACGCATTCGTCTATCTACCGCGATGGTGTTGAAGCATGGAAGGCGTATTTGTCAGCGATATGATAAAGCCGATAAGAGAGAAGTCCAAATTCCAAAAGAGAGTATATGTCCTTGACACCACGCTACGCGACGGGGAACAGACTCCAGGGGTCTGCTTTACACTTGACGAGAAGGTAGAGATAGCACGGAAGCTAGATTCCATAGGTGTGGATGTCATCGAAGCGGGTTTCCCGGTAAATTCAGATGATGAAGTGAACACTATCAAGATTATAAAAGGGATTGGCCTCAAGGCAAAGATATGCGGGCTCGCACGGTGCGTTACAGGCGATATTGATGCATGCCTGAAGGCGGACGTGGATAGGGCGCACGTCTTCATAGCGACGTCGGATATCCACCTCAAATACAAGTTGAGGATGGATGAGGAGCAGGCATTCAAGCAGGCAATCAGCGCTGTCGAATACACCAAGGCACATGGCCTTGAGTGCGAGTTCTCCTGTGAAGATGCCACAAGGACCCCGCTTGAGAGGCTGGTCAAGTTCTACAGCGGCGTCGAGGCTCACGGCGCAGATATACATAACGTCCCGGACACCGTAGGAGTGATGGAGCCGGAGGCGATGCAGAGCCTCATTGGGGCACTCTGCAAGAGGCTCAAGAAGCCGGTTTCAATGCATTGCCATAACGACTTTGGCATGGCAGTGGCAAACACGCTTGCAGGAATCAAGGCAGGCGCTTCGCAGATGCATTTGACCGTAAACGGCCTTGGCGAGAGGGCGGGAAACGCAAGCCTCGAGCAGGCAGCGACTGCTTTGCATGCCATGTATAATGTTAAGACGGGAATAAAGCTCGAAATGCTCAAAGACGTGTCGAAGCTGGTCGAGAGGGCAAGCATGATTAGGCTTACTCCGAACTACCCTATCGTTGGGGACAATGCCTTCGCCCACGAGGCGGGAATACACGTTCATGGTGTCCTTGCAAAGGCTGAAAGCTACGAGCCGCTTACACCTGAGATGGTAGGGCAGAAGCGAAAGATCGTGATGGGCAAGCATACGGGCAAGCATGCGGTCTCGAACTTCATAAAAGAGAAGTACAACATGAACAGCGATCAGATTACATCAGTAGTCGAGAAGGTAAGATGCCTCACCATCAATAAGAAGAAGATCACGGAGGACGACGTCACGGCGATAGTTGAGAGCGTGATTGGCAGCATGGCAGATTCCGAGAGGATGGTCAAGCTCGACGAGATACTCGTAGTGACCGGAAACAAGATAACCCCAACGGCATCAGTCCAGCTCACAGCTAATGACATCAAGAAGGTTGCAGCAGGCGTAGGGACTGGCCCGGTTGACGCTCTTACAAAGGCTATTCAGTCCGCTCTTGGCGAAGAGATCAGACTGCTCAACTACAGGCTGGAGGCGATATCAGGGGGTACCGACTCGCTCTGCACCGTTGAGGTCGAAGTTGAGGACAAGAACGGTAAATCGGCTTCAGGCATGGCAGTTGGCGGGGACATAGTCATGGCTTCGGTGAGCGCCATAATGGAGAGCATAAACAGGATGTACGTGAAGAGAAGCAAAGCCTGAAATGGAGAGGCGCCCCCAATGGGGGATCATTTACTCTCTAATGGCATTCAAGTCATCGTCTTCCTAAAGCCATTTTTTTAGTTTGATGGGCATCCAGCGATGTGCCATACGCAGATTTTTATAAGCACACTGATTAATTAAAAACCATTATTCTGGCTTCGGGGTGCATCATAATGGAGAGTCTAAAAATAGTCTCCAAAGAACGGACGGAGAGGCTTGCATGGCTCGCGAGAATCGAGCTGACCGAGAAAGAGAAGGAAGAGTTTGCCGCGCAGCTGAGCAGGATACTAGAGTCGGCAAGCGATTTGGAGAAACTTGACCTTTCATCGATAGAGCCTACATTCCACGCGTTCGAGCAGACAGACAGCCTCAGGGACAATGTCGAAAAGCCCTGCATAAAGAGGGAAGACGCTCTTGCAAATGCGAAGAAGACGAAAGACGGCTTCTTCGTCGCGCCCAGGATAGTGTAGTGAACGGTGATTGATGATGGGAAAGACGCTTGACCTCACGCTCTTTGAACTGGTAGATGCCATAAAGAACGGCAGCCTTGACGCCGCTGATGTGTACGACGAGTACAGGGCTAGCATCCGGAAGAACGACGGCGAATTGAAGGCATACATCACGCTCAACGAACGGAGGGAGGGCAAGCGTCATGGGGCTTTGGAGGGCGCGCCCATAGCTATCAAGGATAACATCTGCACAAAGGGCTTGAAGACGACATGCGCATCGAGGATCCTTCAGAATTATGTGCCTCCTTATGATGCGACAGTTGTAGCGAGGATCAAGGAAGCGGGAGGCGTCGTGTTAGGAAAGGCAAACATGGACGAGTTCGCGATGGGGTCATCTACCGAGAACAGCGCATTCTTCCCGAGCAGGAACCCGTGGGATACCAACAGGGTTCCTGGAGGCTCGTCCGGCGGAAGCGGGGTCGCGGTTGCTTCTAGGGAGGCGGTTGCGGCGCTTGGGTCTGATACCGGCGGCTCGGTGAGGTGCCCAGC
>CAZWMA010000011.1:0-63317 GCA_964634735.1 uncultured Nitrososphaerota archaeon
ATAGTGACCACAGGCGTTGGGCAGAACCAGATGTGGGCGGCGCTCCACTTCAAGGTGCTTGAGCCCAGGACATTCATAACCTCCGGCGGGCTTGGGGCAATGGGGTTCGGATTCCCCGCGTCGCTCGGAGCGAAGATCGCAGCGCCCGACCGTCCAGTATACAACATCGACGGAGATGGCAGCTTCCTGATGACAGAGCAGGACCTCGCGACGGCCGTCATGGAGAACATACCTACTGTCTCGCTCATCATGGACAACAGGGTACTCGGAATGGTCCGGCAGTGGCAGTGCATGTTCTGCGACAAGCGCTACTCAGGGATAGACCTCGGCAAGGTTCCCGACTTCGTCAAGCTGGCGGAGGCATACGGCGCCGAAGGCATACGCGTGGAGACCTATCGGGAGTTTGAGACCGCTGCGAGGAGGAGCCTTAAGGCAGAGCTCCCGGTCGTTATCGACATACCGATATCCAAGGACGAGAAGGTGTTACCTATGGTACCGCCAGGCAAGACCCTTAAGGAGTTGATCCTTTTTGGCTGAAAATTTGGGCGAACTGCGAATAATATCCGCAACAGTGGAGGACCGCCCCGGCGTCCTCTTCAAGGTGACCTCGCTGATAAGGCGGCGGGGGTTCAACATCGAGACGATAACAGTCGGAGGGACAGAGAAGGAGCGGATTTCGCGGATAACGATAAGCATGAAGGGCAACCCAAACATCGTCGAGCAGCTGGTAAAACAGCTCAGTAAGATTCCCGAGGTCATCAAGATAATCGAGCTCGCTCCGACGGAGTCCGTCTACCGCGAGCTTGCCATCGTCAAGGTGCTCGCCCAGGAGCCGTCGAAACGCTCCGACATACTCAACTACATCTCGATATTCCGGGCCAAGGTAATCGACGCGTCCAAGGACACGTTCGTCATAGAGATAGTCGGCAACCCGACGAAGATAGCCGCCTTCCTCGAGCTGATGAAGGGCTTTGGCATATCAGAGATGGCCAAGACCGGGATTGTTGCGCTCTCCAGGGGTGGCAAGGCTCCGGGCGAAAAGCCTGCTGAGAAGGCGTAATCAGCTTCTCCTACCGTCATTTTTTTAATTACCCCGCATTCCCACCGCCCTAAAACAGCTTTATAAAGTGGTTTGCGCAATCTGTGAGACGGTGTGAATTATGGCGGTCGTTTACAAGGACAAGGATGCGGACATTTCGTTCCTCAAGGGAAAGAAGATTGCAGTCCTTGGCTACGGTAGCCAGGGAAAGAACCAGGCGCTCAACCTCAAGGACAGCGGTCTGGATGTCATCATAGGCCTCCACAAGGCCAGCAAGTCGTGGAAGGTCGCAGAAGGCGAGGGCTTCAAGGTATACACAGTCGCAGAAGCTTCGAAGCTTGCGGACTTCATAATTATGCTCATCCCAGACATTAAGCAGCCCGAGACGTTCAAGAACGAGATTGCGCCTAACCTCACGAAGGGCAAGATCTTCGGCGTCTCCCACGGCTTCAACGTCCACTTCAAGCTCATCACGCTCCCGAAGGACGTAGACGTCATTATGGTCGCCCCCAAGAGCCCAGGCATCAAGGTCAGGGAGGAGTACCTCAACGGCTACGGCGTCCCATCAATCATCGCGGTCTACCAGGACTACTCGAAGCAAGCCTGGAAGCGCACGCTGGCATGGGCGAAGGCGATTGGCTCAACAAGGCCTGGCGTCGTCGAGACCACCTTCAAGGAAGAGACCGAGACCGACATCTTCGGCGAGCAGACCGTCCTCGTGGGCGGCATAATGGAGCTCATCAAAACCGGCTTCGAGGTCCTCGTTGAGAAGGGGTACCAGCCAGAGATCGCATACTTTGAGGTATGCAACGAACTCAAGCTGATTATGGACCTCATCCACGCCGGCGGACTCGAGAAGATGCTCAAGGGCGTCAGCGACACCGCGAAGTACGGCGGCTTAGCATACGGTCCGAAGGTCATCGACGACGATACCAAGAAGAAGATGTTCGTTGTCCTCGAGAACATAACGAGTGGCGCATTCGCCGAGGAATGGATGTCAAGCCCGGACGCCAGCATGAAGCGCCTTAGCGGCTTGATGGAAGAGACCGCAAAGCACCCGATCGAGAAGACCGGAAAGCAGGTAAGGAAGCTCATGGGCCAGGAGAAGTAACCTCCTCCACCCTTCTTTCATAGTTCCATTTTTCCTTTTTTTATTATCCCTGAACTCTTTTTCAGTTCATCTATTCATGCCGGCTTCAAGCAATGACGCTGATCATTACTCAAGAAAAGTTTTTCTTCCGAATTATATGGTACATTAAACGTTTTCTCTGCAATATAATTGCCATTATAAACTAAATAACGCCATTTTATAGCAGTTTAATAATGAAATTTATATTTTAGTGTCGTTAATTTATTCTCCGTGCGCAGTTAATGTCAATCCTTGGCACACGCGGCGAACTCGCCTCAAGCGAGGAATCCCTTTCGCCAGGGCACGACGAGGCGTTGCCATTGGCTCCAGCGCGGGGAAAGGTCAGGGGATTTCTCCCACTCCTCTGGGAATGATATTCCTACCATTGTATTCCGCTGAACTGACGAAATCATGTTCAGTATTCCCGGAGGCGATCCCCTTAAGCGCGGACCAACTGCGTATTTTCTTTCTTACTCGCTCATCTCTGACCTCTATCAAGTTTAGTATCATCTCGCTAGCACAGCGGGTTGGGAAACGCTATCCTTATAACTCATCTTAATGATGTTTTTTTATGAGCCAAGATATTTTCTGCAAAAAATGCGGAGCAGCTCTTGATTCATCCTCCGTTTATTGTCCGAAATGCGGAACGCAGGCAGGCGTGCAGCCTCCAACGGCATCCCCCAGCCCAGAATGGGTTACTAAAAAGGAGGACAAGACAGGGCCTTTCATTGGAGGAAGCATCCTCATCTGGCTCGGCCTCTCATTGTTCCTAGCGCAGAGCGGCACGATTTCCTGGGCTATCTGGTGGGCTTACTTCATGGTTGGCTTAGGCGCCATCCTCATCGCCTTCGGATTCATCAGAAAACGTCTTGGAGCAACTAGTCAGGACGCTTCCGGATTGGTTACTGGCGGATTGATTGTATCGCTGATTGGTCTCTTCTTCGTGATTGCCAGCATAATTAACTTCGGGGCGATGTGGCCATTCCTCCTCGTTGCAATAGGTGTCATAATAATACTCGTGGCCTTGGTCTCCGGAAAGGTCTTCAGGTGAACCCTGCCCCCTTCTTTTTTTATATTTCGTCTTTCCAAAAAACCAAAACTGTTATTAACGCTGGTGCCGCCATCACTAACATCGAGGGTCCATCGATGAGGGATAGTCAAATCCAAGGCTGTTGAGATTTACGATACAACGCTCCGTGATGGAGCGCAAGCCAAAGACGTGAACTTCTCCCTCCAGGACAAGATTAGGATTACTTTGAAGCTCGACGAGTTCGGCATAAGCTACATCGAGGGTGGTTGGCCGGGGTCCAACCCAAAGGATGAGGAGTACTTCAGGGCTGTGAGAGACCTCTCCTTGAGGCGCTCAGAGGTTGTTGCATTCGGAAGCACGCGCCGGAGCAAGATAAGGGCTGAAGACGATCCGAATCTGAACGCGATGCTCAAAAGTGGCGTGAAGACCGCCACCATATTTGGCAAATCATGGGATCTCCACGTGAAGTCTGTGCTGAACACAACGCTGGAGTCTAACCTTGAGATGGTATATGACTCAGTAAAGTACCTGAAGGACCATGGGATGCGGGTTATCTTCGATGCCGAGCACTTCTACGACGGTTTCGCCAACTGCCCATCACACGCGCTCAATGTTGTCAAAGCCGCCGCCGATGGAGGCGCTGACACGGTTGTGCTGTGCGACACGAACGGCGGTACCCTCCCAAAGACATTTGAGGTGATCACCGGCAAGATCATCAAATCCGTGAAGGCATGCGTGGGTGTGCATTGCCACAACGATGCCGGTTCCGCTGTTGCTAACTCGATAATCGGCATAATGGCAGGTGCGAGGCACGTTCAGGGGACCATAAACGGGATTGGCGAGAGATGCGGGAATGCCGATTTGTGCCAGATACTGCCTTCTCTACAGCTCAAGCTAAGGGTTCCGATAAAAGGTATTCCAGACAATCAGATGAAACATCTCCGGCCACTGTCACTCTATGTGTATGAGATGATACACATGAAACCCAACGCCTACCAACCGTATGTTGGGGAAAATGCATTTGCGCACAAGGGGGGCGTCCACGTGGATGCTATTATGAAGAATTGCCAGGCGTATGAGCATGTGGACCCATCACTGGTCGGCAATCTCAGGTGGACCTCCGTCTCTGAGCTATCTGGAAAGGCCAACATCCTGGCAAAAGCAAATGACTTTGGGCTTGTTGTCGATAGAAACTCCCCCGTCGTGGTCAGGCTGCTCGCGAAGATTAAGGAGATGGAGTACCAGGGGTACCAGCTTGAAGGCGCCGATGCTACGCTCTACTTGATCATGATGAAGGAACTGGGCGAGTACAAACCATTATTCGAGGTAGGGCACTGGAGGACGATTAGCGAGTCCCAAAACGGGGGATTTGCAGCAGAGAGTTCAGTTAAGCTCAAGGTGGATGGCAAGGAGCTATACGTCATAGCCGAAGGAAACGGTCCGGTAAACGCTCAAGACCGCGCTCTAAGGAACGCGATGTCAGAGTTCTTCCCGGAGATAAGGAACGTGCAGCTCGTGAACTACAAGGTCTCGATTGCGGATACCGCTGAAGGCACAGCCTCTACCGTCAGGAACTTTGTTGAATTTTCGGACGGCAAATCAAACTGGGTTACGGTTGGGGTCTCAACGAACCTGCTTGAGGCTAGCAAGAGCGCGCTCGTGGACGGGTATGATTATTACCTTCAAAAGATATTCGTCCAAAAAAGACCCAAAATTAACGTTGATAAATAAAGAATGATTGTTAAAAAAAATAAAAAAAGGAAAAAGTTGCCTACTTTATGTATGTATATGCATATGTGTAGAATGCATTGACTGCTTGATATTCTCCTGCATAGATTTCAACGTATACCTCATCTGTAACAACACGATAAGTTTCGCCATTAGCATCTCCATCAGTTATGTGCGCATAAGTGTAGTCTGTTCCATAAACACCAGTGCTATTGCCCACATTAAAGTATATTCCTGCAAATCTCTGGATAGACGTTGTGTTGGTGATATAATATCGTATCGTGATTTCGAAGATGAAAGGTTCTCCAGGGCTGCTGAGTATTGGGATTAATGTTGTGGTATTGGACGCAACGGCATGACCCGAGCCATAACCAGATACAGGGGTCAAACCCGCTATTGTATTGTTGATGATATTTATCGTATCGTTCATTTGGGTAATGTTGGCGTTGATTGCGTTTATCGTTGTGTTCATTACAGTCATGTTCCCGAAGAGCCACGTGAAGAAGTTCCCTGCAACGTTGATGTAGTTGTTGTCGAGCTTGAGCTCGATCTCATTGACCGTCGCGTTGATCTGGTTGACGGTTGTGCTGATGGCCGTTACGTTTCCGTTGATGTAGTTGACCGTGGTGTTCATCGCGTTGACCGTGCCGTTGATCTGGTTGACGGTCGTGCTTATCGTGTTCACGGTGCCGTTGATCACGTTGACCGTGTTGTTGATGATGTTGACCGTGCCGTTGATGTAGCCTACCGTGCCGTTCATGAATACGACCACACCGTCGATGTGGTTGACGGTCGCGTTCATGGCGTTAACCGTCGTGTTCATGGCGTTGACGGTTCCGTTGATGTAGTTGACCGTAGTGTTGATCTGGTCGACCGTGTCCCCGACGCTGGAGAGGTTGCCGTAGATCCAGTTGAACCAGTTGATGACTGTTGTGTTGAAGGTGCCCGCGGTGTCTATGCCGTTGGCGTCGAGCTTGTTCTCGATCTGCTGCACCCACTGCCAGACGAAGTTCGTCGTGTTCTGGACGTCCGTCACTGTGGTGTTGATAGTGTTGACCGTTGTGTTGATGGTATTAACCGTGCCATTTATCGTGTTCACTGTTCCGTTGATGTAGTTGACCGTGGCGTTGACCTGGTTGAGCGTGTTGTTCATCACGGTCAGGTTCCCGTAGATCCACGTGAACCAGTCGTCGACGAAGGTGTAGAATGTCCCGCTGGTGAGGTTGAAGTAGTTGTCGATCTGCGTTGTAAGGTTGACGTATATCGAGTTGAGGAAGTTGACGAGCCTCTCGTCCATCGGCCTGGTGTTGAGGACGTTGAACGAGGCTGTGCATTCCTCGCCGCCGTTGTACTTGGCGATCACGGCATGCGTGCCCGTGTAGCCCTCCATCACGTCGAAGGAGAATGCGAAGGTGCCGGTGCTGGAAGCCTTGACGGTGCCCAGCTTGTGCATGTCGTCGACCACGTCGAAGTACAACGAGACGTAAACGTTAGCGGGGAAGTATGTCCCGGAGACCTGCAGTGCCGTGAGGGCGTTGGAAGCCGTGTAGCCTGAGAGGACGCGGACGCTGACCTTCGCACCGACCAATGCGTTCGTGGATTGGAGCAGCGCGCCGGCTGCGATGGCGCAGAGGAGCGCGATGGCTATCGCTGCCTTTTTACTGTCTAGTTATGCCGATTAAAATCACTAAACCCTCCTTAACGCATGCTTTTTATATAGTTTTTTAAAATTTCGTTTTTTTATTGTATAATCAATTGTAAAACACATTCCTTCGAATTGTTCTAAATAAATAAACGTTAGCCGTTATTTTTTTTTAAGCATGTTAATGCTTTTTTTAATTCCAACACTTCAAATGAAAAAATATTTGTTGAAAAAAAGACTATTGACTGTTATCCTTTTCCTAAGGCTTCACAGCGCTGACCTTGATGCTCTTTATCCCTCTTCCGACATCCTGCACGGTCTTTTTGTCTACCTTGAGCTCCTTCACAACCGCTAGAATCTCCGGATCTTCGAGCATGCCGTCGATGCTGAACACCGTTTCGCCGACGACCTTCACGTTCTTGAATCCTGCATCCGATATCATCCTTAGGTAGTCCTCCTTCCTCTCCGCCCCGGAGACGCACCCGACGTATGCCCTTACTGAGCCCTTGATGTATTCTGGGAGCTCCTTCTCAAGCACAATGTCCGAAACCATCAGCCTTCCCCCCGGTCTCAGGACGCGATAAGCCTCCCTGAAGACCTTCTCCTTCTCAGGGGAAAGGTTGATCACACAGTTGGAGATTACGGCATCGACCTGGCAGTCCCCAACGGGCAGGTTCTCTATCTCACCAAGCCTGAACTCGACGTTGCTGAAACCACCCTTCTTGGCGTTCTCCCTTGCCTTCTCGAGCATATCCTGCGTCATATCAACACCGATTACCTTTCCTGACTTGCCCGCTTTATGCGCCGCCAGGAAGCAGTCAAACCCGGCTCCCGACCCGAGATCTAGGACCGTCTCGCCCTCCTTGATCGAAGCAATTGCCACTGGATTGCCGCATCCAAGCCCAAGGTTCGCGCCATCAGGCACGGTGTCCATTTCGCTCTCCGAGTAGCCTATAGCCCTGCCTCTCTCTCTGCTGGCATCTTCGTTACTGGAACAGCAATCGCTTTTGTTCGCATCGCTGTCGCCGCAACAGCAGCCCTTCCCGTCTCCCTTGGCAATCTTGGCATACCCCTTCCTGACTGATTTCCTGATCTCGCTGGTGTCCTTCATATTAAACCACTACTCGCATTATACTGCGCCATTTCTTTATATTGACTGGAAATTCTTTAGTCATATTGATTATCGGTAGATCTGTTTTTTATCTATTGTACTACTTGTTTCGAATTTCTGGATATCATGGCTGCTTACTGTGAGTCAACGGCAATAAGGTATCCGCCAAGCCCTATTACAAACATGAGCTCTGGATACATGACCATCCGCTCCATCCCCCCTGCCCCAAGCCCCAAATGCACCCCGGCAAACAATAGGACTAGGGCCAGCAAAGTCCCGCCGCCGAGCACCACTGCCATGTATTTGAATGGCTTCTTCAAATACTTCACAAGCGAGACTACCGCAAGGCCGCCACCGTTGAATGCCATCATTGCGGAGATGCCGTGCGGTATCAATATCATCTCGTTGAAAATACCGACGCCCATCGCTCCAATCCCTGAGATCATGAGCAGCGCACATGAGAGCTTGGGAATCCGGCGGTAAGCCATCACCGCTGCAATAACCGCGAGGAGCCCGAACGTGAAGACAGACGGGTTGAAGATATATGCCGATCGGTAGCTCCAGAGACCCAAGTCGCTGATGTAATTGTTGGCAACGCTGTATCCTGGATACTGTGTCTCAGCCACGATAAGCAATATCGCGAACTGAACGCCGCCCGCGAAGAGAAGAACGCCGGACTTCTGCAGAGGTTTCATGGTAATCCCATCCTTCCTGCGATATAAAAACATGCCCCGCCTACACGTCGTCTTTGACAGCGCCTACCGCCGTGCCCTTCGCTGCCTTATACCACAGAAACAATGCGTATGCGCTAAGCAGTACCACCGCGCCCTCCACGGCGTATCCCCACCTGCCAATGAAAAAGGGGTTGGCATTGGAGACAATAAATGGCCACAGTATATAGCCTGAATCCGGATGCGTCCACATGTCAAAGAAGATGTGGCTCAACCCTCCCAGCAAAGAGCAAAGATACACTGCCTTCAAGGGGTATCGTGCCTTTCTGGTGTCCCATCTCATGAACCTGAACACACTCTCCGTTTGCCGGGGGTAGCGCCACTCTAACGCCACTGCCAGCGCCGTTACAAGAAGCGGGTAGACTGTCCCGGCGACCACTGCACTATGCCAAATACCGTGCGCGGTCGAAGACCCGGAAAGGAACAACCATGCCACTTCGATATCCACAAACGTTGTTGAAATCGTGATCGCAAGGGGGTCGATCCAAAGAGGACGTTTGAAGTAAATCGGCAGCAACGCCAGCGCATGGAGCGGATTGAGCGCCATGTTATCCCCCATCCGTGTTATCAATCACAATTCGCTGGTACATCCAGGTCGTTATAATGCTCGCCACACCCCCACTGAATATAATGTCCTTAAGGGAGTCCATTGGATAATTCAGGTAAGCGCTCGGTCGCAAGATCAGGTCGATATTCTCGGCGATCTCCCATCCGACGGCGATTAGCGCCAACGCCATCATTATAGGTACCCAAAACCGCGCCCGTTCCCACCCCCACAGCCTCTCGCCGCCGAGTGGCGCTATTAGTGCGCCAACGTATAGCGAGGACACGATATGTGTCCATGTGTCGACATAGCCTTGCGAGCCCGTTGCCGGGTTCATGTACCATCCATAATACTGCGCGGCATTCTGAAACGTCACGGTCGCGAAGCAGAGCATAATCAGGTATGCAATGTACCGTCTATTCATCAGCACATACTTCCTGCCATCTTTAAGGCCCTTGACGTAGAGAAGAGTCAGAAAGGCTGGAAATCCGTACGCCAGGACTATCGTCCAGCTTATCGCCTTGCTTGGTCCGGTAGATATCGTTAGGAACGCTTCAGAAGGATGGCAGGCTATGAAGTTGAGATACATGGCAAAATAGTTCGGTGTACTGGTCCATTCGGATGGCGGAAAAGTAACATACCAGATCGCGACAAGCGTTGCCAGTGTGAGCCCGAAGAGCAGTGATGTGAAGTACCTGCTTGCAAGGGCAATCCGCAAGCGCTCATCTTTAACGATGCACATTCCGACACCCCCTAAACCAACCGAAGGCATTACGCCAGTAAATGAACTATTTAACCTGATTATGTTGATAAATCTGTCAGTCGTTGCTTATGCGCGTCCTGCCCCTTCGTATCCTGACGCCTCTAGCGGATTGGCAAAGTTATTAACTAAGTTACATCTCCCCGAGATTGTGAACCCGTGTGGCTGTGGTTAACCCTAGAACGCAGTGTGTAATCCTCTTCATGAAGGCTCCCGTAAAGGGGCAGGTCAAGACGCGCCTCGCAAGCGCCATAGGCGACGAGCATGCTCTCGAGCTCTACTCCCTGTTCATTCGGGATACCCTCTCCATGCTCGATGCTACCTCCATTGATTACCTCATCACATACTATCCGCAAAGTGGTTTGCCCGTGCTGAGGGCGCTCATCGGCGACTCCATCATGTGCATACCGCAGCGAGGCGAGGATTTTGGCGACCGGCTCCTCAACAGCTTCCTCGATGCATTTTCGTTGGGGTACAGCGAGGCAGTCTTGATAGGCAGCGACTCGCCAGACCTCCCTTCATCGATAATCCATAAGGCATTCGCTACGCTGTCCGAAGCCGATGCAGTAATCGGTCCGGCGGTTGATGGCGGGTATTATCTCATAGGTTTCAAGCGGTCCTCTTTCCTGCCTGAAGCATTTACTGGTTTCGAGTGGAGCACCGACAAGGTATTCTCCGCGACCGTATCCAAAATCGAGTCGTCTGGCATGCGCGTCTGTGCCCTCCAGAAATGGGGGGACGTGGATACTATCGACGACCTCAAGGCACTTGCATCAAAGTTGGCAGGTAACCCCGGTCCCGACGGGAAAAATGAATGCGGGTCCCTCACGGGCGACTACTTAATAGGGCATCAATCGATTCTTGACAAGAACGATTAATCTGCTCGGAGGCTGCCCCGTGAAATCAAAAACCCCTCTAATATCAGTGGTTGTGCCAATCCATAAGCGTGCAACCGCGATAAGTGCCGTGTGCCGCTCCATTTATACGTCCAAGGTGCCTGTCGAAGTAATCTACGTTATCTCGAAGGGGCTGGAAGGAGATATAAAGCCAAAGGGGCCGATGGAGCGGGTCTTGGTAAACGAACTCATCGGCAGGGGATACCCTATGATGAAGGGCGTGGAAGAATCGAAGGGAGACATAATTGTGATTCTCCACTCTGACACGCTGTTGCCGGCTGGTTGGGACGCCGCAATCATATCTGCGTTGAGGGACAAATCGGTTATCGGTGGTGGTTTTTCATACAGTTTCGACATGCGGAAGGACATCTCGCTGATTTTGGCATTTGAGGCAGAGGTGATGACCTTCATCTTCGGCGATCTGTGGGGGGACCGAGCGCTCTTCGCGCGCGCAGGTTCAATGAAAGAATGCATTGGCGCACTCGATACGCCGTTCTTCGAGGATGCGCGCCTCTCCCATCAGCTGAAGAACCGCGGGCGCGTCGTCATCTTGAAACAAAGGGTAACCACGAGCGGCGAGAAGTTCAGGAGAAGAAATCCTCTCCTTCAATCGCTGCGCATATTCAATTGCAGAATGATGCTGGAGTTCGGCGTTGATCCTTGGAAAATCTACCATTATTACTATTCCTGATGCTCCAAGCGATGACGTGCACTCCGCAAGAGCAATGGAACCATTCACTCTTGCGGCGCTATGCCGATTCTACTCCATGGCGCCAGATAGCTGGATTAATTCAATCTTTGGGCTCAGAACGCCCATCTCTACCGAGGTTATCGACATGCCTGTGCATTTCTTCTCCTTATACGACGGTGCGTACTTCGAGAATGCTTTATGCGCATCGTCAAGGTTTGTTGTGACCATCACGAACTGCGGCGGGCCGTACCGCTTCTCATACTTGACCATATAGACTTTAACCATTATCGATTACCCTACGCTCAATTAGAGCTGCGCTACTTTATAGGATTATGCTCGGCAACGCAATTCGCACAGCCAACCGTTGCAGAACTGGGCACCAATGCCAACGCTTTATAATATGCTCTCGCAAATGATGGATAACGGGAAAGCATGTTGCGCTTATTCGATATCAAGATCAAAAGTGTAGGTATGATGACAAATGCCCGAAGCAAACAACTACCGCCAGTCCGAAAGATCCAAGGTTCCTGACGACTTCAAGTGGAACCTCTCAGACCTCTACCGCTCAAACGAGCAGTGGCAAAGTGCCAAAGCCTCCCTCGCTGCAAAGATCCAAGCCGTGGGAAACTTCAAAGGCAGCCTCTCGGAGTCCCCATCGCAGCTGCTGTGCGCCCTTGATTACTACTGTGGGATGAAGAAGGACCTGATGCGCCTCGATTCATACGCGTCCATGTTCTCGGACCAGGATACGCGCGAATCGAAGCCGCTTGCGATGAAGCAGCAGATGTCGCAGCTTAGGTCGTCCCTCGCCAGCGCAACATCCTTCATCGCCCCAGAGCTGCTCAAAATGCCCCTGAAGAAGCTTGAGGAATTCATGCTTCGCGAGAAGAAGCTCTCGGAATACCGCCAGTTTCTAGAAGATGTACAGCGTAGGAAGCCGCATACTCTGAACGGGTCCGGCGAGAAGCTGATCGCTGAAGCGGGGCTGATGTCAGAGGTGCAGGAAGGCGTTCACAGGATATTCGTCAACGCCGACTTGCCCTACCCCTCAATAAAGCTCTCTGACGGAAAGGAGGTGCGCATAAACCCCTCGAACTACGGTCTCTACCGCGAGAGCCCGAACCGGGCGGACCGGAAAGCTACGATGGATGCCTTCTTTAGCTCCCTTAAGGCGTATGAGAGGACGTTCGGGGCTGCTCTGTATGGCGAGATAAAGAAGAACCTCTTCTACAGGAACGCCCGGAATCATAGAACCTGCGTCGAGAGCGCTTTATTCCGCAATAACATCCCTGTTGGCGTCTATCACAGCCTGATCAAGAACATCAACGACAGCCTGCCGACGATGCACAAGTATCTCCGCCTGAAGAAGGACATGCTGGGGTTGGACGACCTGCACTACTACGACCTCTACGCGCAGATGGTCAAGGAGACCCGTTCATCGTACTCCTTTGCAGAATCGAAGAGGCTCATACTCGAGGCAACATCGTGCCTTGGAAAGGAGTATACTTCTGTGATGGAAACCGCCTTCGCCAATAGGTGGATAGACGTTTATCCTACTGCGGGGAAACTCTCCGGCGCCTACATGTCAGGGGACGCATACGAGGTCCATCCCTATATCCTGACGAACTTCAATGGAAACTTCGAGTCCGTGAGTACGCTCGCCCACGAGCTAGGCCACGCCGCTCACAGCTTCTTCTCCAACAAGTGCCAACCGTTCGTGAACTCCCGCTATCCCATCTTCCTCGCAGAGGTCGCGTCGACCGTAAACGAAGCACTGCTGGTAGATCACGTATTGGAGCACGTCAAGGACAGCGCTGCGAAGATATCTCTCCTTGGTGGATATCTGGAAGGTTTCCGGACCACCCTCTTCAGGCAGACGCAGTTCGCCGAGTACGAGCTTCGGACGCATGAGGCTGCCGAGAAGGGCGATGCTCTGACGGGGGACGGTTTCACAGCCCTCTATCTTGAGATCCTGAAGAAGTACTATGGCCACGGGACGGGCGCATGCACAATCGACGACCCGTACGGCATAGAGTGGGCATACATCCCACACTTCTACTACAACTTCTACGTCTTCCAGTACAGCACGTCGTTTACCGCATCGCAGGCTATAGCGGCGAAGATCCTCAAGGGCGACAGTGAAACAACCGAGAAGTATCTTGGATTCCTGAAGAGCGGGCGCTCGGAGTATCCGATACCGACATTGAGGCGCGTCGGCATAGACATGGAACGCTCAGAGCCGTTCAAGCTGACTCTGAAACGCATGAATGAGATAATTGACAGGATAGAGGAGCTGCGATGAGCTAAAGCAGCCCTTAGCTCTTTTTTACATTCTTTTTCTTTCCCTTCGGGAAAAACACCAGCTTCTTGTATCTGCCAGTCGCATACGTCACTACTTCTATGCTCCCACCCTCCGCGAGGTGCATCACTCTGGGATGCACGAAGAACCTGACCCCATCCTGATTAACGGATGCATCGAACCCCTTCTCAGTGCCGCCTTCCCTGATGTCAATCTCCACGCTCTCGGAGTTCATTATGCAGCCGCAGTCCATCAGAAAGACAACTGGGTGGATTATCCCATTGCTCTTCGCCTCAGCCTTCACGAACGCGGAAACCCCTTCGCCTATCGATATCATAGTTCTCGAACACCCCTCGATTCAGCGGCTATTTAGCAGTATTGTGCCATCCTGAATGTTCATGCTTCATCTTTTTAAGGTTGCAGCCATGTATGATTACCAGTGATTGCTGATGGACGCAATGCTGCCGGAAGAGTCGAAGGCGCTTGACCAAAACGCAGGATTTCTCGGAATAGCGATGCTCCAGCTCATGGAAAACGCCGGAAGGGGAGTTGTTGAGCGGGCGTCCCAAATCGTTAACTTGAACGGTTCGCGGTCAGTCGTTTTGTGCCACACCGGAAACAAGGGTGGTGATGGCTTCGTCATAGCGCGCCACCTGGCATCCTTAGGCTCCAGCGTCCTCGTCTTGCTCCTGGCGAAGCCGAACCAAATCGCCACCGAAGAGGCTTCGACGAACTTCAGGGCGATATCCAAACTGCGTTCTTCGGTGAAGATTAGGGTGGCTCAAACGCCGTCAGACCTTGCGCTATTCAAAGAGGAGATCTCCTCTGCCGACCTTATCGTGGACGCAATGCTTGGGACCGGCTCTAGGGGTTCGCTCAGGGAGCCGATAAGGGCTGCCGTTGAACTCGCAAACGAGTCGAATGGCAAGAGGGTCGCGGTCGACATCCCCACCGGGGTTGACCCTTCCACAGGCGTGATCTCCGGGGTCGCTTTCAAAGCAGACCTGACAGTTACCCATCACCGGCCAAAGATCGGGATGCTCTCCAAGTCTGCGAAACCATACTGCGGGAAGGTAGAAGTGATAAGCATCGGGATACCGCCGGAAGCTGAGCTCTACTGCGGTCCGGGAGACCTTAGGCTTGCCCTTGGCACAAGAGAAGCATACTCGCACAAGGGTGAGAACGGGAAGGTACTTGTTATTGGAGGATCATCACGCTATGCTGGTGCGCCGTCGCTTGCCGGCATGGCGGCGCTGAAGGTCGGTGCCGATCTTGTGACCATCGCTGTTCCTTCATCAATCGTCGGTGAGGTAAGGTCGTATTCGCCGGATATTATAGTAGTTCCGCTTCCTTCAGAGGACGTGCTCTCAGTCGAATCGATACTGCAGCTAAAGAAGGAGATAGCCGCCGCGGATTCCGTTGTCATCGGTATGGGGCTCGGGCTGGATCCGAAGACCAAAGCTGCAGTAAAAGAAATCTGCAGGCATCTTGTTGGTTCCGGGAAACCCGCAGTCATAGATGCTGATGCTATAAAGGCACTCGGCGAAGAGCGCGATATGCTTTCGCTAAAAGGTTGCATAGTTACCCCTCATTCTGGTGAGTTCTTTTCGCTGACTGGCGAGAAGCTTGCTGAAGACAGGGAGGATGGATGGCGGGATAGACTGCCCATGGTAATGAAGTGGTCTGCAAAACTAAACTGCACATTCCTTCTCAAGTCGAGGTATGATATAATTTCAGACGGCAATGCCTACAAGGTCAAGACGATAGGCAACCCCGGCTTGGCGGTCGGGGGCACTGGTGACGTCCTTGCTGGCGTGGCCGCTACAATACTTAGCCGGGGCGCAAGCCCATACAGGTCGGCAGTTGCAGCGTCCTTCCTGAACTCCTATGCAGGCGACTTGCTAGAGGCTGAGATGGGGCAGCACTTTACCGCGCAGGATTTAGTCGAGTCAATGCCTAGAGCGTTAAAAAGCTTGAACCTCTAACCCAAATAAGCCAATGCAGCAAGCGACTTCTGATATATGCTTTAATTAACAAGGTATATATTTATTTATTACATAGGCATAATGAAAAATAGGTATATTCATATATATTCCGTTTCCTTTGCGGTTAATTCTTCATTAAACCTTTGAGGGACGTTGTTTCATCAACGAGCTTCTCAATCCTCTCCTTTATCTTGGTTCCTTTGAGTTCTAGACTGCCTTCTTTGAAGTCTGCATCATCAACGAATACTGCCCTTGGGTTCGATACAACCTTGAAATAATCCAGCATCGCCTGTATCTGACCTTGCACCTGGAGGAAGCTTATCCTGCTGCCCCCCTTCACAATAATCCCTGCAACTGCGCCCTCGAGCACCTTATAATCAACAAACTCAAAGAGGTTCTTCAATGCGGAACTCATACATCCGTCATAAACCGGGCTTCCTATTATGAAAGCATCTGTCCCTTCTATCACTTCGACTATACTCTTTGTTTTAGAATCGTAATCAACATCCAAGCCTTCAAACTGAGCAATGCCCCCTGTCCTCACATCTATATAGGTTACGTCGTGCCCGAGTCGCTTGGAGTAATCGAATGCAATATCCGTCAATACCTTAGTATACGATCCGTCCCTCGGACTCCCGCACACAACTGTCACTTTCATCGAATTGCACTTCTTGTAACTGTATCACTGTTTTTCTGTCTTAAATCTTCGGCTCAATGCCAATCCTAATTTATCAATTGAAATAGCCTAAACCTTATTTTTCGTCTGGATGCACCTTTTCTTATCGTCATCTTGTCTCAAAATACCACTGACTGTATTTTTGTGCAACAAATATATGCATATCTGTAATACAATTATCTCAAATATGCACTATCATTAATGGAAAATGTTTTATTACTGAAGATGCAATTGTATTTTCTGTTGGGCTATTTATTGAGTAGAGCGGAAGTAACTGTAGGCGGAGAGACGCAACGGAAGGGCAAAGCGGATGAAGCGAAGCCCGGCCTTTTAGGTGCCGCTGCAATAGGTGAGACTGTTTCAGCTGTAGGGCACGACTTGAAGGCTCCGCTGCAGGTAATGTCCAACTCGATTTATAGCGCGAATGAAGTTGTCCAGTCCTCATCAATGGCTGCAAGCGAAAAGGAAGAGTTGCTGAAACTCCATTCGACGATCTCGAACCAGATAGATTACATGAACCGTGTTATCGTTGACTTGCAGGAATATGCAAGGGCGATGAAACCGGAAAAGTCGCAGGTCGATTTGAATGCCTTCGTCAAGGAATCGGTTGCATCGGTAGCGGTCCCTGCTAACGTCAACGTTGAGGTTTCAGTTGCTGGCGCGCAAATCGCATTTACGGACTCCACAATGATGAAACGCCTCTTCGCAAACCTGATTAATAATGCGGTGCAAGCAATGCCCGAAGGTGGAAAGATCGCTGTAAATGCCTTCAACGACTCCAACCGATTGATTATATCGATCAAGGATGCAGGCACGGGGATTTCAGAGGAGAATATGGCACGCCTCTTCCGTTCAACATTCACTACAAAGCAAAAAGGAACGGGTCTCGGGCTGCTCATATGCAAGCGTATAGTGGAAGCCCTCGACGGATTGATGATCGTTGACAGCAAAGAAGGTGCTGGAACTGCTTTCACAGTCGTTGTAGACAGCAAAGAAGGTGCTGGAACTGCTTTTACCATGACCTGTCCGCCTTCCATTGATCAAGATTCTCAACAGGAACTCTGATATCTTCGAACGCTGTAGTCGTATCCATGCCACTCGAGAAAGCGACTTTCGCTGCTGGCTGCTTCTGGGGAGTTGAAGAGATATTCAGCCGTGTATCCGGTGTAAAGTCGACTGCCGTCGGCTATATCGGCGGCCACTTCGAAAATCCGACATACGAGGATGTATGCGCTGACAAGACCGGGCACGCCGAGGCGGTACAGCTGGAATTCGACCTTTCAGTGGTGACTTACGACCAGCTTCTAAAGACCTTCTGGGAGAACCACGATCCAACGACGCCAAATCAGCAGGGTCCTGATTACGGGTCCCAATACCGGTCAGTTGTCTTCTTCCATACTCCGCAGCAGGAAGCTGCTGCAAGAAAGATGAAGACTAGCCTTGAGAAATCTGGTAGGTTCAAGCGTGCGATAGTCACAGAAATTGTTCCGGCGTCAACCTTCTGGCAGGCAGAAGAGTACCATCAAAAGTATTTCAAAAAGCACGGTCGTTCGTGCCATTTCTAGAACGTGCGCCGCTGAAGGTTTCAGTTTTTAACCCTAATCGTTTTCCTTCAATATCTGATGAAATGGCAACCCGCTCTATAATGCTTCTTCATTAATAATATAATGCTGATATGTAACTTAGTTTCTCGCCCCTATATAACGCGCCCAGGTCAGATTGATTTCCGGTGAATACAATGTTGCCTAACATAAGCCAAAAGTTCCAGAGGGAAATGCGAAGTTTCAACGCCCTTCTGATTATGAATATAGTCGTAGGGGCTGTCGGCATGGGGATGTCGATAAGCCATGGCGTCATTAAGTTGCTGACCCTGACTCTCCCATTGACTATCGACTCGATTGTAACCCTTCCTTTAGTTGCATTGGGCTTGGTCGGGTTCGGCATCTCAATAAAATGGCTGATCTCGACTGTGGAGATCTTCTCGGATGCCCAGGAAATCAATGAGGATTACGACAACGCAACGAAATCGCCTAACAGTGATGCCACAACCTCACTGATAGTGAAATCGATGTCGTATTACCGCTCCAAGAAGAGTGCAATCAAGCAGATGTCTTGGGTAAGCCGGATAGCTGGGATGTGCTTCATTGTGCTTGCTATCTACGGGATTGCAGCTTCGTTATTGGGTTTTGGTGAAGTGAATCTACTAATGGCGGCAGCGTCATCCGGAGTGAACATCGCAATCGGGGTAGTCGCGCTCTACATACCCCGCTCTTTTTCAAATTTCTCTTCTTCTTGGGATTATAGGTTGAACGAGGGCGATACTGCAGGGAACGCCCTTCAGAAGGTTTTGGAAGGGCAGGTATGAACTCCCGGAGGACCTCCTACGAGATCTACTGGGAGATGCTGGCATTCTGCAAACCCGGGAAGAGCTTCACGCAGGTAATTGGCAGGTGTGACCTGAATTCGAAGATTGGCCAAGAGCACGTTGGTTTCTTGATCTCCAAAGGCTATCTGGTCCGGATGGATGAGGGCGACCGCCAGTTGCTTAAGACGACTGCGGCATCCAAGACTTATCTCGACACGTTCGCCACGCTTTACCAATCCCTATTCCAGGGGGCACCGGGAGTTCAAGCTCTGGCTCTAAACTTAACCCTCTCCAAAATACACTTCCTGCAATTACTCGGGTACAAGCTCGATATTCATGCCGAGTAAGCTCTCAGTATCCAGGTAAATCCACTTGCCGCCATCTTCTTGGAGGATTCGTATACCGCTCTTCTGCCACTTCTTTGCCTCCGTCTCCATATCGCTCACTTTGATTGCAAAATGGTGTATGGACTCCCCGTGCCTCTTGAGCCAGTCCTGCTCTACGGATTTGCCTTCAGTGATCTGCAACAATTCAAGGGTCATATTTTCGGCTATCTTGACCATCGCCATCTTGAGCTTGTATTTGCCGATCTCCTTCCCGTTTAGCCTTGCGGTGCTTGTGCAATCCTTGATCTTGACCGGCGGTATCTCGAAGTTCTTGTTGACTTTGCGCACTGCATCCTCGATATCGCCTACTAAAGTGCACAAGTGGTCGATCTTTCCGATTGCTATCTTGCTTGTCGTTGATCCCATCTCCTTTGAGAGAAATCTTGTATCCAGATAAGATAAAAACTTCCATTTCTGCCCTTCTTCGCGCCTGATTTTTATATGCGGCACGACAATTATTAATCTAATCGAACTTCCAGCCGGTGGAACTCATGTCCCATTCGTTAAGCATGCCTGCGCAGACCAACAAGAAACTCGCGAAGCTGATTGATAGCCTGATCGCGGATTCGCGCCTACAGGCAATGTGGAAGTGCTCCAACGTGATGGCTATTGAACGCCTAGGGTTCACTGACCACGGCCCAACCCACGTCAAGATCGTAGCCAACTCCTCTCTTAAGATATTGCGCCTACTGACCAAGAGGGGGGTCATCCCGAGCATAGTGAAGGATTACAAAATGACTGAAGATGACGCAGAGGTTGTCGTCGTGCTCGGCTCCCTGTTCCACGACCTGGGTATGACCGTCATCAGGAAGGAACACGAACAATACGGCATCACTTTGGCATTGGGATTCCTTGAGACGCACCTGAAGCCGCTGTACAGCGATGAGGATTACGTAATCATAGTGTCCGAGGTTCTGCATGCAATCGCTTCGCACGAGGAGCCGAACCACCCGCTAACCGTCGAAGCCGGCATTGTCAAGATCGCCGATGCGCTTGACATGGAGAAGGGGCGGGCAAGGATCCCTTTCAGCGCTGGCAAGGTTGACATCCATTCCGTTTCGGCATTATCCGTCGAGAAGGTAGTGATTCAAGAGGGTGTCGGGCGGCCGGTAGAGGTTAAGATAATGCTATCCAACTCCGCCGGCATATTCCAGATCGATGAGCTGCTCAAGCCTCGCATTGCGAACTCCGGTCTCCAACAGTATATCCATGTCGTTGCCGAGATTGTGGGCGAGAGCGAGAGCAGAATAGTGCGCCGATTTGAACTCTGACCTGCTACTTCCTCTCGGGCGGGCAAGCATATATCTCGATTACGTAGTTGTCCGGATCGCAGAATGCGACCGCATAGTAACCTTTAGCAAACTCTGGATATGCGGCAGGCGAGAAGAGAGGTGAAAAACCATCCTTCATCATTCTGGACGTAATCCTCTTCACTGTTTCTTTGTCATCCACGAGGATGGCAACGTGGTCTGCTACTACAAACTCCTCCCCTGTGGGCGATCCCCTCTTGACACGCGGAGGATTTGCCTCTGATATCCAGACTTGGAGTGTTCCATTTGAAATTCCCAGGACGTCTTTATGATTCATGACTACCTTGCAACCAAGCTCTCCAAGCAGCGACTCATAGAACTTCTTTGACCTCGCGATTGCGGTAACCTCGATCCCGAGATGCCCGATCATGGCCGGTTTGGGATTCTTTCCCTTGGACATTTTGGCTACTCCTGAGCATACTATTCCTGCTTATCATATAAAAAAGCGATTTTCTGGGAGCACATTCTTCTACTTCTCGGTAGGATACCCTGCGTTCTTCCAAGCCGTGATGGAGCCGAGCACGTTATAGACTTCCTTGAACCCGTTCCTGAGAAGCACGCTCGCGGCAATCGAAGACCTGTTTCCGGAGTTGCATATCACCGCCGTTGGAATCGCCTTATCGTAGGAGTCGATGCGCTCTTCCAAAGAAGCGAGGTGGTTGTGTATTGCCCCTTTAATGTGACCCTCTCTGAACTCCTGCTCTTCGCGAACGTCGAGCAGCACAAGGCGTTCCTTACGACCAAGCCTCTCCCGCAGATCCTGGACCGATATCAGGTTGACCCTGCTTGTAGGATATCCCCGGGTGTACCATGCCTCGAGGTTTCCTGCTAAATACCCCACAAATTGGTCGTACCCTAGCCTGCCGAGGACCCTTACTATGCCCTCGACCTGCTCCTTTGAGCTGAGCGCAAGTAGTATCTTCTTGTCGTATGGAAGTATCCACCCTGCAAAGTACGGGAGTCCCTCAAACCATATCGAATAGGCGCCGGGCACGTGCGCTCCTCCAAAGTCAGAGGGCTTTCTCACATCAAGCACTATCGCGCCCCTGTCTATCTTTGCCTTGAAATCCGCCGGCGAGAGAGGGTGTGGGAGCGGAAGGTTGCAGCTCAGCGGCGGTCCGTTGAGGTTATACTCCTCCATCTTCTTGAAGTAGGGCGGCTTCTCGAAAGATTCCGTTGACTTCAGCTGCACGAACTCATGCCGAGATAGCTTGAGGCGAGGGTTCTTGTCCCTCTCAATTCCGATTGTGCTCTCCTCGCGGTCGCTTATCGTCCTCCCGCACACAGAGCCGGCGCCGTGAGCCGGGCATATTATCACGCCGTCCCCGAGTGGAAGGAGCTTGCCGTGGATGCTATCGTAGAGCATCTCTGCCATCTTCAGCCTCTCTGAGGGTGCGCACACATCCGCCCTGCCCACCTCCCCTACAAATAGGGTGTCTCCGGTGAAGACCAATATCGGCTTGCTCAGAGTGACGTCGCCACCCCTCTCATATAGCGCATACGATATCGATTCGATCGTGTGCCCGGGTGTCTCCATCGCCTTAATGACCATCTTACCGAAGGCGAGCTCCTGGTCATTGCTCAGTGCGTTGCCGTACCTGAACGGCTGCCTGCCCCCGTGGTAAATCTGTGCCCCGGTATTCTTCTGCAGCTCAACTGCCCCAGTGACGCAGTCCTCATTCCTATGCGTCTCGAGGACATACTTGATCTCCATCTCCTCTTCGAAAGCCATCTGCAGATAAGCCTGGCAGTCCCTTCTCGGGTCAATTACTGCAGCCTCGCCTTCAGATCCAACGAAATAGGAGATGTGAGACAAGCCTTCTGATTTGACCTTTTTCAGAATAAAGACCATAAGCGACCAACAACTCTGTTAAGCGCTCATCCGTCTATATTCTTTTATGGCATTGCGTCTGGCGCAGCTTGAACGTTGTGCCTCAATCATAGAGCATCAGTACGCCGATGTTGCCCTTATCTGGCTGTATCTTTACCCTTCTGCCGTGAAGTTCCTCTTGGCAATTGATCTCGGTACCCATCAGCGCGGGTATCGAGAACTCCCTTGAAACAATCGCTAAGTGCGAACCGAGGCCGCCTGACTTACAGACTATCCCTGCTAGCTTCGGGAGAATAGGGCTGAGGTAAGTAACCCCCGCGTCGTCCACCATAACGATTTTGCCCTTGGCGCCCGCCTTCCATAGCTTCACGACATCCTGCACACTGGTTATCGTATGGACTTCCCCTTCAGCCTCTGCCTTTAACGTAATCAATCCCTTTCCAATTACCTTCAATGAATTAGCGCCTCGCATCCTTCAATTAATGAACTATACTATCGTGCCGTCAAAGATTAAAGCTTTATTTATTCAACTACACGTAATCTCTGGTGTCTTTTACTTTGAAGACTGAGGAAATCAATCAGCAGATCGCCCACATAAGCAAGGTATTCTCCGAGATTGTTCTTGAGAGGAGCCTCCTTGAATCGAAGCTATTCCCGGTCAACGCTTACATATGCGTGGGGTTCTACCAGACTTATCATAACCTCTACAAGGTCATGAAGGATGTTTGGAGCCGGATTACGCCCGAGGCGATGGCGGCAAAGAGCAAAGACCTGCTATCGCCAATGCAGGGGCTAGCGGTCTCCTACCAATGGCTCTATTACTCGCTAGCCCGAATGGGCGAGATTCACAACAAGTACGGCGGGGACCCGGCAAAAGAGCCCCGCGAGAAGCAGGATGAATGGCGGTTCCTCCTCGAGAACTGGTACGCGCTGGCTACGAACTACTTCAGTTCCGGCAAGCCTACGATCGCCGCATCAGGGTACAAGAACCAGGCGCTCAACGAATCATCCATCGGCTGGCTTAAGGCGAACCTGCAGCCGGTAACCCCTGACCAGGTAAGGTCGATACGGAGAACGATTGGGTCGATAGACCTTTACGCGTTCATCGACGAGTGCGAGGCGAGAGCCAAGATAATCAACCACGGCCCATATCCTACGGGCAACGGCGAGGAGATCGTGGTTGCGGAGTACACCAATATGTATGACGGGAGGGGGCGCCTCTGGCTCCCGTGGTCGGCGACAGAGTCGAAGCTGCCCTCGTCATCTTTGGGCATCGCGATGTCTCTGAAGGGGGTGAAGACCAAGTTCATCGATATCGGCACGATGATGACCGATCCAGCTGACTACTCCTCCATGGTAACAGGCGCCGTAGCTTACACGAAGGTGAACGGCAGCATAAAGGTGGTCGGGCTCGATGAGCTGCCTGCATATGCCGAAGCCGCTGACAATGCGCAGGGGGAGCTCTACATGAAGTTCGCGGAGATGGACCGCAAGCAGCTGCTCCTTGCCGGTGCCACGGCTTACTGGCGGTGCTTCGCCCGGTATACGGACTTCGTTGGGACTACCGAGAGCGTTGATTGGTCGATATCTGAGCGTATTCAGAAGGAGTATCTGCCGTACTTCCTTGACCACAACGAGGACCAGGCGTTCTCGAGGATAAAGAAGAAGATCATCAAGATGAAGGCCCTCCCATTCCTGAAGGACAAGGACCCGATAATGTACTATCTTCCAGGATGAATGGTGGCTTCGTATGGGCAGATTGGAGATCAACGACGACCAGCTGCACATCCCATCCGGGGAGAAGGGGTGGAGGGAGAGCTTCTACTTCAACTTCGTTGACCTGCCGAACGGCATCTCCGGCTTCACGACGGTCGGTTTGATGCCCTCCCTACAGAAGCGGGAATTCGTATTCGCCCTCTTCCACGAAGGTCGGCAGACGCTGCACTTCGCTGAGCCGTCCGAGCCGTTCGGGGTGCCCGGTACGAACCCTCTCTCCGACGGAATCGTCACCTACGAACAGATCGAATCGCTGAAGAAGTGGCGATTGCGCCTCTCAAACGATGGCGCGGAAGCAGACCTGCTCTGGGAAGGGCGATTTTCTCCCTTTCAATTCGGGGGCTGCAGCGGAACATCGTGGAGCGGCCACTTTGAGCAGTCTGGCATCGTGACCGGAACGGTAAAGATTGGAGGGGCGCGGTTCCAGGTCAAAGGTCTTGGGCACCGGGACAAGAGCTGGGGGCCGAGGAACTGGCACATCGATTCTTGGTTCGCCCTCCACGCGCAGTTCAGCAGCTTTTCGATAGGGCTCAGGCGGGACTTTACAGGTCAGTCGTTTGCTCTTTCCGGGGGAATTTCGAGTGCAGAGTCGCACGTTCCAATCGCCTCAATGGAGCTTCAGACCGAATACGACGAGACGAATATCCCCAAGAGCGCAAGGTCTAGGGTAGTGGGCGCCGATGGCCACTCCTATACGCTCGAGTCTGCAATAATCAGCCCAACAAGCTACGTAAGATTCACAAAGCAGTTCCCTGGTGGCAAGACTGACCTCTTTGAAGCTATGTCAACCCACAGATGCGTTGAGTCAGGTGAAGAGGGCACGGGTCTCCTGGAATGGCTGTCCACCATTAGAGCGCCATAAAATATTGCTTGGCTAAAAAGCACATGAAGCGCTTGAAATGAGATAAAAATTAAAAAAGGGATGCTTGAATTTCCCCTATTCCGCGATCTCCTCGAACAACTCCTTAGGTGCGCCACAAGCTGGGCATGTCCAATCCTCTGGGATGCTCTCGAATGCTGTGCCTGGTTCTAATCCTGAGTCAGGATCGCCCTTCTCCGGGTCGTAGATGTATCCACAGACGGTGCAACGCCATTTGTTCATAGCTTCACCTCCCTGACCTTAGCTCCGAACTCCTTTCCTGCCTCGCGGCAGAGCTGAAGATCTTTTTCCGTAGGGTTAAATCTCACTTCGAGACCATCTCTATAAGGTTTCGCCTCGATTGCCAGGAGCTCCTCGTCCAGCTTCTTCGTGATGCCCGGTCCCCATCCATATGCCCCGAATGAGAGACCGACTTTGCCCTTTACTCTTACCAGCTTCAAGAGATTGGTCGCGTAAGTCATCAGGGGTGAAGCGCCTCCAAGAATAGTAAGTGAGCCGACTGCTATTCCCTTCGACTCCATCGCCTCTCCGAGCAGGTCCGACCACCCCTGCCAGTTGAGCTCTCCAACATCCTTCAGGACGACCTCCGCACCTGTGGACTGGATTCCGTCTGCGATTTCTTTGGCCATGCGTTCCACGTCCTTCCATACTGACGCATATAATACAAGCGCTTTATCCTTCTCAGGACGCGTGGCGAATCTCCTGTAAATTTCCTGGATGCGAGGAACGTCCCTCCAGACTGGTCCGTGGGACGGGCATATCATCTTCGGCTTAAGCTTGTCTGCCTTGTCGAGTCCCTTGATAACCATTGCTGATAGGGGCCGGAATATGAACGCAAAATACCTTTTGATGAACGATTCGATATCGAGAGCTTCCTCTGCCACCATGTTGGATTGGATTAGCTGAGCCCCAAACATGTCGCATGGGAACAATAACTTCTCCTCTTCAAGAAATGTCCACATCACTTCAGGCCAATGGAGCATAGGCGCATCGATGAACTTCAAGGTCTTACTCCCGACCTTCATCGAATCGCCTTCTTTTACGGTCTTGAACTTTGCCGAAACGCCTTGATGTTCGAGGAATTCTTTGCATCTGGCAGTGCAGATGACATCCGCATTTTTTGCCACTTCAAGAACTTTTTTTATCGACGATGAATGATCCGGCTCTGCATGGTTTACGATTATATGGTTTAGTTTTTTTATGTCAATCACTTCAGAGATGTTTCCCAGCAGCTCGTTACAAAACGGGCCATAAGCGGTGTCTATTAGCGCACTATACTCGCCGTCAACGATAACATAAGCATTATATGTGCCGCCCTTGGGGGTAGCCACCCCATGGAAATTTCTAAGCCCCCAATCGAATATGCCTACCCAGTAAGCGCATTCTGATAATTTAATGTGCAACTTATCGCCCCCTCCCACAACTTGTTTTCCCTAAATAAGTACTTTATTCAGACGTTTGGGAATGATAAAAAATAAAAAAAGGAGGTGCCTTTTTTATCCTTGGACATACGTGAAATTGTATTCGTAATAGGAATGAACTCCGCTAAAGTATGTGACATTGTCGATGTTTACGTAACTTCTGCTCGGCAAGTTTCCTAGGAAATACTCGTCGTGCCGTATGGTCTCGCCGATTGAATTATAAATGTAGATGTGCATTGTTGTATTGTACGCAGTGTAAACGCCTGAATTGAAGACGGTACCAGTTATTCGAACGCTGTGAGTAACCCAATCTCCTCCCGATTCATACCATCCCCAGTCATCAAGGTTGATCGCGTTAAGATTTACTTGCTTTAGTTGCTCTATTTCATTTGCAACGTTGCTCAAAGCTTCAAGCTGCTCTTGGCAATCATACAATTGCGTCTGCAATGAGCTTATTGTGGCGTCGAGCCCTTCCACTTCTTGCTCAAGAGCTATTATCTGGGCTTGTTTTTCTCCGAGTTCGCTGATAACGCTAGTCAAATTGCTCTGGAGCGTTGACACCTGCAATTGCAGGCTCGCTATTTGGGCATTCTTGGTAGCGACTTCGCTCTGAAGGGTGTTTATCTGGGCACTAAGGTTCGTGATTTGGCCGTTCAAAGAGGTTATCTGCGTATCTTTTGCTGCCAATTCTGAGTTGTGGTTCCATATCAGCGCCCCGGAGACTGATATCGCGGCAATCAACACGAAGCCAAGCAGTATCCAAGGCACAATGCAACTCTTTCCTTTCTGTGTCTTCGACTCTTCTCCAACCCATTGGGGTGGAGGAGGAGGGACACGTGATGCATTTGAGCTAATTACACTATGTCCATCTCTGACCATGCTTCCGATGGATACAGAATTCCTTCGCATTGGATTAACCCATCCTGTGGTATTCTTATTGAGATACCAAGTTACATTATTGTCAACTGCATTAATTACCTTAATCCATTCGAAGAAAAAGACACCAATCTTTATTGTAATGACAAGAATAAATATTAAAGAAACCATTACCGCATTGAATCTGCTGTGAAAAATGACCTTCAAGCTGGTGCTACGATGAAAAAAAGCTATATGGCGATATTCGTCTTCATGTCGCTCGCATTGCTGTACTTCTTTTCGATCATGCACCGCGTTGGCATCTCTGTCATCGCCTACGACCTGATTAACGAATTCAACACCGACGCTTCACTCCTCGGGCTGATGTCTTCGGCATACTTCTTCCCATACGCCATTGCCCAGATTCCCGTCGGTATAATGCTCGACCGCATTGGCATCCGGAAGACGGTTACCCTCTTATCGGTAATTGCCTGCATCGGAGGCTTCATATTTGCCACAGGTTCGAACCTGCTCGTGCTCTCCGCTGGCAGGGCATTGGTTGGTTTTGGGGTTGGCGGATTCTACATATCTTCGCTGAAAGCAGTTGCGGTGTGGTTTGACCCGCGCAGGTTCGCGACATTGGCAGGGCTTATGACCTCGATAGGGAATATCGGGGGGATCGTGGCAACAACACCATTGGCTCTGCTGACGCTGGTCATCGGATGGAGGGGATCATTCATGTCAATCTTTGCTTTGACCGTCGTAGCAACGGTCATTGCATGGATCTTCATTAAAGAGGATAAAAACCTCTCTTTCAAGAGCACCAACCCGGTAGTCTCGGACCTGAAGAAGGTCTTCACAAAGAGGGACTTCCTGAAGATCCTTCCAATCCCTTTCTTTGTATATGGGCTCTTCATCAGTTTCCAGGGTTTGTGGGGCGGTCCGTTTTTAATCGACGTCTACGGGATGGATAAAACCTCAAGCGGTTTCTATCTCATGTTCGTCGGTATCGGTTTCACTCTATCGGGCCCTCTCGCGGGCTTTCTCTCCGACCGCCTCTTCAAGCGCCGCAAACCGGTGCTCCTTCTAGGGCAATTGATGAGCCTAGGGTTCTGGACCATCCTTGTTCTTGTTGGCAATCAGCTGGGATCAGCATCAATGGTACTTACGATGTTCCTTTTAGGCTTCGCCTTTGGGTTTGCCAATATTTACATGACCATCGCGAAGGAACTCTTCGAGACTAATATAACAGGAATGGCACTCGCGTGTCTCAACACCTCAAATTTCATCGGCGCAGGGTTCTTCCAATATTTCATGGGATTCCTTCTTGATGCTACCTTTGGTGGTGCCCGAGCCTTCCCCGCTTACCAGCTGATATTCATAATGTCCGTGGCATGCATCCTATTTACTCTGCTTTTCACACTCATCAGCCGGGAGACCTTTTCTTCATGCGTTTCCCGATGACTTTGTTGGTTGGTCAGTAGGTATTTGGAATAGCATCTTCTGATATTTGGGATCCGCGGCTAGGAACTCGCGCAACATCCTTAACATCTTTCTTGGAAATGCCCCATCTTTGTCATCCGCCGTCAGCAGCACTTTCTTGAACCCCTCTACTATCGTGGCAAAATCAGTGACGCCGTCCCTCCGCCTATCAATTGCATATGAGAAGAACTCTTTGACCACCTTTTCTGCATCGGAGGGGGGCAATTCACACGCACCTGCAACTCAAATTGGCTTTTAAGTTCAAGCCTCCACGTGCAGAAGAAATATTTGGAATAATGCAGATATTGTATACGGTGGAGATTTTGGCAAAGGTATTAATGGTCATTGCTGAAAAGACGTTCCGCGATGAGGAATTCGCTGAACCAAAGAAGATCATTGCCCTGGCGGGACACAAAGTGACTGTTGCCAGCTCTTCTAGCAGTAATGCCATCGGAAAGCTCGGCATGATTGTAAAGCCGGACACTACGATCAGTGCTGTTGTGCCTTCCGACTATGATGCGGTTGTAATCGCTGGCGGACCCGGAACTCCTGCTTATTTATGGTCAAACAGGCCACTGCTGAAAGCCGTGAAGACAATCTGCGATAAAGGCGGGATCGTTGCAGCGATCTGCTTGGCGCCCGTTGTACTTGCGAAGGCAGGATTGCTTAGAGGAAAGAAGTGCACGGTCTTTCCAACAGCCGATTCATTGCGCGAAATGGAAATCGGAGGAGCTCTATTGCAGCGCTCGCATGTAGTAATCGATGGAAAACTAGTTACCGCGGATGGCCCAAGCGCAGCAACTGCGTTCGGGGAGGCTGTGCTGAAGCTTCTCCCAATGGCATAAGGGAACGCGCCCGCACTTCCTTTTTGTTCAACAATTGTTTTTTCCGGTTTCCAAACCCCTATAAAAAAAAATATATTGTTTGCACGTGCTACAATTAAACAGCATGTGATTGCATGGCAGGGTTGAATCCTATCTTATTTTAAGCGTCTCCCCACCTTGGACCAGCCCTGCCTGCTCGAGTCATAAATCGACGGTTTATTGTTTATTAGAAACCTGCATACAACATAGGTTTTGACCGCTCTTATGCTCGACCTCGAACGAAGCGAGAAGAAACGAATCGCCAAGTCGCTCGTCAGGGATTCAATGCGCATTGGTAAGAAAGCCGATGGCAGCTACGAGTCCGTTTGGATACGATTCAATTCGAAAGACCCCTCGTGCGTGGAATTCGCAAAATTCGTTGAAGAAGAATGCTGGAAGGCAGGCTCGCCCACTCTGATGACCTGTTATTCGTCCAGCCGGGAAAAGACAAGGCACGCCCTGATGCCTGCCCGTTCCATAAAGAATGTGGATCCCATACAGGATGCGATTTCCGAAACTGTTGACGTCTACATGTTCATCGGTGAACAGGATGACCCTTCATGGTCTGAATCGGTCGCCAGCAAGTTCAGGCTTGCCGCCCCGACGCGCCAGAAGTTTATCGAGGTAATGGATAGGCGGGGCATGCGGTGGATCAACTTCGGATGGCCCATTCCGGGCGCGGCAGTGGGCTATGGGTGCCCTGTCGAAAAGTTCCGCAAGATATTCTTCAACAGCATAGCCGCTTCATTCTCAAAGGGGCTGCTCGACCTCTGCGCCTTCTACAAGGATGCACTGACGGGCGCTGACCATGTCCAGATAACCTCGCCTGACACCGACCTGGCGTTTAGCATCAAAGACCGGCCAGTGATCGTCGATGACGGCATAATCTCGGACACCGACATTGCAATAGGCGACTTCGGGCTGAACATACCCTCAGGAGAAGTCTTCGTTGCGCCCCTCGAGACTACTGCGAACGGTTTCATCACGTTCCCCGTTGTTGTAATCCCTGGATTTGGCAGAATCGATGGCTTAAGGCTAACCTTTGAAAAAGGAAGGGTAGTCGGGTATACTGCGGCTAATGGGACGGACAAGTTTGCCAAGTTCCTCGAATCAAATACCGGCGACAAAGACGTCATAGCCGAACTTGGCATAGGTACCAACCCCGGAGCGGAGTTCACAGGCGGCAGCATAATTATCGACGAAAAGATTTACCGGACCCTCCATATCGCTATCGGCTTCAACACGGGGTCTTACCACGGTGTCAACAAGGCGTCAAGCCATCTCGACATGATAAAAGATATGAGTGAAGGCAAGCTACTGGTTGATGGTAAGGTGGTCATGGATGGCGGAATCCCTGCAAGATGAACTGCTGAAGAAGGTTTCGTCCACAATAATCGCTGGAGACGCCTCTGCACGCGACGCCGCGCAGTCGTGCTTAGATGCTGGAGTACCTATCGAGGACGTTGTATTCAAAGGCATCTTCAAAGCCTGGGATGAATTCTGCGAGTGGCATGCACGGGACCCGATGGGGGCGCTCAAAAAATGGTTGGAATGCTTCAACGCCACCAGCAAGGTACTGAAGCTTCTGGAATCCAAGCTTCAATCCTCACCCAGCAACGCAACTGCAGTCCTTGTCTGCACTCCGAGGGGGGAAGGGCACGTACTCATGAAGGATATTGTAGCACTCCTCCTGAAGTCAAAGGGTTTTAAAGTCTATAGCTACCGGCGAGGGCTGATTGTTGACGACTTGGACGAATCCATGGGGGATGCTTCGCTGAAGTATGCTGTTGTTTCATGCACGCAGGATGATGTTGTTCCATCCGCAATATCGCTTATAGACGGCATTAAGGCGCGCCGAAACAACGTTACCGTCATCGCAGGTGGGCCAATGGCTGGTCAAATACATGCCGACATTATAGCGGAGGATGTGCAATCCCTTTACTCTGCGGTCCAAAAAGCATCATGATTTTTATTCAACATCTCTATACCCTCAAGTCATTTATCGCATTATCAGAACTATCATTTACCATTGGAAAATTATTTATATGCAAATAATTATGCATTTATTCCGGTGTATTTTTTGGTCAATGGCTATGGCAATCTCAAACAGGAGATTGTTGATCCTGATCTCTGTACGCTCTGCGGTGCCTGCGAATCCGCTTGCCCAGTGAATGCTATCGGAATAACCACTGATAGGAACAACCACCTCTTTGACTGCTCCGAGAATTTTGAGAGCTGCAATATATGCCATGAGGTCTGCCCGCACACTGCGCCAAACCTCGAGGACGCATTCAGGTCATTCTCGACCGCGCCAAATTCTCTGCCGGGCGTTGGGAAGTTCATAAGCATAAAGGCTGCCCAGAGCAGTTTTGAGGATATCCGGCAAATAACGGGGAGCGGGGGCGTAGCCGCATCCCTTGCGGTGTGCGGCATCGAATCAGGTCTCGTGGACGCCGCGGTCTCATCCGAGGCAAAAAACCTTGATGATATGCCAACCCCCACAAAGCTAAAGATTCCGATGATAACCGATTACCTTCCAGCAATGCTTAAGGTCGAATTCCACCCTGCAGCGGTGGCCAAGGCATACGACTCCGTGGTCAAGGGATACGCTCAATCCAGGGTTGCCTTCATTGGGCTGCCGTGCCATATGACCGCTCTCCGGAAGCTGCAGCTGTACGGGCACAGGTCGAGCGAACAGCTTGGATTCTTGATTAATCGCTTCTGCCTTTGGAACCTCTCCTCGATAAGGAGCTTCTCAACGCTCCTCAAAGAGAAGGGAATCTCTCTAGAAACCGTTGACGAGATTAACCTCGACCACACCTTCACCGTTAAATCAGATTTGAATACCTTCGAGATACCCATATCCGACATATGGCAGAACGTCAGGGAGGGCTGCAAGACCTGCATGGACTTCACAGGTGAGTTCGCCGACGTGTCCGTTGGTCGCGTAGAGGGCATGCCGAAGGACTGGTCCGTCCTAATCGTCAGGACGAAGCAGGGGGAGGAGCTTGTCAATCGCGCGGTGAAGGAAGGTTACGTGCAAAGCGCTGAACTCGCCCACTCGGCAGAATTTGCTATCGAGTCACTTGCCTCAAGGAAGAAAACTTTGGCTAGGCAGGAAACGCGCCACCTTAAGAAGGAGGGCATCGCCCCTGGGGCATTCGAGATAATGGATAAGAACATACTCTGAGGAGTATTGGAGCCGCCTCAAAGCCTCTGCTTGGACTTCTTGCTGACAGCTATCTCGTCCACGCTCTTCAGGGCAGTGCTGTTCTCGTTCAGCACCTTGAGGACATCCTCGTAGCAGATGCCCGTACCTGCTATCGTCATCCTTACTGTCTCGGTCCTCATATCCGTCTCAGTCACGGTTATCATCACGTCTTCGACGCACTCTATGTTGCAGATCGCCTTGGAAAGTTCAGCCAGGGAGATCTCGCGAGGCTTCAGGGCATCGATCACAAGTTTCCGTATGTCTATACTCAAAACATTCACCATTTTCAGAATCATGATGTCGCCTTTCCCTTATCAAACTTTTGGAATTAGTATCCTGTGAAGTAGAGCAGCACGACTATCCCTACGCCGATTAATAGTGTCATCAGCCCGTACTTCACAACGCTAGTCTGGGAGATCTTACCTAGGAACGCTCCTAGCATTCCCAATAATGCCAGATTAATGAGCACTGCCACCATCATTGCATAGTCCAACAGGAATACACTCGGGAATATCTGATGGGCAAAGAACGGGAGGAGCGTTATGAATATTGAGATGGCCGGCGACAAGCCGTCAACGATGGCCAACGTGACCATCGCGAACTTCGAAGCCCTGTATAGCAGGCTTCCGCTGATTTCCATCATTATCGAATTCTCGATATCCTTTATCTTCTTGACCCTCTCTGCCCGCTCCGAGAGGTATGCGCCAACAAACCCGGAAACGCCCGTTGCAATTGCGAGCCCTATCCCCGCATTAATTATTATGCGCGCATTTGCATTGCCGGTCGAGTAAGCCGCCACTATTACGCCCAATATTGACAGCGCGCCGTCGAAAGAGTTCATTATGAAGTATCGCCTATAGAGGCCGCCCGCATCTGCAACCTTAGTGTAGTTCTTGAACTTCGACCTCAGCTGTCCCCAGTTGCGGCTAAAGTAACCTTTTTTTTCCATTCAGTCTTCGACCCATTCCGAATATTCAGTTGGATCCTTTATCCCGGCCTCAGCGAATGCCCCCTTCCTGTTCAGGCAAGACTCGCATCTTCCACAATGCTTGGCGCCACTCCGGTAGCAGCTCCACGTCTTTTCAAAAGGTACGCCAAGCGACTCCCCAAGCTTCAGGACCCTGCACTTATTCAACGAAATAAGAGGCGCTTCTATTCTAATATCTGTATCTGTCCCGTTCCGGGCAGCGTTCTCCATCGCTTTTACGAACTTTTGCCTGCAGTCGGGGTAATTTTCAGCGTCCGATTTCTGCGCCCCGTAGAATACTGCCTTTGCCCCTATGGCATTTCCGTAAGCAACCGCGATTGAAATCATGACACCATTCCTGAATGGAACGATTATCTGCGGGCTGAAGCTGCTTGTGATCCCTATCTTGTCATCCGTGAGCGAAGTTGCGCCTGAATAAATCGCCTTCATCCCTGTAAGGTCGACCCTTACCCATTTGGCCCCGGCTAGCTTCGCAAGCTCCATAGCGCACTTGATTTCTTCCTCCGCAAGCTGCCCATAATCAAAGGTCAGAGCGCAAACGTCATACCCTCTCTCGCAAGCCATGAAAAGCACAACCGCGCTATCGGGCCCCCCTGAGAGGATGACAACCGCTCTATCACCTGGCTCCGCTGCGAGCATCTCATGCGTAAGGCTTTCTTCAGGCGTCATTCTTGAGGACCTTCTTCATGGTTCTATAGAGCAGATATCCGAGGCCTATCGTTGCTATGCCTATCCCGATGAAGAGATAGACGAATGTTATCACGAAAGGAAGTTGGAAGACATATGCGAGAAGGTACCCGACCCAAGCCGAGAGTATTGTGGTATAAGACATAAGGCCTAGTAGGACCGACCTGTTCCTCAGCTTCAGCACTATCATTAGTGCAAAGAACGTCGGGATTGTACTGAGCAGATCCAACGGGCCTAGCGTGCTTGGTATGTTGCCGATGAAGACGCCAATGGTCACCCCAACGACCCCCGGCCAACCCACAATCGGAACAAGCCCCACAAGGGCATCGGCTACCCTGATCTGTATCGCGCCGAAGCTTAATGGTGCAAGTAAAAATACAAGCGCGACATATACCGCTGCGATAATTGCGCCGTAAACGAGCGACCTTGTCCTGTTTTGACTAACATTCATTGCTTTGCCCCCCACTCCGGGTTTTCTAAGGCGGAACGGGTGGAGGCCCACTCACCCGCCTCTTGCTTAAACGAAAATTCGTCTCACATATAACAATTGCTGAGCTCGGGTAAACAAAGGCATATCTGAAAGATGTCATTGCTGCTTCAAAGCCGCTGATGGGTTCCGGACCAACGTATGGGTCGCTCTTCGCAACTAGGCAATCCGGCTTATCTCTTGATGACTGTGCAACAGTTTAGAAACCATAATATATGCCTTGAATACAAAGACAAACCATGTTAATAAAGCACAAAAAAGCACTGATGATTTTATCGATTTTGCTTTTACAGGTGGCTTTTTTTAATATTCCTGTAAATTCGACACCCGACGCTATGGTCTCTTTGGTCCAACCTTCTGTGACAAGCTCGGTTATGGCATCCCGGGCTGCGATAAACATTAACGGCAACTCGCAACTCATTTCTTCATATGGCATATCATCTGGATCGGGCACAGAATTAGACCCTTACATCATCGAGAATTACCTTTTTGACTGCCTCGACGATTACCCCATCCTTATTCAGAACACAAATAAGTACATCACAATCAGGAACTGCGCCATGTATACCAGCCAGATCAATACAGGGCTTTATATCAGTAACTGCACCAACATCCGGATAGAAAACTGCATTCTTTATTATGATAATTATGGCATCTACATAACGAACTCGAATAGGATTACAGTAACTGGGTGCACCGTATACAACGCCGATGAATACGGGGTTTATGTCTATAAAACCAACAATACCATTGTTACGAACTGCGTCTTCTTCAACAACACCTATGGAGTCGTATTCTCGTCCGGGTCAAACAATAACGAGATATCCAATTGTCGCTTCCACAACCACTATTATGCGATCGCTGTCTCATCAAACAATGTTGTAAAGAACTGCACGGTTTCAGGCGTCACTACATACGGTGTAGCCGTTGGCAGCGCTTCTAATGTAACAATCAGTGACTGCGATATAGGCTACGCCTCCGCTACCATCTCCCTGCAAAACGTGAACGACTCTTCGATAACCCGCTGCTACATACACAATAGCGGTTACGATGGCATCTCGTCTTACATGTGCAACCGCCTATCCATCACGTACTGCGACATCTCATACAGCGCGAACTCCGGCATAAGGACCTACTATGATGTGGGAGACGTGATAAGCAATTGCAACCTTCACAACAATTACTACTACGGCGTGGAAGCAGGATCATTACAAGTGCAATATGTTGTTTCTGCAATAAACTGCTATTGGGGGTCATCGTCAGGTCCTGGCTATGATGGAACAGGACCAAGGGACTACGTTTCATCGAACGTAAATTATAGCCCATACCTCTCCTCTTCGCAGACTGCAGGTCACCGGAGCGCCTCGGATTTGAGCGCCCCAGTGATTGAACTGGCAGTGCCATTCTACGGTTCGACGATGAACGGACTGTCATTCCCGATTGGCGCCAACTACTATGACAACATTGGTGTAAACACGGCATCTGTGGTGCTCAAGGTCGACAACGTCGCAGTGACGCCAGGCACCAAGACAAACACGACCGTACGATACGCCGCATCCCTCTCGCAGGGGTTGCACAACGCAACAGTCATCGTAGCAGATGCTGCAGGAAATGCCCAGTCCCTAACGTGGTTCTTCTTTATCAACACCGCTTTATCGACGCCTATAAGGATCTTCGGCAATGACGAACTGCATGTAGGTCACGGAGTAATTGCGGGCACTGGCACTTCGGTCGATCCTTATATAATACAAGGCAGAGCCATCAATTGCCTCCAGGGAAACGGAATCACCATATTAGAGACCGACAAATACATCGTCGTAAGGGACTGCTCAGTCTCGGGCGGAGGCAAGACTGGATACGGGATGCTTCTCTATGACGTGACCCACATTCTTGTGGACCGGGTCAGCGCAACAGAGAACTACTACGGGCTATACCTGCATGATGTTATTAACAGCACCATAAACGCATGCAATATCTTCGATAACGAAAACAGCGAGATCGAATCCCGTTTCTATGGGTCCAACGCCTGGATGACCTTCAGCAACTGCGTGATCTCTGGAAGCAAGGAGTCGTATGAGCGCGGCATGCAGCTGATGAATTCACCGTATAGCGTAATCAACTGCACATTCTACGATTGTTTCTTTGCTATCCACCAGCAGGGTGGGAGCAAGAACCAGTTCATCAATAATACTTTCTACAACAACAATTACGGCATCATTACATACTCCTCAAACAACACGATTACTGGGTGCGTGTTCTACAACAACTCGATGGCTCTCGATTTTGCTAGCAGCAGCTACAATGCGATATCTTTTTGCTCCTTCGACTCCAATTATGCTGCAATCTTGGGATCATCTGTAAACACGATCACGTACTGCTCTTTCTACGGTAGCAATACTGCTATAAGCGATGTCGGCGCAAGCAACGAAATCCACCAGTGCAACTTCCTGCCTTATAGCCAATCATATGCGATATCCACAGGCAACAACGTAAATGCTACGTACTGCTACTGGGGGACCAACGACGGTCCAAAGGTCTATGGGACGACTAACACCGGCTCCGGGGACACCATATCCACAAACGTGCTTTACACCCCGTGGCTCACTGCCCCCGTTAACCTGAACTTCCCGACCTTGAAAGCAACCGTTGCGAGCAAGAATGGCACCGCCGGCTCTGCGCAGACCTTTACCATCGAGGTAAGGAATAACGCTGCCTCGCAGAAGACCATATACCTCGCTCCTTTTGTCCCCACAGGCTGGAGCGGAAGCCTTAGTCAATCTAGCATTACCTTGGGAGCCAACCAGACCGGCACGGTCACATTTACCGCGACATCCCCATCGAACGCTGCGAACGGCTATTACCCTGTTGCCATAAAATCGTCTGACACCTCAGGAGGATTCACCACGGGCATTGGCTCTGCGCTATACGGAATCGGGGGATCAAGCAGCGGAACAAAGCCTGCGCCGTCCATTACAATCTCGCAGAGTTCCAAATCCGGCACCGCGGGTACACAGCAGAGCTACTCATTCACAATAAACAATAACGATGTAAGCGCCGCGTCATTCCTTGTTTCTCTTTCGGCTCCGAACGGGTGGACCGCATCTGCGAGCAGCCCAATCTCGGTCCCTGCGGGAAGTTCTGCTTCGGGCACAGCCTACATCACCTCCCCCTCATCGGCAGCGCAGGGCTCCTACACCATAACCATAACAGTGACAAACTCCGGTGATGCAACGAACACTGCCAGCAACACAATGACCTACACAGTGACCTCCAGCGGAACGCAACCTTCAACGGATGGTGGATTCCCGTTCTGGATAATCATCATCATTGCCTTGGCTGTCGCGGCCGCAGGAGCTGCATTCCTCATAATCAAGAAGAAGAATGACCAAGCTAGGCTGGCGCCGCAGCCGCCTTCATACTATCCCCCATCGCCTCCTCCTCCGTCCCAACCGTCAGGTGCAGCCAAAGGCGGATACATATGCCCCAAGTGCGGTGCACAGAACGAAGCGGGAGCAAAGTTCTGCTACCGCTGCGGCAATAGGCAATAAAGCCTACCGCATCTACCTTTTTTTTATTATAAATCAGATCGAAAAAAATAAAAAAAAAATTAGGATCGAAGAAGCCGATGCCTATTGGCTCTCGAGTTCCTTCCCACACTTGAAGCAGAACTTTGAGGCAATCTTGTTGGGCGTGCCGCAATGGACGCAGAAGACTTTTTCAGTTGCTTCCTTTGCCTTCCCCGTTACAACCTCCTGCACTGGCAGCACAGCTGCGACTGGGGCGATTACCGTCGCTTCCGATACAGCCGCTGGCGTTCCCATGGCATCATCGTAGAGCAGGCCGATGGTTCTCGAAAGGAAGATCATCAAAAGCAACGAAAGGAAAGCGGATATGAGCCAGCCGATGACTGGTATGGCTTCGAATATCCCTATGATTGCCCCGAGAACAATGGCGACCGCTATCAATCCGAGATACCTGAGCAATCCGATCTTGCGGATGATGTTGTAGATCTCGCCAACAGCGAAAGCCTTTCCGAACGAGCCGGTCTTGAACATGTGGACGATGCCCGTCATAGCGAAGAACCAAATGACTATGGCCAGCGCAATTATCAGGAGCACTGCGGGTATCATGGCTAGCAATACTGCTGCCCTCGGCGCCCAGAATCCATCGCGCATCATGCCTCCCAGATGAGTCCAGTTGCCGCTCGGCCACGTTTGGTTAAATTGGGACCAATCTATGTTGCCTATGTTCTGAAGCGCGGCTATCCCCATCAACGGCAGGGCGACTACTACGATCACGATTATTGCGGGTATGATTATGGGCAGAGACCATATGAACGCAGCGACGCACGCCTTCAGCCCGCCCACGAACATGTTCCAATACCTCTCCACCTTGGGGGGCTGCTTCGATGACCCGTCATCCTTGATGACGCGCCCGAAGTATCCGAGGGTTATGAGATTCACTATCGGTATGATGCTCAGTATCGTCAATATTATGAGGTCCCATCCTTTGGAGAATAGACCTTTGGTGTAATCAAAAGCATAAGATAGGCTATCAGACAGCTTCATCTTTATTCACCCTTGAACCGTTCATCAGGCTTCTCTTTAAGGGTATCACTTTTCAATAATTTGAAGAATAATTTAAGTTCCTGAACCGCTATTCAAGATATTTAATAGTCTGCCTTAGCTTCTGGTGTCATACGTTCCGTAACGCTGGTCCTTCCGATGGAGTCCTTGCTCAAGAATTCCCACAGGCGCAGGATACTCGAGCTGCTCTCTACAAGGAAGTCCGCCACCGCCAACGAACTGTCGGACGAGCTCGGGATAGGAGTTCCGGCAGTTTACTACCACATCGAGCTGATGAAGGGCTACATCTTCAAGACATCGAGAGGGGAGTTCGCAGCGACCGAGAAGGGGATCGAACTTTACAGGTCCTCCGTGCAGGACGACCTGCTCAAAGGGAGCCCTGTCTCCCGATTCGTGCCCAGGTCACTGTCAAGCACTATGAACTCCAATAGGCTTCTCCCGGTAGGCTTGGGCGTGGCCGTCCTTGAGTATCTCTTATGCTCATACATGTCGTTCAGGCCGTACATATTCGGATACTCGCCGCTTACGGATCTGCAGGTGCTTCCGCTATCCTACCTTACAACTGTGGCTGTCGCCTTTGCAATCTTCGAGGCGATATCCCTGCTTGTCACGAGGAGGAGGGGCGGCGAGCTGCAGCTCCTGAATGGCATTCTTATCGCAAGGCTCCCGCTCATGATGATTCTGCTGCCTTACCTCTACGGCTTCAGCGCTTCCCCCCTTTCCGCCGTGGCTTTCGCGCTGGGGCCGCTCATCTCGGTCTTCGTGCTCGCCTTCTTCTTTGCGCTGTCGAAGGGGATGCGCCCCGAGATATCGATAATATCGTGCTTCGTGATGCTCTACTTCGACATCTTCATTTACGCCATATTCTGAAAGCCCAGAGCACTACTCTTTTATCAAAGCAGCGCCTGTGGATATCCCGTGCATGGCTATGCAGTTCGCTGAGAGGATCAACAGGCTCAAGGAATCCGGAACGCTCAAGGTATTGGACAAGGTAAAAGCCCTTCAAGCCAAGGGCGTCAGCATCATCCAGCTGGATGTCGGCGAGCCGGACTTCGACACGCCTGCGAACATATCCCGGGCTGCAAAGTCAGCCATCGACTCTGGATTCACGCACTACTCCCCGAGCGCCGGAATCCCTGAGCTCAGGGCCACTGTTGCGGATTCCCTCCGCGCAGGGAACAAGCTCGATTACAGGAAGGAGAACGTCATAATCACTCCTGGGTCGAAGCAGGCGCTCTTCTACACCGTCATGGCTACCGTTGACGAAGGCGACGAGGTCGTGATACCGACGCCTGCGTGGCCTTCGTACATGGAGATGGTCACCGTTGCAGGAGGGCGAGTCAAGGAGGTCCTGTGCAAGCCAGGATTCAGCCTTGACTTGGAGGCGATCAAGGAAGCCGTATCCAAGCGGACCAAGCTCATCGTCCTCAACTCCCCGAATAACCCTACCGGGTGCGTATACTCTGATAGAGAGCTCAAGGCAATCGCAGATCTCGCATGCGACTCGAAGATACGCGTAATCTCCGATGAGATATATGAAAAGATACTCTACGAGGGTTCGCACAGGAGTCTCGGGTCGTACCCGGGCATGGGCGACCTAACCATCACGATTAACGGCTTCTCGAAGACCTACGCCATGACTGGATGGCGCATCGGGTACGCAGCAGGACCCAAGGACGTGATATCTGCGATGAACAAGCTGCAGCAGCATTCTGCAAGCTGCCCCTCGTCCTTCGTCCAGATGGGTGCGCTCGAGGCACTGAAGCCTGAGACGCCTATCGCGCCGATGATCGCCGAGTTCAAGAGGAGGCGAGATTACGTCTGCTCGGCACTGGCGAAGTTCAAGGCTTTCAAGGTTTCGCCTCCCAAGGGTGCGTTCTACCTCTTCCCGGACATCTCGGCAACTGGCATGCCATCGTCGCAGTTCGTAGAGATGCTGCTCGAGAAGGCAGGCGTTAGCACGACTCCTGGAGAGCCGTTCGGAGGGTTCGAGAACAACCTGCGCATCTCGTATGCCAATTCTATGACAAATCTTGAAGCAGCTGTTGATCGTATGCGGGCGGCGCTCGAGCCGATGGGTCTGGCTTAGCCCGACAGCTCATCCTGGAGCACGTGCACGCTCAAATAGATGCGCTACAATTAATGATATCAGAGGGTAGTTAATGGGGGACGTCTTGAAGAACCCGCACAGGCGGAAGATCCTTGAGATCCTTTCGACGAAGAAGGTCGCTACAGCGGCCGAGATTTCGAACGAGCTCAAGATAGGCGTTCCTACTGTCTACTACCACCTTGAGCTCATGAAAGGATATGTCGAGAAGACTGCCCGCGGCGAGTTCTCAGCGACAGCCAAGGGGCTTGACCTCTACAAGGAGTCGCTCAAGCAAGGCATGTCCTCCCAGAGCACTCCGGTGCGCCGGCTCATCCCATACAGCTTCTTCAGCCGGATGTCCTCCTCTCCGAGAGGGTTCCTGCTTCTGAGCCTCGCGATAGGCATCGGGGAGTTCGTGCTCTGCTATCTGTTGCTCTTCCGTCCTTACCTGATGAGCTACTCCCGGTCTATTGATCTCGAATCGCTTCCATTATACTATCTGTCCAACATAGCGGTCCTCTTCATCATATTAGAAATTTTCTCCTTCCTGATTACGCGGCGCTTTGGAGGCGAGCTACCGCTGTTCAACGGGATAATGCTCTCAAGGCTGCCCCTCATGGTAATCGTATTCGATCCGGTGTTGTCGGTTGCCTCGCCACAGCTCTCCCTTGCCATCGTTGCTATCGGGCAACTCGTTTCAATATATCTCCTCTCGATGTCGCTCTCCCTATCGAAAGGAATCAGGCAGGAGCTTGCGTTGATAATGTGCCTAGTGCTGCTTTACTTCAACCTGATCTTCTACTTGTAGATGCAAACGAAAAAGATAAACCTAAGGAAAAAATGAAAAAAAGGAATGGTGGGGATGCCCGCCGTCGGCGAGTTAAGCCAGAGCCGGGCTCCTCCTTACCACAAGAATGAGGACAATGACTCCTAGCGCAACCACTCCGCCCGCAACTGCCAGGCTCTTCGCATTCCCCCACGTCGGCGAGGATGGCACTGCCTGGATGTTCGAAATCCCGACCGCACCTGCACCTAGGGTAACTATGTACTTTGCATCCACACTGCCTTCAGAAGCATCGCTCTCAACGCCTATGCTGGGATCGTGGACCATCGTCCCATTGAAGTACGGGTAGCATACATATATCCTGACGTGGTTCCCTGCGCTGCTGTATGATGCACTCACGTTCACAAGCCTGCCTTCCTCTGAACCATCGGTCACTATCGCATACGGGACGAATTTGAAGAATCCGCCCAGCGTTCCCTCGTCCGACAGCTTGAGCTTCGCTGAGGATGCCCACCTGAACGCCTTCCCTGCGACCGTATTCGCTTGCGTATATGCAGTGTACTGTAATTGGTTGGCTTCTGCATCTTCGTTAGATACGCTTATGCTTAGCTTGGAATTGCCATAGTTGAACTTCGCAATGGAGACTGCCGAGGGCGCGTTGACCACATCCATGTCTGAGAAGAGCGGCTCAGGGTCTGTATAATTCATGCTGAATTTGGAGGCGTCTATCCAAAGTGCCAGCGCTGGGCTTACCGTCAAATATGTGGAATTCAGCCTCTCGATCGTCTCGGGCTCGAAGTTCCAATCCCAATCCTCAACGACAAAGTCCATCTTGACCTCGCCTGCACCAACGCTGTAGCTGTACGACTGCCCTCCAAGTGTGAATGTCTCGTCGACCGGGCTTGAGTATATCCTTACGACCAGCTTCACATTCCCATCCGCAAAGTCGAACTTGCCGGGCGCATCGACAAGCGTCATGGTAAATGTAATCCCTATCGTCTCATTGCCCGAGTTGATGTTTGACACCTCGCTCATCTCCCATTCGCAGGATGCGAAATTAAGAAGCGCCTTGTGGAAGCTAATAGCAAGTTCCTTCAACATCTCCCTCTGCTCTGCTATTTGGCCTATCAAGCTCTTCGTCTTCTCGATGCCGATTCTAATCAGGTCTTGCCCTTCCCCGATTGCGTCCCCAAGCGCATTCGCGACCTCATTCTGCGTCGCCCCGCCTTGGGCGAGTTCCAAGGCTTCCGTAGTCGCATCTATTGCCTCATCAATGGCCGCAATTACTGTGGTGTCATTTGCCCTGCTTCTGAGGTTCTGATAGCTCGCAATCGTTTCCTCGAGCGTGCTAATGACCTCTGTCATATTTGCCCCGTTGTTGAGCAGTCTAACCTTCATGCTAAGGAGTTCGCTGCCGATCAGGAAAGCATGGGCAAAGCCCTTCTCTGCCACACCCAGCCTGTTCAAATCCCATGCGTTGATCCTGTCAATGAGCTGCTCGAAGAGATCCCCTTCAGCCATGTTTCCTAGCTTGAAGGATGAACCGTTGATCTGGGCATACTCTACCAACCCCTTGTACTGGACAACGTACGCTTCGCTGGTATCGTTATTCGCCCACCAGACGAACGTCGGCTTTGTTCCGTTCCTTTGCACAATCACTGTGAACGTGTCGGTCACGATCTTGGTGTAATTGCCCTCGTTGGTCACGATGGGGGTTGCCGCTTCAGTAGCCGTTGAATATGTGGCAGCAGAGACCGGCACCGCCATCACTGCGATGCTCATCACAAGCATGGCGAGCATCATCGCTGAAAGCGCCTTTTGCCTCAGCCCTGAATTGATTCTAGTTGATTTTCCAATAAACGCTGCCGTTTCCAATCTGATCCACCGGTAAAAACTCTTCAATACCTGCTTTTAACCCATTCTTTTGTATATTTTTCGAAGCAAAATTCGAAATTTCGAAGATCCATTGCTGGCTCTATTGCCTCCGCTGAGGATGGCGCCACGAATCGTTGCCCAAAAAAGCTAAATTCCCGGGACCGTAGTAATACCCACAGGTGCCCCGATTGCCAACGAACAGCAAGAAATCGCTGAAGAAGCTCATCGACGAGGCGATGGAGGCAGCAGCGAGCCGGGAGACTACCATAGGGTCGCAGCTAATCGAGGCGCTCGACGACGTCATATGGCACGAGGATGAGATCGTGATATTCTCTGAGACGCTCGTAGACATCCCCGGAAAGCTCTACAGGGTCATGTCACGCGGTCTAAAACGCCGTGGCTTTCGAGTCAGGAAGCAAAAGGAGGTCGAGTTGCGTGGGGATAGGCTTGTTTCTGTCTATCGTTATCTTATCGAGGGCGACGGCGTTGCAGAAGAAGCCGCCGTCTGCGCAAGGCTCAACAACCTGTCCATCGTTGAGTCCTATTAACCGCTTTACGCAAAGCTTTTTTTCCTCCGCAATTCGTATCTTATCCATTCAAGCGATCTCGCCAAATGGCGCGGTGCAATACGATGGGGAAGTCTTACGACGCAATTGTTATCGGTGGAGGACCGGGCGGATACGTCTCAGCCATTCGGTTTGCCCAGCTTGGCAAGCGCGTGGCTATTGTTGAGAAGGAGAAGCTCGGAGGCGCATGCCTGAACAGAGGGTGCGTCCCAATGAAAGCCCTGCTCTCAGTCGCAAAAACGCTCAAGGATATCCGGAGGGGTGCCCGCATGGGCGTAGTGGCGCCCCAAGCATCCGTCGACTATCCCCGTGTCGTTGCCTGGAACAGATCGGTGATGGACCGATTCAGACGGGGGATTGACTTCCTCATCAAATCCTATAAAATTGACCTGATTGCCGGCACCGCATCTTTCATATCGCCCAAGTCTCTCTCAGTGATGCCCCAAGGGGACGTGCTGAATGCCGCGACGATAGTCATAGCCTCCGGGTCTAGACCGATGGACCTGCCGGGTATGAGGTTCGACTCAAAGCGCGTTATAAGCTCCGACGATCTCTTCGAACTCCCTGCCCTCCCAAAGTCGATGGCGATAATCGGAGGCGGCGTCATCGGCGTCGAGGTTGCAACAGCGTTCGCGGAGATGGGCACGGCAGTGACTATCGTAGAGATAATGGACCAGCTGATGCCTGGCTGGCCGAAGGATGTCGTTTCGCCCGTATTCGACTCGCTCACGAAGCTGGGCGTTGAGATAAAGCTCAAGACGAAGGTACGCGCGCTAAGGGGCGGCGGTCAAAACGTCGATCTGGCGTTCGAAGGCATCCCTGACATGCAAACCGAATACGCCCTTGTGGCGGTCGGCAGGCGGCCCAATACGGATGCCCTGTGCATCGAGGGAGCGGGGGTAGAGCTCGACAAAAAAGGCTTCGTGAAGGTGGATTCAGGGCTTCAGACCAACGTGCTGGGCATATTCGCGGTCGGGGACGTCACGGGCACGCCCTACCTTGCCCACAGGTCATCCGAGCAGGGGCTGGCGGCAGCCGAGATTGCGTGCGGCAAAAAGTCGTCGTTCGAGACGCCTCCCATGCCATCCGTCGTTTACTCTGACCCTGAGGTGGGCGTCGTGGGGATAGACGAGGCTGAGGCTGACCGCCTTGGATACGATGCGTTCGTCGGCAAGTTCGCCTTCGCAGGCTCCGCAAGGGCGATGACGATGGGGCGGCTCGAGGGTTTCGTAAAGCTGATAGGCGATCGCAAGACCGGGGCTCTAATAGGCGCCCAAGTGGTGGGCGCCGGGGCATCGGACCTCATAAGCGAGTGCAGCCTGGCGCTGTCCAGCCGGCTCGCCGTCGAGGATATAGCGTCCTGTGTCCACCCGCACCCGACGATGAGCGAGTCGATAATGGAGGCTGCGAGGGCAGGGCTCGGCAAGCCCATCCACGGCTCCGCCCGCCCCTAGCCTCAACGCGCTTCATGCATTGGCGGGGGATATCTTCGACCTGCCCGATTCCTTGTGGACCCTGAAGATGTGGTCCACGGCGCCCTCAAGCTCCCTCTCGTGGGAGACGATTATGGCTTGCTGCAGGTCCAGCTCCTTCAGTAAATCCCCCATCTTCCCTACCTGGTCCTTGCTGAAGCCGTCGGTGGGCTCGTCGAGAATCAAAAGGTTCGCGTCGACGTCCGTGTTCTTCTGTACGACCTTGTTGAGCGCCAGCCTGTATGCGAGCGCAAGCGCCGTGCGCTCCCCTCCGCTCAGGTTGCTGACCTCCTGCTCGTAAGCATCCTGGCTTATCAGGGGGGCAAACTCCTCGTCCACCCTGACGCTCTTCGCCGTGTCCTCCACGAGGTAAGCGAACCACTTTGAAAACTCCGCATCGAAGTCCCTGTTGGCAGCAGTCATTATTGACTGCTCGATCCTGTTGAGTGCAGGCGCAAAGTAGCCTGACAGCCAGTCCGAATACTCCATCAGCGCCTCGCCTCTGGCCTTCTCACCCAACAACATGTCCCTCTCCTTCCTCAGCCCATCTATCTTGACTTCGGACAGTGCCTTGTCCTTCTCCAGCGAATCCATCTTCCTGACAAGGCTCAGTTTCCTTGCCTCGGCTTCGCTCCCCCTCCTTTCGTTGGAATCGAACTCCTCCTTGACCTTGGCGTATTCCTCGTTTGCCTTCCCGGACTCATCCTGCCTTCCCTTGAGATTGCCCATCAGGGTGGTGTTGCTCGATAGCGACTCCCTGTCCGCAATTAGCCTCTCTTCGAGGTCATCCTTCGCCTCTTCGAGCCGCCTGCGCTCCGCTACCGCCTGCTCGTACTTCCTCGCAGCCTCCAAATCCGCCTCAAGCTGGGCGATCTCCTCCTCCACCTCACCGATGGCCTTCCCCGTGTCCTTGACCTTCGCCCTTGCATTCTCCAGCTTGCTGGTGAACTCTTCACCGTTCGTCAGTTGCTTGCAGGTCGGGCACACGCCGTTCTCGACGAGCTGTGCGTAATTCGAGAGCTCGTGCTCGTGCATGCCCCCGTCCCTCCTATAGTCGCTTAGCCTCTTGCGGGCGTCCCGCATCATGTCTTCCAGATACCCTGTGTCTGGCGGTTCGCCAGTGCCTGGCAGCGGTTGCCCCAGCTGCTCCTTCATCTTGGCTAGCTTTCCCTCGTCCTTCCCTATCGAAAGCTTCAGCATCTTGATGAGCCCATCTACCCTTGCGATTTCCGCTGCGATGTCTTGGGATTTCTTCGCTTCGCCCGCGAGCTCCTCGCGCCGCACCCTGAGCCTCTCCCACTCTGACTTTGCAAACCTTATCTCTACCTCGACGTCGTCGATCTCGTCCGCCGTCTCAGATATCTCCTCCAACAAGCCTGGCAGCGTCTCTTCGATTCCGGCGATCTCATCGTCTATCGCTTGAACCCTCTCTGCCCTCTTGATGAGCATCTTGGCCTGAGTCTTCAGATCGCTGGCTATCGCGCCCGTGTTATCGCTTGCGACCTTGTAATCCTCTAACCTTAGCGCCTTCCTAATCGTCTGAATCCTCATGTCCTTGTTGTTGAGGATGGCCTTCATGTCCTCCTGCGGGGTGTAGACCGCGTACCTGAATATCTGGCTCTTGGCATTCGGGCTCGTCGGCTCATTAAACCCGAGCACCTTGAGCACCCTCTCTTTCATCTCCTTGGGTGAGAGCCTGTCCGTGCTTCCCCCGTACTCTATCCAGCAGTCATCCTGCGATACCGTGCCCGCCTGAACGCCCCCGCGAGCGCTGGCGCCCCTCTTGCCCCTCACGAGCTTGCGGTGGACCCTGCAGTCCTTGCCCGCAACCTCGAAGGCGAGCTCGACTTCCCCCTCGTTCTTACCAAGGGATAGGAGCGTGCTCCCCTTCTCCTCGCCGAGCCCGAAGAGGGCGAACTCGAGCGCCAGCAAGATCGTAGACTTGCCGGAGCCTATGCCGCCCTCGAAGAGCATTATGCCTCTTGGGAATTCGACGGTCTCCTCGTCGTAGGTCCTGATGTTCCTGAGCCTGAGTTCCTTGAGGATCATTCGCCGTCGGCCTCCTGGAATCCGAGAACGGCTTTGGCCGATGCCCTCATCCTTGCGTTGTAGTCCCTCAAGCCCTCCCCCTCCATCTTGGGCGACCTGAGCTCCGCGAGGAGCTGCTTCGCCACATCGACGCACGACCCCCTTAGCCTCTCGTTATTGCACTTCACGCCCCCGGACATCTCCTTGAGGACCCCCTCCTCTATCTGCGACGTGGTCTCTCCCTGAACCGATGCCGCCTCCAAATCCTTGGTCTTCAGTTGGTTCCTGCTTAGATGGAGGTATATCGCCCCGGCGTCGATGATTGCCCTCCTCACTCCGGAGAAGTTGACGTCGCTGGTCTTTCCCGCTGAGAGCGTTCCGTGAACCTTTATTACTACGACCTTGCCGTCGACGTCCTTCTCGCTGGTCTTTGTTGCGAGCTCGTTGTTCAGCTCTGTCGCCGACATGCCGTCCGCTTTGATGTCTATGCGAATGCCTTCAAAGGGGTCGTTCTCGATGAACTTGGCGTTGACCTTTCCGGTGCCGTCAGCCTCGACCATGAAGAAACCCCTCTTCGTCCCTCCGACGGTATCCTCAAGGTCGCTCCCCCAGCCCGTGAAGAGAGGGCCCGGATATACTATGCGCCTCCCGGAGACGACGCTGTCGATCGTCCTGTGGATGTGCCCTGCCGCGTAATAATCGAAACCGTCGGGCAGAAGGGAGGACGGCATCGATTCGTACCTCTCCCCCTCCTTCTTTATCTCGTCCAGAGATGTGTGGAAGACGAATATCTTGAATCCTTCCAGCGCGCGCAGGCCTTCCCTGTCGAGCGCCTCGAACGCGTCCCTCTCCCGCAGCGTCCTCCTGCCCGAGACGCCTGTGAGCGTTGCCCCCGTCCTCCCGTCCCTTATTGCCTCAGGCAGAAGTTTGTCCCCGGAGGCTTGCGGCTTGCCCACCCTCGTGACCAGCCCTGCCGCCTCGATTATATCGACTATGGAAGCGGTGTTCGGCGAGAAGTCATGGCTCCCGTAAACTATGTATATCCTCCTCCCCGTATCGACGAATTTCTTGAAGGTTTCAACGGCACCCCTCACAACGTCCAGATCCGGGATGTTGATGTGGAATATGTCGCCCGCCATTATCACGAACTCTGCGCCTTCCTTCAGGCACCTGTCAAACGCCCACTCCAAGGTCTTGCGCTCGAGTTCCCGCATCTTGGGGTCGGACGTTGCCCCGATGTGCAGGTCTGCCATATGCGCGAATTTGAACGCCATGGTGAACCGCCCGTTATCAGTAGAACCTCAACGGGGCAGGCTTCTCCCGCGGCCTTGCGCCCGGCGCGCCGAGCTCATCCTGGACGACCTTCTCGAAGAGCGGCGTGTAGATCGGCACAGGGAACTGCGAGAATATCGAGCTCACGAGCGCCTCCCCCTTGTCGAGCCCCGCGATTATCTGGTCGTACGCGCTTAGGTCCTGGGCAGCGCTCTCCATGAGCCTCTTCCTCTCGAAAGCCATCTCGTTCCCCATGATTATCTTTGTCCCGATGTTGGCCAGGATGTCTGTGGGGATGACGGACACGAGCTGTGTTATCGCGACGAGCCCTATCTTGAACTTCCTCCCCTCCCTGGCTATCCGGCTGAAGATGGTGCTCGTTGTGCCCTCAGCAAGAACCCTCGGCGCCTCCTCCAGGACAATCCCGATCTGCGGCATCCCTTCCAGCTCTCCCCTGGTCTTGTAGTCCTCGTAGTTCCTGAAGACCTCCCTGAGAACGGCGCTCATTATGACGAGCCCCGTATCGTCAGATATCGATGAGCCGTCTATCAAAACGACCTTGCCCGCTTCTAAGGCTTCAGCCATCTCTCTTACCGTCAGCTCGCCGACGGTCTCGAGGCTGAAGATATCTCCGCCGCTCGCGTACGATCCATCAGCCTGCTCTGCAAGCGTGAATAGGTTCTCGAACTTCCTCCGGATGACCATCAACGTGAACTCGCTCGACTTTTCCTCGTCGATGCTCATTATGCTCTTTATCCATTCCCTTCCGTACTTGTTTCTATACGTGTAAACCGCATCGGTTTGGGCCTCCGATAGATTGAGGACCCCGCCGACGTCCTGGGGATCAATCGACTTCAGGTTAATCTTGAGCGCCTTCTGCCCCGGTAGCGGGTCCTTCGAGTAGTAGATGAGCCTATCCCTTGAAGATGGATGGTCCTTAAGCCCCGTTTGGTTCCCCCTGCCGTAGTACTCGTTGTGCACGTCCATGACGAGCATTCCGAACCTCTCGTGCTTCATAGCCTCCCAAAGCATGACCTTGACGAGGTTGGACTTGCCGCGTCCGGTCTGCGCTGATATGAGGACGTGATGCGAGAGCATGTTGGAACCGTTCATACTGTACTCGCAACGAAGCCTCTTGGAACCGCTCCTGATCTTCCCGAGCGTAATCTTGTCCTCGGGCGTCTCAAGGAAACTGAAGTCGGTTTCATCGACAAGCCGGGCTTTCGACATGAACATCGGAATCGATCTTGGCGACCTCGACTTTAGCTTCCCATCCTCCTCCTTGACCTCGAGGAGGATCTTCGTCATAACCTTCCTGAATATGTTTAGATCGGAGTCGAGATAAACGATGTTGGGCTTCTGCTTCTCCAACGATGTCCCAGCGCTAGTGTAAAGCCTCTCGATATCGATGTTAGTTCCATACTCCAGCGATGAGACCATCGTGAGGTATTTCTTTGCCGCGCTGTCGATAGCCAGGAGGTCCCCTAACTCGAGGTCTACACCCCTCTTCTCCCTCAACACAAGCCCCTCGTTGCCGCCTTCGACTATCTGCCCGACCGCTTCTCTATTGCCGTTTCCTGTTTCTGTCATTATTAAACACCAAGCCTGTCCAATATTCCGTGGGGATGCGCCGCCTTCTCCATAAGGTCAAATGTCCGAGCATCCGCCTGGTCTAATCTATCTAGGATTTGGTCTTTTATGTTCTTCACTTCATACTCGCTAACCTTTGCATTCTGGTGGGCATCAATCAGCGCGAGGGGATAACCCGGAAAATAAGCGTATTTTGAGTTGGTCTGAAGCGCGTCCAGCAACCTCGCAAAGTCGCCCTCACCCGCTCCCTCGAATAGGTCAAGACGGAATGCCATCTCTGCCCCCTCATGGAGCTTCGCGTAGTAGACCGTTGCCTTATGGGTCCACTCTTTTGACCTTCCCACCTTGACTACCCACTTGCCTGCCCCCTTCATTTCAGCCAACCTGTCAAGATAGCCCGCTATCGGAAAGCCCTCCTTGGTGAATATTGTTGAGCTCTTCGATATGCCTGCCACGACCGTTCCCGCTTCCTTAGCCTCGCGGTAAATCAAGTCGACCTCGTCAGCCTCGCCCGGATACGCTGCCTGGAGCGCTCCGTCCATGACTATGAACTCTGCCTTCGAAGAGAAAGCTTTTCTGATGAACCTCAGTTCCGCAAAATTCCTTGCCATCGCTAGTGCTCGGCTTAGGTCCCCTTTTTGGTTGCCAATCCTGAACGCGTCGTCCTCGGTGTCAACCTTGATCGGCCCCATCTCGCAGCTGCTGCCGACTGGAAGTATCTCTGTCTTGAAGAAGATCCTCCCGCCGTCCTCAACAAGCCGGGTGTCGGATATGAACTCGCACATGTCGTAAAAATCAAGCTTGCTCAATCCAGAATATTTGTTGCAATATACGCGGTTGAACACGATCGCCGATGTAGGCGTCTTGATTATAGTGTTGGAACCGCCATCTATCGCCGATATTGTCGCAATATCTTCGGGGCATCCGATGTCAACTTCAACTACTTTTTCCATGCTCAGCGTCTCATCGAAACCATGCGCAACAGTCTCTGTCGGGAACTTTATGTATCCCCTGAATGAGTCGATAATTCTGTCAAGAAGCTCGTCCAACACTCACACCGAGAAGAAGTACTCTTTTTTAAGTAATATAAGCTATGGCTTTTTACCTTTTCAGCATTGCTGCCACGGATTTTGCGCGTTTTTTTCGCTCTAACTCGCTTTTCGAAACCGCGACATTAAACCAAACTCTTTTTTACCCTCAGCGCAGATGAGATGTAAAGTGATTTTCATTGCCCGAGCTCCTTATAGTCGGTCACTCCTCTGTGGACCACATAAAAAACACAAATGGGGAACGTGTCCAGCCAGGGGGAGCGGCGATCTATGCTGCTATGGGGGCACGAACGGTCTGCAAGGACATCGGGATATTGACCGCGGTAGGCGATGATTACACTTTCTGGGAGACGCTTAACTCATTTTCTCCCGGTCTTGTAAAGAGGGTCAAGGGGAAGAGCTCACGGTTTATAATCTCATACGACAAGAACTGGAATGCGCATTACCGCACTTCAGACATCGGACCCGGGTCAAGGATAACGACCGAGGATGTTGTAAGGGCTGCAATGGGCACCACGAAGATGGTGCACCTGGCTCCTATGAACCCGCCCAAGGTAGTGCGGATGGTCAAAGCACTGCGCGAATCCCGGAGAAAAGTAACCATCTCAGTCAACTCTTGCATCAGCTATCTTGACAACACTGCTAACAAAAAACACGTGCTCGAGGCTGCCAACCTTGCTGACATATTTATACTCAACGAGAAGGAACTGCGGGCAATAACCGGCAAGCATGTTACTATGGAAGCGGTCAATACCATAAAGACAAAGACGCTTGTTCTTACGCTCGGAGAGATCGGCACCATCGTTAGGTCAGGAGGGGTAGCCGAGTTCGTGCCAGCGATGGCCGCAATCACGAAGAAAGCGGTGGACGTCACTGGGGCGGGCGACACTTGGTCAGGGAGCTTTCTGGCTTCCCTCCTCAAGACGGGTAGCTGGATTAGGGCGGTATCCATAGCTTCAGTTGTTTCTGCAATAAAGTGCACCGGCTGGAACTTTGAAAAGATCAAAGGCCTGAACTTCGACAACATCGATGACGTATACGACTTCATAGTTGCATTGAAGGAGAAGGGGCGGCAGCTCACTCTCGCGGCATCAATCAGAGGAAACGCTGAAAGAGTGCCATAATACTGCGAACCTGCCAAGCATCAAGCTTTGAGCGTGGCATTGTGCCTGAAGTGTTTGCTGAGCGCAGCAATAATCATCACGCTGATCGCCGTTCCAATTATGCCGCCCGCTGCATGGAGTGCCCCCCAAGAAATCACAAGCTGCGCCGTCGTGAATCCCATGAATGCAACCGCAATTATCAATCCCGAAGAGAACGCCATGCATATCGCCGGTATCGACACGAGAATCCCTTTATAACTCTCAAACATTCTCCTATAGCCAATTAGATACGCAAGAACGTCGAATACTACACTCGAAATCCCGAATCCAATGAACTGCACCATCATTGGGTTCATGCTTAGCGTCAATACCGTTGCGATAAATCCCACGGATGTTGCTGCGCCAAATCTTCTGATCCTCCATGAGACTAAAGCCAGCGCTGCGATTCCAAGCATATCGCAGATGAATGGAAGCTTGGTAAGCGCAAAGAAGACGGGTGATATCAGAACATTCAGAACGCTCCAGAGCGCTGCCGATATTGCGATGTATGCTATCTCCCTGCTCCTCCACAAATTATCGGTCACCAAAGTATTACTTAAAAGATAATAAGTAATATTTATCTTTTATCACACTGATTGCTTGAGCAGGGCGATGAAACGTTTAAAAGCAATTAATACTAAAATAGATAAAAGTATTACACTAGGTGAGGTCTTCTGAAAGAAGTCATGATGAGCTATGGTGCAGCTGATCTGCTTAAGGCAGCCTCCTATTTCCACGGCCATACTGGTCCTTTCTTGGTTCTTGGTCTCAAGGCGGGGGAGCTCTCCAATAGGATGCTTGGAAGAGACCCATTTAAGACAAGTGTGGATGTTTATTCTAGCCCAAAGCCGCCCCAGTCATGCATGATCGACGGCATCCAGTTCTCAACTGGGTGCACTATGGGCAAGGGCAACATCTCGATAACCCCTGTAGAGGGGGCAATCCGCGCTGTGTTCTCCCACCCTAAGGGGGTTTTGGAGCTCAAACCGCAACCTTGGGTTTTGACAGGTCTGCAATCCCTTGACCACGACTGCACTGAGCGTTTTGCAGACGAGCTCTATTCCAAATCAGCCGAGTCGATATTCTACTTCGAGCTAAAAAGGGCATGATGCGCAGGTCAAACGCTTGCCTATCGCTGCCCGCATGTGGGGCGCTAGCTTAGGTCCGCTTCATCTCCTTCTCTTTCTGAGCTCCTCGAAGACCTGCTCCATCCCGATCCCTTTCATCTTAAGCAGAAGCAACAGGTGGTAGACCAAATCAGCCGCCTCGGAAGCAGTCCTTTCCTCATCCTCAACGAGCGCCGCGATCCCTGTCTCGACCGCTTCTTCCCCTGTCTTCTTCGCAGCCTCTTTGATGCCTGATGCAATTATCTTGGATGTGTAGGAACCCTCCTTCGGCGTGCCGATCCTCTCCTCCATAATCTGCTCTAGCTCCGCTATCACATCAAAGCCCGTTTTGTATTCCGCAATAGGCTTGTAGAAACAGCTTCCCTTACCGGTATGGCACGCATTCCCAACCTGGTGCACCTTGAACAGCAGGGAATCGTCGTCGCAGTCCGCATATGCCCCAAGCACATATTGGTAGTGCCCAGACTCCTCGCCTTTCATCCAAAGCTTTCCCCTGGACCTCGACCAGTAGTGCATCATCCCTGTCTTCAAGGTCTTCCGAAGTGCCTCCTCGTTCATGAATGCCAGCATGAGCGCCCTTCCCGAGCCGTCAAGAGTGATGACGGGGATTATCCCGCCGAGCTTCTTGAAGTCAAGGCTTACCGCTATCTTTGATATTTCTCCTTCAGCGAATTTTTTCCCTTCCATCTCGAACACCTTTCTTACTTTTTTTTATTACTTCGCATCATGTCAATCCTAATTGGATTAAATCCTAACCGGCACTCCGCCTTGCATAAGGTACTCCTTAACCTGTCCGACCGTATATTCCCCGTAGTGGAAGATGGAAGCGGCCAGTGCGGCGTCCGCCTTTCCTTCGACGAATGCCTTGCGCATATGCTCCGCATTGCCCGCCCCACCTGACGCAATAACCGGTATGTTGACGCCCTCCGAGACTATGCGCGTAAGGTCTAGGTCATATCCGTCCTTCGAGCCGTCGTAATCCATGCTGGTCAGGAGTATCTCACCCGCCCCCCTCCTCTCCGCCTCTTTAGCCCACTCGACGGCGTCTTTGCCAGTGGCCTTCCTCCCGCCATATGTATAGACCTCCCACCTGCCCGCTCCAATCTTTTTCGCGTCAATGGCAACAACGATGCACTGGTTGCCAAAGATGCCTGCACCTTCGTTTATTACGTTGGGGTCCATGACCGCTGCGGTATTCAACGATACCTTATCTGCGCCAGCAAGCAATACCTTCCTGACGTCGGCATAGCTCCTTATTCCTCCTCCAACCGTAAACGGAATCGAGAGCTCGTAAGCAGTTCTACTGACCATATCCAGCACAGTATCGCGTTTGTCTGAGGAGGCTGTGATATCGAGGAAGACTATCTCATCGGCCCCCTGCCTCTCATAGGTTAGGGCTTGCTCGACGGGATCGCCTGCATCGCGTAGATTCTTGAATTTGATGCCCTTCACAACCCTCCCCTTGTCCACATCAAGGCATGGGATAATCCTCTTGGTGAGCATCAACGGAGCACCTCCATCGCCGCCTTGAAGTCCAGGGTTCTCTCGTAGAGCGCTTTCCCAACGATCACTCCTTTAATATTGGACCCCTTCAGCAGAATCAGATCGTTGAGCGTCGTAAACCCCCCAGCAAGGTAAATGTCCGCTTTCAAGCTTGATGCTGCCTTGAACGAATAATCAATGTTCGGGCCCTTCATTGCTCCGTCCCTGTCAATCGCAGTCATCATGAATGACGAGACGCCTATCTCCTCCAGCCTCCTGCATAGGTCGATGGCGTCTATCTGGACCAGCTCCTTCCACCCTTTGATCGCCACCCTGCCCATCAGGTGATCAACCGCTGCCATAACGTGCTCTCTCCCTATGGCGAGCATCGCATCCCTCACGAATTTCAGCTCGAGGGCAGCTGTGCCAAATATGATCCTCTGAGCCCCTGCATCTGCGTAATCCTTCGCTTTGCTAACGCTCCTTATGCCTCCTCCCACCTCTGAAGGGATGCCTATCCCCTTGATGATCCTCTTGACCACATCAGCATTGTCCCCAATGCCTATCGCCGCATCGAGGTCGATAATGTGCAGCGCTTGGGCTCCCTCCCCTTCCCACTGTTTTGCAGCATCAAGAGGATCTTCGAAGTAGACTTTTGTATCCTCTATCCTCCCCTTGGTGAGCCTTACGCATTTGCCCCTTGACACGTCAACAGCCGGTATTATTGCGGTCATCTCTTGGCCGCCTCCAGGAAGTTGACCAGTATTGACAAGCCCGCCGAGCTGCTCTTCTCTGGGTGGAACTGAGTCCCAAAGACATTGCCCCTCTCGACAATAGCCGGAATCCTAATCCCATAATCCACTTCTGCTGATACAACGCTCCGATCCTCTGGAGCGCAGTAATACGAGTGCACGAAGTAAAAGTACTCCCCTTTCTTGATCCCATTGATGAGTTTGCCGCTGCTGCTTGTAGTCGAGATGGAGTTCCATCCCATGTGGGGTACCTTAACTGTATCCGGAAGCCTCATAACATTCCCCTTAATCAAATCAAGACCTGCATAATCACCTCCCTCCATGCTCCTTGAGAACAAGAACTGCATGCCAAGGCAGATACCTAGCACCAACCTTTTGCCTTCCCTTATCTCCGACAAGGTTGCGCTGAACTTCGATAGTGCCTTCATCCCATCGCGGAACGCGCCAACACCGGGCAATACAACCGCATCCGCATCCTTGCATCCGCTGATGCCGCACGCACCGCAGGTGCCCGGTTCTGTGCCCTCGTCCCCTTTGACCAAAGCAACCTCCGCCCCTGCCCGCTCGAGCCCTCTCCTTATGCTCATCAGATTGCCTAGGCCGAGATCGAGGACAGCAACCTTCATCAAATCTCACCCTTGGCGCTAGGTATGTCGTTGCTTCCGCTGCTAGCAACTGCCGCCTTGAGCGCCAGCGCAAGCGCCTTCACCGCCGCTTCCGCTCTGTGGTGATGATTCGAGCCATACAGAACCTTGATATGAATGTTGCATTCGAGCGACTGCCCTAGCGACTCTAGGAAGTGATAGATATCTTCGACCTTCGTGTCCTCAATCACCTCTTCCTTGATGCCAAGCTTTATTCTGCTGCAAGGCCTTCCGCCTATATCCACAACAGCCCTGGCCAGCGAGTCATCCATTGGGGCGTAGGCGTATCCAAACCGGCATATGCCTGCCCTATCCCCCAATGCATTCGCGATAGCTTTTCCAAGGGTCAACGCCAAGTCTTCGATTATGTGGTGCTTTAGGTCCCCCTTTGCATCCGCCGCAATATCAAAACGCCCGTGCTTCGCCAGCGTACATAGCATGTGGTCTATGAACTTTGATCCGCACGTGCCGGCGAATTCGCCTTTGCCATCTAGGTTCACTTTGACCGCGATCTCGACCTCGCGAGTCTTGCGTTTCGCTTCTCCTATCCTGGACATTCTATTTATCCCCTTAACGCCGCTTTCAATTCGCTTACAAACCGCATATTGTTCTGCCTCGTTGAAACAGTCACCCTGACGCAGTCCTTCAGCATCGGGAGCATCCCCCTGTCCCTTACCTCAAACCCTCCCGATTTCAGGCGCGCCGCGAGATCGCTGGATCTAAGGTTCGCGCTGAGAACCTTGAAGAGAATGAAGTTCGCATCCGAATCAAATGCTTGGACGCCGTTTATGTCATCCAGCTCTGCCTTCAGGTAAGCCCTCTCTTCGATTGTCTTCTTAATGAACTCCTCGTATATCTTCTGATTTTCCAGCACGAGCTTGATCATCTCTTGCGCTACGGTGTTAACGCTGAATGGGCTCTGCGCCGCTCGCAGCCAACCTGACGTTTCGTTCGTGCTTATCGCATACCCTATCCTGAGCCCTGCAAGCCCGAAGGCTTTTGAGAATGTCTTCAGGACCAACAGGTTCTGGTATCTCGTCGCTTCCCTGCTCAGGCTGTATGGGGCAAAATCAGAGTATGCTTCGTCTACAACGACAAGCCGGTCGCTTTCCTCGACGACCTTCAAGACGTCGTTCTTCAAGAACTGTTTGCCTGTCGGGTTGTTCGGGGAGCAGATGAATATCGCCTTTGTATCTTCCGTGATTGCCGAGAGCAAACTATCTGAATCAAGCCCGAAAGCATCGGTCATCAGACATGCCTTCGCCGTTCCGCGCCCTAGGCCGACGTAAAACTTGTACATCTCGAAGGTCGGCTCGACCACTAGCGCCTCGCCGCTTCCGACATATACCTTGCATATCAGGTCAAGCAATTCGTCCGAACCGTTCCCGACTGCGACCTCATCCTCCCATACGCCAATGCTCTCCGATATGGCCTTTATGGCTCGGCCGCCTTTAGATACAGGATACATCCTCGGGTCGCTCCTTTTAGCAGCCTCCTCGAGAATCATATTAGCAAAACCGCTATCGATGAGCATATTCTCGTTAAGGCTCATCCGTACGAGATTCTCATTTCCCGCAGTCTCGTCATAAAAGTCCTTACCCAGTTTTGGCTTAAGCAGTTCCTTCAGTTTGGGATCGAGCCGTTCATTTGGGTCCATCTCACCCGCCCCCCTTCTGAAGCCTAACCGTAACCGACTTTGCGTGGTTCATGAGCCCTTCAGACATGGCCATCACTACCGTATCCTCAGCAACGGCTTCAAGCCCCTCTCTTGTGCATTTTATGTACTCGTGCGTCCTCAGGAAATCCCTTACCGAGAGTGGCGATGCGCGCTTCGCCCACCCCATTGTTGGCAATACGTGGTTGGTCCCTGCTGAATAGTCCCCGAGAGCCACCGGTGTCAACTCCCCTATGAAGACTGCGCCGGCATTCCTGATCTGCGCTAGCACTTCTCCCGTATCGTCGCCAATAATCTGAAGATGCTCCGGTGCCACCTCGTTTATCGCCCTGATAGCCGCTTCCCTGTCCTCAACTACCAGCAGAGTTGCCTGCTGGAGGCTCTTATCGAGGATCTCGCGGCGCGTGGATTCCGTTGCCAAGCGTTCAACATCGGATTTGACCTTCTCTGCCAATGCCCTATCCGCGGTAACCAAAGTCACCCTTGCCCTCGGATCGTGCTCAGCTTGGGCAAGCATATCAAAGGCAATCCATTCCGTCTTCACTGCGCCTTCAGCGTATATCAAGACTTCACTAGGTCCGGCAGGCATGTCGATCGCGACGTCTCCGCTCACAAGCATTTTGGCTGCGGTAACGTAGATATTGCCCGGACCAACGATCTTCTCGACCTTTCTAATAGCGCTGGTGCCATAAGCCATGGCTGCAATCGCTTGCGCACCGCCGACCATGAAAACCTCGTCGACCTCTGCCAAATATGCTGCCGCAAGCACCGCGTTAGGCACTTTGCCATCCTTGCCCGGAGGCGTAAACAACGACACCCTCCCTACCTTGGCAACCTTCGCGGGCACAACCGTCATCAGTACCGTTGAAGGATATGCCGCGCTCCCACCTGGCACGTAGATTCCCACCGAAGGCACCGGGTCATACTTGACGCCAACCCGAACTCCGGGTGCCGTTTCAATGGAGCAGTCCTCCGGAAGCTGCATCTCCTGGAACGCTCTTATCCTTTCAGAAGCCCTCTTCAGCGCTGACCGTAAGCTATCAGGTATTTCGCCGTATGCCCTCCTCATCTCCTGCCAGCTTACCTTGAGCTCCGCCTCTCCAACTTGGACGCGGTCATATCTCTCGGTATACTCCCTTAGTGCTTCGTCGCCCCTCTCTCTCACGTCAGCGACAATCCCCCTGACCGTTGCATTCACTTCATCAGGGATCCCTTGCTGCTTTACCGCCGAATAGTTCTTAATGTCGGTGATTATCATGCTTTAGCCTCCTCCAGCATCCTCACGACGCGTTCAACTGCATCGTACTTTGTTTTGTATGAAACTTTGTTGCATATTAGCCTCGCTGAGGAGTGCAATATCGTGCCTATCTGCTTCAACCCGTTCTTCTCAAGCGTCGTCCCTGTGCTTGAGAGGTCAACGATGGCTTCCGAGAGGCCCAACCTTGGGGCAATCTCCATTGCGCCCTTGAGTGCTATTATCTCCACCTGAACTCCAATGTCATTGAAGTACTGTTTTGTGATATTTGGGAATTCTGTGGCAATCTTTGACCCAGGGGAGAGGTCCGATGCTGCCGAATACGGCTTTTGGTTCTCTACTGCGACCACTAGGTTGCAAGTTCCAAACCCCAAATCCGAAAGCTCATATATCTCGAGACCTGTCTCAGCGATGATGTCCCTTCCAGTTATGCCCATGTCCGCTATCCCGTGGTATACATAAACGGGAATGTCAGCAGCCCTTACCGACAAAATCATGATCCCCGTGTCGCTAGTATCGCTGAGGTAGACCCTATCATCACTGAGCCTCTTCACACCTGCAACCTCAAGCAATTTTGTTATCGGCTCCTTCAGCCTTCCCTTGTTAGGGACTGCGATTATGACCTTCTCCATCATCTCTCCGCCCCTTGATTATTGACCGCCGCACCGTCGACGGTGCAGCTCTTCCCTTCGCTTCTTAGGCTCATGGCAAGCTTGATAGCCTCTTCCATCTTGCCATCTCCGTATGTAACTTTCAAAGGCTTCTTTAGCCCGCTGAATTCGAAGCTCTTCGATTCCAATGCTTTCACGCAAAGATCAACGCTTAACGCAAACCCTGTGGCGGTTGTCCCATCAAGCCCGAATTCGCGCATCATAGTATCATATCTGCCGCCGCCACCAACAGGCATCCCGAAACCGCTCAGATACGCCTCGAACACTATCCCGTTGTAGTATTTCATCTCCCTTATCGTGCCAAGGTCAACACTAACCCTCCCTGCGCAGCCGTATGCCTTGAGGAGTCCAAAGAGTTCATTGAAATATCTCCTTTGAAGGCTTACGCATTCACCAGCTATATCCGATAGCCCATCAAGAACCTCTGGCCCGCCTCTCTTCAGCATGATATAATTGAATGCTTCCTGTGCAACCAAGTCGCTAGTCGCCTTCCTTACCCCGTCCACCGATTTTGCCATAACTGCCTTTGTTACTCCTTCGCGATCCTTAATATCGAACCTTGCCATAAGCGCCTTGAAGACCTCTGTACTGCCGACATCAACTCTAGCGCCTTGAAGACCCAACGCGTCAAGAGCGTTGACCAAGAGCGCAATCGACTCCGCGTCAGAAGCGACTGTATCGCCGCCTATCAGCTCAGCTCCGGCTTGCCACGACTCCCTGCCAGAGAGCGACTTGCCCTCCAAATACTTCAGGCAGTTGGATATGTAGAACAACCTCCTTTCCTTGAGGTTCGATGCCAGCATTCTGGCTATCTGCGTGGTCACCTCCCCCCTTAAGGAGATCAATCTGCCATCTGCATCTTGGAACTTGAATATCGAATCGGCAAAACCTTCACCGGTGCCGCCTCGAATCGCATCAAAGTAATCCATCATTGAAGTCCTTACTTCGCGATATCCCCACCGCGAATATATCTCACGGAGCCTGTCTTCAACAAAAGCATATTTGCCAACTTCATCCGGCATTATGTCCCTAAACCCTCTCGGTGTTTGGAACCTAGTGAAGTAAATTCCTTCTTTCCATATTCTTCCCCAAATCCGCATCGCAATAATGGTATATAAATCTTGCCCACTTTTTTCCCACATTTAGCCGATTAGAGTATCAACATGATTTTTTTTCATAGAGTCTTTTTAAATCCTTTTTACAAGTTAGTTTGCAAGGTGTGAAGATGCGGGAAGCGTGCCGAGCGATATCCGAATCAGCAAGCGACAGTGCACGGGCTTGTGAAGAGCTGAATGCTAGCCTTCGGTCACTAAAAGGCCTAGTTGGTCGCCAAAGTAAGAAACGATCGTATGCAAACCTCAAGAGACTAGGCACCGCCATAATATTGGCGCCTTCACCAGAGCCATTCACTGACGTGGTTGGGCTTGCCCTAATCGGCGCTGGTGTAGTAGGGGAACGGGTACCTCATGCTATTACTTTGAGCGACATGCGTGAAGAAAGCTCTTCACTGTTCAAATCGCTCGAACACGCCAAACCCTTCACAGGAAGAAGCTCAATGTGGGGTCCTTAATAGACTGGATATCTCACATTCCCTTCTTTTTATTTCAATTAATTATTTTGCCCTAATTTTTTGATTACAAACCTTGAAACATCTTTTTTTTTACGGATTTACTACTTCATCGTCTTATGTTATGCTTGAAAGCTCACAATAGGTGCATTCCCTTTATATTAACGTTACACCGTCATTTTTCATAATGCCGTTACCTTTTTTTTATATAACTTTATAAATAACATCCAACAATTTACAACCTCATTATCAATTTTTTTAAATTGTTTACTCAAAAAAATTTTAAAAGCTAAAATATATAGAATGTTAAAATACCTTACAGGTATCAAGCGGGTGCAAAAATATGACTGAAGTAGCCTTAAATCACAGAATACCTCCGGGCGTGCGTAGAAGCGACGGCGTAATAGTTCCTTTCACAAAAGATCTAATAGTCAAAAGTCTGGTCAAAGAGACTCAATTGGTCAAAATCCTTTATGGGGAAAATCCATTAACTGAACAAGAAGCAATGATGATTGCTACTGATGTCGAAGAAGAGATCACCCACATGAATTTGAAGATGCTCAGCGGCCCTTTGATTAGGGAGATCGTCAACGTAAAGCTTCTTGAGCATGGTTTCGCTAAACATAGGAACGTTTACACTCGAGTTGGCATGCCTCTGTACGATGTCTACCAGATAGACAACTCTGCGGGATACGAATCAAGGGAGAATGCAAACCTCCAACCGAACCCTGAGACATTCCATAAGAAGAAGGCCGACTTCTTGAGCAAGGAGTCTTACCTCCTCATGATACCGTCACACATAGCTGACGCTCATCTGCGTGGTGACATACACCTTCACGATCTGGATTATTGGGGAACCCGCCCGTTTTGCCAGGACTGGGATCTCAG
>CAZWMA010000012.1:0-56579 GCA_964634735.1 uncultured Nitrososphaerota archaeon
ATTCCTCGCCCCGCCAGTGACTCCGCTATACGCATTCTTCCCAGGCGTTGCAACATCAATTATCGTCACATACATCGTGAGCAGGTTCGAAACACCACTTGACAAAGAGTTTATAGCAAAACTATTCCCGTAATTTCTTTTTTCTTTTTTTCCTTGAATTTTAGACTTTTTCCAGTCCTATCGATTCATCAGAAATGGTTATTGCTCCCATTTTGCATTAATCAGATACAGCAATCCGATATCGCTTTGGGATAGGTCTATCTCTGATGGTCAACTGTTTATGAACCTAGTATGGAGCCGCAAAGGGAAAGTGATGGTTTTTCGCATCGCTGCCCTTGCAGTTGCGGCCTTATCGTTCATAGTTTGGGCAGAAACTCCTTCAGGGCCCATGCCTGAGGCTCTAGATGCTCTAGAGACCGACTCCAAGGTACAGTTTGTTTCTGACCGATGGCTTGTGTTTCAGCCTGTTTCAGGCATTAAGTCCTCGACGTTCATATTCTATCCTGGCGCAAGGGTGGATGAGCGCTCATACGCTCGATTAGCCTACGCGATTGCCGAACAAGGTTATTTGGCGGTAATTGTGCCAATGCCGCTCAACTTCGCTATCTTTGGAATTAATAAAGCCTCAGACGTGATTGCGGCGTATCCTCAAGTGCGCTCTTGGGTAATCGGTGGGCATTCCCTTGGGGGCTCAATGGCTGCGCAATATGCCCTGAAGAATCCCTCCATTATCGAAGGCCTGTACTCTGCGCATCATTCCCCGCATCGAGCGATGACCTTTCTCAACAAAATCTATCCGTTGTATCGATATTTGGATCTCTCGATGGGCGCGTTTCCCTTAACGAAATAAACAGTACTGTAAAGATGCTCCCCAATTCGACACTCTGGGTAGAAATCGTCGGCGGTAACCACGCTCAATTTGGATACTATTGGTCCCAACCGGGTGACAACAACGCGACGATAAGCAGGGACCAGTAGCAGCACTTGGTTATCGATGCAGTAATAGAGTTACTCTCGCAGTTGGAGGAATCTGATTGAATAGGCGACGAAAAATAATTATCGTAATTTGTATTGCAGTTCTCGCAATTTTTTTTATACCTCTGATTGTTCCCGTTCCTTCGTTAGGTACGACAATGCCACCGATGGAGCTTGCCGACTCAGATAGTCTATTCATCAACGTAAGCGGCTTAACGATGCATTACAAGGACGTAGGGAACGGATCTACAACCTTTATTCTGTTGCACGGCTTTGGCGCGAGCGTTTTTTCATGGAGGGAAGTGGTTGAACCATTAAGCGCTTATGGTAGAGTAATTGCCTTTGATAGACCCGCTTTCGGGTTAACATCCAGACCCATGCCTGGGGAATGGACAGGAGAAAACCCATATACCGTGGAGTCTCAAGCCGAACAAACCGTCGCTTTGATGGGCGCTCTTGGCATCGACAAAGCAGTGTTTATCGGTCACTCTGCCGGTGGGACCGTCTCGATAATGGTGGCCCTCTTGCACCCCGAACGAGTAGAAGCACTCATCCTTGTCGACCCTGCCGTGTATGGGAGCGGAAGTTCAAATGGCTGGCTCCAAAGCCTGAAGTTTCTGCCCCAGCTCCAGATATGGGGTCCGTACATCGTAAGGCAGATTGCAGGCACCGGGAACTCGATGATTGAATCAGCGTGGCACGACAAGTCTAAAGTCACGCAAGATATAATCGACGGTTATCGAAAACCTCTGATGACTGATAACTGGGATCGCGCCTTGTGGGAGCTAACAATCGCAAGCCATCCGCTTGGGCTGGAGACTAGGCTTGGCGAATTGAACTTTCCGGTTCTTGTGATAACGGGGGACGATGACCTTACAGTGCCTACCAACAAAAGTATCCAGCTTGCAGGTGAGATTCAAGGTGCACAGCTTGCAGTAATTCCTGAATGCGGGCATCTGCCTCATGAGGAGCGTCCGCTTGAATTCATGGTAGCCGTGGAGTCTTTCCTGGCTACCCTCCCGTAAATAAAGGAGTTCCTGCTCAGCGTCAAGGATTTACCGAGTAGTCTGCTGTGGTGGCGACCATGGTGGAAGCAACCTGAACTTCACGCTATCCTTCCTGCCACTCATAAGATCCTCAACATCTGTCGCGAAGGCTATCATGTTCATGCTTATCAGTACAAATCTGCCATCTCTCGAGCGTCTGAGCCGTATCTCGCCTTCCTTGAGCCCACTTGTTCTCTGCTCCGATGGAGCCGCTTGGCGCACTTCTGTTGTTTCTTGGGGGGCTTGCTTCTGTTGCCTCTGTGGGTCATCCCATTCCACATAACCTAGCTGATCGTCAGACTGCCTCTGATATCTCTCTCTTTGAGGCTGTGCCTGCTGATCGGCTCTCGCTTGCGGGGCACCACTGCTTGTTTTGACTTCTATGTTGAGCTCAGCCGCCTTTGCCATAAGGCTGTCCAAAAGTTCATCTGGGAACTCCCATACCTTCTCGTCCCTATTCCATTTCGCACCCGAACCGCTGCTTTTTATCCATTGCACGAGTTCTTGATTATATCTGAAAGCTACCTTTACCATAACTTTCCACTACCTGCATTGAAAAGATGCTTCATGCCTGAAATGAACTTCACCCAATCGATATATTAAATCTACTGTGCGGATAGTCCGCACAGACCTGCTTTTTTGGAAGAGACGCATATGTTTTTATCTAATAACCCTGCCCTTGATAAGCGAAGGCAGACAATCGTTATGAATATTCTGATTATCGGACCCGCGGGTTCGGGCAAGACCTCTCTTGCGTCGAAGTTGTCGGAATGGATGCTCAAGTCGGGCATCTCCAGGTCTGTCGTCAATCTGGATCCGGGCGCCGAAACCCTCCCTTATCTTCCGGACTATGACGTAAGGTCTATAATCAGGACTAATGCGCTAATTTCAAAAGAAGGGTTGAGCCCGAATGGCGCACTGGTCAAAGCCGCAGAGGTGATAGAAGCGCATATGAGCGAGGTGGTCGCATCGATTGAATCCCTGCCGGGCGAGATGAAGATAATCGATACTCCCGGCCAGATGGAGATATTTCTCTTCAGAAGATTCGGTTCGGCACTAGCATCCTCATTAAAGGGGAAGACCGCCGCAATAATGCTGCTCGACCTATCCGCGATCTCCGGCACCGACTATGCTCCCCTCAGGTTGCTTGGTCTTATTACGGAACTGAAGCTCGGCATCCCCTCCTTGGACGTTATAAGCAAAGCGGACCTCCTTGACAAGAAGGCATTCGCTGGGTGGCAGGAACGGACGACCATGCCCCGTTCTGAAGGCATCAAGGGAGAACTTGCTTACAGCTTGTCATCGCTGCTCAGCAATCTGGAAAAAAGGAAGAGAGTGATCGCGGTATCGTCCGCGAATGGTGACGGCATAGAGGGTCTCTACTTGTCTTTAGGAGAGCTCTTCTGCTCATGCGGTGACCTATCCTGAACCGACGGCTCAGTCTGTTTGTCATTCCTTCTGGATTGGTTGTACATCCATCTTCTTGCCAGCGAAAGCCTTGAAGATATCAGTACCGCTGAGCATCCCAACGACCTGCCCGTTTGGTCCTTCCACTGGAAGCCTCCACACATTCCATTTGCGCATTATAGCGGATGCTTTGGCGATGTCCTCTTCGGCGTCAATCGTTATGAGCGGGGTAGACATTATGCTGCTGAGGGACACGTCCTTCCCAAGGCTTCCTGTAGACATGACTTTATACAGCACGTCCCTCGTCGTCACGATCCCTATCGGCATGTCGTTGTCAGTGACTATAAGGCTGCCGACGCCAAGATCCTTCATATACTTCCCAGCCTCGAACGCAGACGTCCTTCTATCGATGCTCTTTATCGACGTCTCCATCAGGTCTTTTACCTTCGCTCTCGCGAGGAGTCTATTCAAGATCTTCCCGCTGGGCGTCCTCGGTATGCTTGAAACAAATTCATACGTCCGCGGCACCTTGAAAGAAGCCAAGACCTTCCTGCAGTATGCCTCCATCTCCTGCGGCGTTGCCGACTCGCCATCCTTCAGGACAACGAACGCCTTGACATTCTCCCCTCTTACCGGATCAGGCACTCCAACGACCGCAACCTCCCTCACCTTTGGGTTAGTATGAATGACCTCTTCGACCTCGCGCGGGAAGACCTTAAAGCCGCTCGCTATTATCATCTCCTTCCTCCTTCCCACTATGGTCAGGTAACCGTCACCGTCCAGCTTGCCGAGGTCTCCTGTACGGAACCACCCTTCCTTGAACGCTTCCTCCGTCTCAATTGGCTTGTTCCAGTAACCCTTCATCACGTTTGGACCGCGCACAGCGATTTCACCGACCTCGTTCTGCTGGAGCATCTCTCCTGCATCACCAAAAATTGCTATCTCCACGCTTGGAATGGCAGGTCCAACCGACCCGGGTTTCTTTAATCCCTTGTATGGGTTCGAGGAGATGACCGGTGAGGTCTCTGTCATCCCATAGCGTTCCAGCATCTCGACTCCAAACTTCTCCTTGAACTTATTATAAGCCTCAACAGGCATTGGAGCCGATCCAACAGTCCAGAGCCTCACTGAATCTATTTCATGCTTCTCCGATTTCTCCTCCAAGAGCTTGATGTACATCGTCGGGACTCCCATGAATACCGTGCAGTTGGTTTTTTTGATCTCATCAAAGACCTTCTGCGCATCAAACCGTTCCAAAAGGGTTATCGAATATCCGCAGTATGCCATGCCATGGATGACGATCCCCAGTCCATGTATATGGAACATTGGGAGTGCCATGAGCAGCCTGTCCGCCTCCTTCAGTTCCCAAATCTCGGCGAGGGTGCTTATGTTTGATAAAAAGTTCGCATGGGTGAGCATTGCTCCTTTCGATACGCCGGTCGTTCCAGATGTATAACAAATGATCGCGAGATCACTCATTGCGTTCTCGATCGTTGGTCTCTTCTCGTCTCCTTGCGCAATTAAGCATCTGAATGAGTCGCACCCTTCGGGCACTTTCTCTGATATCGCGATTATCCGCCTTACGGATTTTAATTCTGATTTAACATCAAGTATGTATTGTAGATTCTCTTCAGAGACGACTACAGCTGCCGCCTGCGAATCGTTAATCATGTACCGCAGTTCGTGTTTACGGTACATTACATTCAGCGGAACTGTGACTGCCCCAGTCTTTAAAATTCCAAAATGCGCGACAACAAATTCAGGAGCGTTCTGCATGAATATGCAGACCCTATCCCCCTTCGCTATGCCTAGCTTCAAGAGCGAATTAGCGAATTTGTTGGATAAAGCCTCTAACTGGCCAAAAGTATATTCTGTATCCTGCCACCTGATTGCAGTCTTATCAGCAAGTCTTGTTGCGGTACTAGTGAACACTGAATCTAGGCTCATTGTCTCACAACAGATTTTAAGCTCGGCATTATTGATTAATAAACATTTTTTTGCGTTCATTTTAATCTGTCACGCTTTTTTTTTAATGAATTGTTATAAGAATCGGCATTCCCGAATGGATTTTTTTATCAACCAATTAAAATAACTGATATATACTATAATTATCATTATCTATAATTGAATTACACCTAGGTTGGATTAACTATGGTATCGCTGACCGCACCTCAAAAAGAAATTATTATTGCATTGTTGGAGCTCTATGATAAGAAGCGGTCTTTGGTAAAGAGCAAAGAGATCGCATACAGTACAAAGCGAGACGAAGGGACCGTCCGCAATATTATGCCCGTTTTAAGGGCTATTGGGCTCGTTGAAGCGATACCTGGGCCTAAAGGTGGATACATTCCGACGGGCAAGGCTTACGAGAGTTTTAACATACCAAAAAACCTGCGCTCATTATCCGTCCCTATCTACACCAAAGGCGGGAACAAGACCGATGTTACTGTGACTGACGTCCTCTTCAAGAGTGTCTTCAGCCCTGACTTCTGCCAAGCCATTTTGAAGGTCTTGGGAAACCTTTCGCGCTTCAACACAGGTGATGATATTGTCATCGGGCCCACCCCTTCTGGGAGGATGATAATCGAAGGCACTATAACCGGGAGGGACGACCTCCACGGTGAGTTGCTGCTCGACGTCATTACTTTGATCAGTCTCCCAAAGGCTAAAGTTCAGAACGTGATGTCGAAACGGCTAGTTACCATACCCGCATCGATGCATCTCAAGGAGGCTTCGCTTATACTTTACAAAGAATTCATCAGAGCTGCCCCCGTCATCGATAATGATCTCCTAGTTGGAATGATCACAAGCTCTGACATCGCACGTTGCGTAAGCGAGGGGAATACTGACATAACTGCTCGGGAAGCCATGAGCAGGCGGCCAGTTGTCATCAGCTCAGATGAAGACATATTGGAGGCCATGGCAAAGATGATGCGATCGAGCATCGGTCGATTGGTAGTTGTCAATGCCCAGAGCAAGCCTGTTGGCATAATAACCCGCACCGACATTCTGTCCCGAATACTAAAGCCATTCGAGATGATTGCCGATAGAGGCATAGACGAGGCAATTCACAGCTGATTTACTGTTCAGCCTGGCAATAGCATATCAGATACCGCTTTAAGGTCTGGCGGCACCTCAACTGGTTTGCCACATATGCTAATAACCTCTTCTGGATCCTTGAGGAGGTGACCTGTGCAGACGCAAACGACCTCAGAGTCCTGTTTAATTATACCGTCCCTCACAGCCCTCTTCACTCCTGCGACCGATGCTGCGCTAGCCGGTTCGACTCCGATTCCTTCAACGAACGCAATTATCCTCTGTGCTTCGATTATCTCATCGTCAGAGACTGCATTATACATGCCCTTGGAATCCTTTATTGCGCCAACCGCTTTAGGCCAATTGACAGGGTTGCCTATCCTTATCGCAGTCGCGACAGTCTCCGGTGATGTGACGGGAACCAGCTTGGAGAGGTTCTCCCTCAACATCTTGATTACAGGGGCAGCTCCAGCCGCCTGCACTCCGAACATCTTCGGCAGAGTATCTATTATACCTGCACTTTGGAATTCCTTGAAACCTTTCCATATCGCTGAGATGTTGCCGCAATTCCCCATTGGGACCGACACTATCTCCGGAACATGCCCCAACTGATCCACGACCTCGAATGCCAACGTCTTCTGTCCTTCCAGCCGCCACGGATTGACACTATTGAGCAGATAGATTCCCATCTTCGTCGATATGTCCATAACAAGGTTCAAAGCCTGATCGAAATTTCCTTTCACTGATATGACCTTGGCGCCATGCATCAACGCCTGCGCAAGTTTTCCCATGGCTACCTTCCCTGAAGGTAATATCACGTAACATGTTATGCCTGCCCGGGCTGCGTACGCTGAGAGCGATGCAGAAGTATTGCCCGTTGAAGCGCACGCAACTGCTTTGGATCCGAGGCTCTTAGCCTTGGTGACTCCAAGGGTCATACCCCTGTCCTTGAAGCTGCCCGTAGGGTTCCCCCCCTCATATTTGATGTAAAGCCTGCTAACGCCTGCCCATTTGGCGAGCTTGTCGCATCTGTAGAGCTGCGTTCCGCCCTCATCAAGCGTGATAATCGGGACGTTCTTGGCTATCGGCAGGAATTCCCGATATCTCCAAACCCTCAAAGGTCTCTTTGACATCTGCTTAAGTGTGACTTTGGGCGGTTCAATCAGGACTTCGAGCAATGAACCGCAACTCGGGCAAGTATAGATGATTTGAGAAGCGTCATACTCCTTGTGGCACACCGTGCACTTGAGCAGCGGTTCAGACAATTTTGGCACCCTCTTCACTGCAGTGATAGATTGCATATGCTGATTTAATACTGTTTTGTGAGAACGCGTCTACCATTGCTTTTCCAATACCATCGGCCTTTCCTGGTGGCGCAAGCGCGAAGACCGTTGGCCCGGCACCACTAATCGTAGCTCCGTGCGCCCCTTCCTGGATTGCTGCCCTTTTAACGTCCTTGAATCCGGGTATCAGTTTAGCGCGTGCCGGTTCTACTATCATATCATTAGATATGCCTCGACCCATCAGTGCCGCGTCCTTGCATATGATTCCGAGTAGCAACGATGCGAACGCACCCATTTGGTCTACGGTCGCCTTCAAAGGCACATCTGAAGGAAGGACTTCCCTAGCGAGCTTTGTCTTCTCTGCTGCCATTTCAATCATCGGGCTCACTTCCACAATGACCGTATCCTGAATAGGTGCGAGCTTAACAATATTGAGTGGATTATAGCCTGTTATGACGACGATCCCACCGAGCAGTGCCGGTGCCACATTGTCTGCGTGCGCGGAACCGCACGATACCCTCTCCCCTTCCATAGCGCATCTCAGAACTTTCATGTGGTCAAGAGGGTACCCGAGCAGCGCGTTTACAGCAAAAGCCCCTGCTGCAGACGAAGCTCCAGAGCTTCCCATACCCATCCTTGGTGGGACCCCTTTATTCAGGTGCATATCCAGGAAGTGCCCCTCCGCATTTGCCTGCTTGAGCACAGCCCTTCCTGCCACAACACACGCATTCTTTTCAGCCGGCAATGAAAGCGATTCGCTCCCCAATCCAGTAACGGCAACCGTGTCCGCTCCATTCATCTTCAACCTAGCTCTAAGCGTATCCCTTGGTCTATCAAGGGCCATCCCCATCAAATCGTAACCAGGTCCAAGGTTCGCGATCGTTGCAGGTGCCGATACTGTGATTTCTGAGAGCATTCTGTTTCATCTCAAGATACTATTAACGAGAAGTCGTTGGCAAATAAAAAGCTTAGCTGTTTCATGTGTAGGTTCTCTTTGTTCCATCTCGACCCTTCTGACCATTTCTTTATTCTGCATAACCGATATAAGAAGTAGTCAACCCCATCAAGATTGATAAAAGAGACTGATGCCAATGGACCAACGACTAAAAGGAAACGCTCTTGTAATATTCTCTGCCATCGCCTACGGCTTTACAGGAATATTTGCAAGGTTGGCATATGGCAGCAGTGTTGGCGTTCTCGAGTTACTTCTCTTCAGTTTGCTGTTCTCGTCTGGCTTCATCGGCGTGGCCATGAAGATAGCGGGCAGAATGACTCGCCCTACAAGGCAGCAATGGGTCAGTCTTTTTTGCCTTGGCGGAATTGCATATTGCCTGCAGTCTGCACTTTACTTCATTGCGATTACCTACATCCCGATTTCAATTGCAATCCTTGTGTTTTATGCATATCCCGCCATCGTCACTGCAATCTCCATTGTAATGAAATGGGAGCGCATCACCAAAGCACTTCTGCTATCATTAGCCCTTGCGTCCATCGGTCTTATTTTCGTCGTTAATCCGGAGAACAACCTCTCAATCATCGGCATTGGCATCGCTTTTGGAGCCACGCTAACATATACGGTGTACGTCATAGGCTGCTCCCGCCTCCTAAAAGGCATGTCCGGGGATGTTGCCTCATTCTACGTGATAGGGATGGCCGCCGCAGTGACTTCTGCATACGCTGTGATGTTCGGAGGAATTCGCTTTACTTGGATGGCCGAGGGGTGGCTCTGGATCTTGATGCTCGCCCTTATCAGCACATCTCTTTCGATAATTACCCTGTTTAGGGGGCTGAAGATCATTGGTCCTACAAGAACCTCCATCTTGAGCGTCGCGGAGCTCATAACATCTGTAGTCGTTGCGGCAATAATCTTCGGTGAGAGCCTGACCCTTCTTCAGATTGTTGGCGCTGGTCTAATCTTGGCGGCAACGCTAATCGCTTCGCTTAGAGGAAAATAATCCGTTTTTAGTATTATTCAGTTCGTAATCCTTATTAATTTCGTTTATTTCAGTAATTGTGGTGAATGAATTGCCTAGTGTGATGGCTGCTAAAGTTGAAGATTTCCCTCCTGGCGCAAAAAAAGTGTTAGGTCTTCAAAGACGAGAATCCTGCTGGTTAATGTAGATAGCAAGTTTTATGCTACCCCGTCAATCTGCACGCACCTAAGTAATCATTTGTTCACAGGAAAACTTCAGGGCAATCTGATCTGGTGCGATAAGCATTGGGCGCGTTTTGACGTGACTAACAGCAAAGTAGTCGACCTCCCTGAGGGCATGGATGAGAACGACCCATTAAAGACCTATCCGGCGCATCTGAAAAGCTCGGGTGTGATCGTCGACGTGCCTGAATGAAGCGCTTCGTATAGGGCTATCCCTGTAATCTGGCCATCGACTCGTCGCCATCTTGCATTTTTTGGGTGCTGAACGATTTCCAATAGCTCTGGACCTGGTCTCATTTTTTTTAGTAATGACGCTCTTGAAAGTGAACATTTATCCAGAAAAACCTTAAAACTATAATGCATAAATTTAAATTCAACGAATATTCGTTTTTATGAAGGTGCCTTGAATGGAAAAGCCAGTCTTTAAATTTTTCAAACAGAAGTCAGATGAGGTGGTATTAACTCCCGAGGTAATCAAGGAAAGGAGAGCGCTTTTAAAGACACCCGTGGAGCCTGTAGATCTTGATAAGGCAATTACGGTTAAGGATTTAGTCGAATCATGGAAGGACTGCGGCATCCAATCCCGCAGCTTGGCAGAATGCGCTACCGTATACGATAACATGCTCTCTGACAAGGACCGGCCCACCGTTATGCTCGGTCTCTCAGGCGCCCTGATTGCCGGCGGCCTTCGCAAAGTACTGAGTGGGATGATCAACAAGGGTATAGTCGATGTTGTAGTTTCAACAGGCGCAATACTCTATCAGGATTACTACACTGCTTTGGGATACAGGCATTACAAGGGCACCCCACATTCAGACGATGAAAAGCTTCATGACCTCTATATAGACCGCATCTACGACGCATATGTTGATGAGCTAGGGTTTGTGCAATGCGACGATCATATTGCCGATTTCTGCTCTAAGCTTGAGAAACGGATATACTCGACCCGCGAATTCCTCAATAAGCTAGGCTCAACGCTCAACGATAACGACTCTATTCTTTACAGCGCCTACACGCACGGCGTCCCTGTGTTCTGCCCTGCCATTGCTGACAGCTCTATTGGGATAGGATTGGCTGGTTTCTACAGATGGGCAGCCGAGAACAAGGTTAAGACATTTACAATTGACACGCTCAAGGATAACATGGAGATTGCCCAGATTGTGCTGAAATCCAAGAAGACCGGCTCGATTTACTTGGGCGGAGGGGTGCCAAAGAATTACATAAACGATGCCGCAGTGATGCTCGACTATACAAAAGGTCACTCCTACAGCTTCCAAATAACTGCTGACGCTCCTCACTGGGGCGGTCTGACCGGTAGCACACTGGACGAGGCAAAATCTTGGGGAAAAATCTCAAAACGGGCAACACGCGCCACTGTATACACAGAAGTGACCATCGGGCTCCCATTGATAGTGGGCTATGTCCTCCAAAAGGGCGTACACAAAGGCAGACCGAGACTATCCTTCGACTGGGGCAAAGATGGTCTTGAAATAAATTACCCATCCCCTTAAACCGCCACTTTTTTATTAAGCCCCATTAATGGGGCTCATATTTTGTCTTCTTTCATTCTTTATACGATTACCGCCCTGTTGCTTTCTCAGTGCATGGCATATGGTCTCCCTTGTCACGTTCACGAACTCTATTTACTCGTTGATGGGCAACCTGCAGATGCTACCATTGAATTCGATGGCATCCTCATGACCATCCCGGATGGTCATGCATCGTTGGAGAGGTGCCCTGGCTCGATACTCGTCCATATCGACGATCAGCGTTTATATGCCAACCTCAGCGATAACAACGCGACAGTCATAAACCTCTTCCACGTGTTTTGTCAAACTATGGATTACTACGGTAATTCGATTGAAGCCACATTATACATCGATGGAAATATTTCACTATGCCCTGCCATCGTTCAAGAAGGGAACCATCTCTTTAGTTGCGATTTCGACGGATTAACCTATGACCTTGGAACTCATGAAATACAAGGAGTCGGCTCTATTAACGTAAAGCTACCCCTCTCCGACCTAAATCTACAGATATACGAGGGCGAAACAAAGATCCCCGATGGGGTGACAATACAGTTCATGAGTAACTCCAATGGCAGGGTCTATGCTACGACCGCTCAAGGCGGGAAAGCGCATTATCCGCAGTTGCCATTCGGATTCTATAATGCCTCTGCAAATAATAGCTCTGCCCTCATCTCTCACAACTCCTCCCACCTCAAAAAGCTAAACCTAAATTCACCGGCAGAGCTGATATTATCTACGTTGAACTGCTATCTGCTCTTTCCGACTGAACTGCATATACAAGCTCTGGACCGTTATGGTCGTCCTATCACCGATTACCCGATCGAGATCGTTCAGGGTGGTTCTTCGTGTTGCATTGTGACTGATAGCACCGGATCAGCAACGCTGCGGCTCCCTCCATCTTTGTCGCTCTTGGATTCGATAACAATCATCGCAGGGCATCTGCAGGAAGAATTCATGATTGACAGGAGTCCACTACCTGCAGTGCTGCTCTTATGCGGGCTTGCGGCAGCTTCATTCTTGATCATAATAAGGCGTTCTGTTTCATAACGCCTCTTCCTTCCTTTTGCGACGAGGCGTCTCCTCCATGCTTCCCATCCTATAGCCTTCCATGTCTAGTGTGACCCAATCATAACCCAACTCCTTAAGCTTCTTTTTCACATCTGAACGTACTTTTACATCAAGCATCTTTTCTATCTCAAGTGGGTCTAACTCAATCCTCGCCAATCGGTCGTGAACCCTGACCCTGACCTGCCCAAAACCTAACCCTCTGATGAACTCCTCGGCATCGTTAACCATTCTCACGCCTTCCAATGTGATCCTCTTGCCCGTGAGAAATCTCGTTGCAGCGCAAGGATTCGACGGTTTATCATATGCAAACCCCCTCATCCTGCGCTTCAGAATCCCCCTCACTGCAAACTTCCCGATCCCAATTTCAACGAGGGGGCTGCAGACGCTCGCCTCCTTTACCGCTTTGAGCCCTGGGCGGTCGACCCCCAAGTCGTCAATATTGGTGCCATCAACTACGATATCAAATCCTTTTTCCTTGCCTGTCCGCTTTATCGCGCTCATTATGCTGCTCTTGCACAAGTAGCACCTGTCTGGAGGATTATTCGCAACCTCCTCTGGCAATTTGATTTCAATGACATAATGGCTTATCCCAATCTGCTTCGCGATGGCCTTCGCTTCTGCAACCTCACTGCTGCTTGAGAACAGCGTTTTTGCGGTAAATGCCGCCGCGTAGGTGCCTAGTGCCTCCTTTGCGGCAAGCGCTACAAGCGTGCTGTCTACTCCTCCCGAAAAAGCGACTGCTACACTCTTGCCTGCAAACCATCCTTTCAACTCCTGATACTTCATATCCAGCCCGGTCATAGCGTATCTCCTCTACCCCCGAATGCGTCTACAACAACTTGGAAGTTCCTGCTGCCTATGCTCCTGACCACCCTCGAGCGAATTTCTGTTATATTAAATGCGGCACCGGGCGCGCCTCTAACCTGGAGCGCACCCTCAGCTGCTGCTTGACCCCTCGTATCTGCCTCGATATGGAGATAGACGTGGATCCACCCTCTGCGCTTAAGATATTCCGTCGCAAATTTAAAATAATCTATCGCAACCTCTGGGAGCGGCATCAAAACCCTGTCTGCTTGCCCATGGAGGCTTGCCGTAAAATCCTTGGCATCTCCCATCAGCGGAACAACCCTGCCCATCAACCTGTTCATCTCGACATTCTCTCTCATCAGACTAAACGCCACAGGGTTATTGTCTATCGAATAAACCTTCTCGATGGGGATATGCTTGGCCATAACAATTGAGAACGTGCCGACTCCTGCGAACATATTGATGATGGTCTCGCCGGGCATCGCCATTTTTGCTACCCTCAGCCTCTCAAAGGAGAGCCGAGGTGAAAAGTATACGCGCGCCAGGTCGACCTTGAATAGGCATCCGTGCTCTGCATGTCTTGTAACCGTCCTCTTCTCGCCCGCAAGCCACTCTATGCCCCTTACCCGCTCAACTACGCTGACCGGAGCGGTCTGCCTGAAAACCGCCTTGAGTGACGGGAGCCTCTCCAGGATCCTCGCGCCAACCTCATTCTTCCTCGATACGAATGCTTCTGGGAGCTTTATTATGCCGATATCACCGATAATATCGATGCCTGAAAGCGCCTTAGCCAACTCATCGCTGCCAAACGTTCCATCAAGCGCCTGCAGGACCGCCCTCCTCCGCATTTGACCACCAATCACCGCTTTGGTTTTATGTTTATCCTAATGCCGAGTTTCTCTTCCATGCGTCGGAGCTTCTTCCTCTCCCGCTTGATTATTATTGATATGCTCTCGTTAGGCACGTAAACATCTGCACCCTGCTGGTTGGGGACGACATCCACTTCATCCATGTTTACATATCTGCCGATTATCCTCCCGACGAGTGGCTTTAGAGCCATGCTGCGCCCGCCTTCAGGCGCCACTACTGCCGCCGCATTGATCCTACTCCTCTGCTTTATCGGGACGACGAACGTCCTCTCGCCGAAGACATAGATCTCATACTCAACCTCACCATTAGCTGAATTCTTGACTTGGACCACAGGTCTCGTTAGGTCCGATTCAGTAAGACCGTGTGGCACTTTGACAGTGGTCACAAGCTCGTAAACCTTCTCGACCATCCCCTTGTTGATGAAAACTACCGTATCGATTACTGAGGGTATCACGCCCAGCTCGATCCTGCCGAGGAACCTCTGGATCGAATCTATTGGCGCCGTGGCATGTATCACTCCTACCATTCCTACTCCAGCCAGCCGCAAGTCCGTGAATATCTTGAAATCATCGGTATCGCGCATCTCGTCAAAGAACGTGTAATCGGGGCGGCTTAGAAGAAGAACGTCGTGTAACTCCTCCGAGGACGACCGCGTCTTCGAATACTGGGTCGCTATCGCCGGCAGGTGTAGGTCCCGTGGAGACTCGATCGTCTTGACAATCTTGTTCTCCCTCAAATAGAACTTCGCCAATGCCTGCGCAAACGTGGTCTTTCCCATCCCGGGGGCCCCTGCAATCAGTACGCCTTCTGCGCGCTCGGTGAACCTGTCCAGAAGGCTGCTCGGAAGGTTGTAATCCTCTATCTCTAGGAACGCGACCTTTCGAGTTATGGTCACCTCGAGCCTATCTGAGAACGGTGGGAACGTGATTATGATTCTGCTGTCCTTTAGCATGATTATGTTTGAGCCTTCCCTCTTCACTTCCAGGAAGCCTTCACCGGACTCTGCCCTCTCCAGTATATCCTGCACAACCTTCTCGAGCTCTAACTTCAGGAGTGGTTCTTTGTCAATATCCGTGAGCTCCCAGTTGCCCGGACTCCCGATCTTCGCCCTTGGTATCACGCCTTCTTTTAGATGGACCGACATTGTATCCTTGGAGAAATACTTCTGAAAAATTGGCTCTGCCGAGCGCTTTGTCTTACCCTTTATGACCTTGACCCCTATGGATTCCGCGATCTTTGCAAGATTCTCGTTCGATGCGATTAGCGTATAACCGCCTTCGTAAGCTATCTTGAGGGCGGACTCGTCCGGATCATCGGTTCTCCTGGAATCCTCCTTAAGAATTACTTCAACTCCTGTCTGCTCCGCAACAGACCTTAGTTTCACGAGCTCATCTAGGGCCATTATATCTCCTCTCTCAGAGCTCCTACGGATCACGTCGACCACAATCCCTGATAATATGAGCCTGCGCTCGACCTTGCCACCGCAAATCAGGTCCGCTGCAAACCCTGATTTTATTGATGACAGATCGGGGACGACCTCGAAAGCAAGGTAACTTGTGCTATCTTTCTCATGGCTGACATTGTCTTTCATGGATAAACATTGCGCATGCTCTGTTAATGAATGTTTTTGAGAAGCGTTAATCCCATCACAGGCGCTTTCTCATAAAATTCGACCCTGGCACTTTGCGATATCCCCTCTTGCGGTAGTAATCCCTCACACCCACGCCCGGGAGCACTGCAACAACATCGCAGCCATATTTCTCATTGGCGATCGACTCCGCCGTATCTAGCAACGCGCTTCCCCATCCATGGTGCTGAAATCCGCGCCTATCCGACCCGCCGACAGGGGTCTGCTGCCCGTATATGTGAAGTTCCCGTATTACGGCTGCGTTGCGGACCTCAGCTCTGTGCGCTCTGGCAGAAGGAATCCTGAGCCTCAAAAATCCGACAAGCACATCTTCTTCGGCGTCTTCAGCCGATATGAATTCCTCTTCCCCCCCTCCTGCGGCATAATGCCTTGTCACTATCTCAGGCTTGATCGAATCAACCTTGATTCCCCTGATCTTTGCGAGCCCGACCTCCCTGCACCTTATGCACCTGCACCGCGTCCCTCTGGTCGTCGCCTCTCGTTCAACGAGCTCCCTTAGGTTGCTCCTCCTCACTCCGCCTTCGATTATGCCTGCGGGCACATCGCGCTGAATCCTTGCCACTCTTACCCACTCCGGGAAATCCTTCTGCGCGGTAGCGATCAGGTCAATGGCGCCTTCGCATGAAAGGGGCGTGTATTTGCCATCTTTCCAAAGCTGGTAGAGTTTGGTCCCTTTGATTACAAGCGTTGGGTATATTTTCAGGTAATCCGGCCTGAACCTCTCATCATGGAAGATCGCCTTGAGCGTCTTTAGGTCATGCTCCCGGTCGGCGCCAGGAAGCCCTGGCATTATGTGGTACCCCACTTTGAGTCCGCTATCCCTGATCATCCTTGTTGCTTCGACAGTCTGACTCAGGTCGCAGCCTCTATTCAAATCAAGTAATATCGAGTCATCAAGCGTTTGAACACCAATCTCAACTAGTGTAGCCCCAAGTTTTATCATGCGATCTATCTGCGGCATCCCTGCCCAGTCCGGGCGGGTCTCCATTGTTATGCCGATGCAGCGCACCTTGCTGCTCTCATTCCTCTTCTGCACATCCTCAAGAAGCTGCAGCTGCCGAACGCGTTTTTTATGCCATTCGTTCATGGATTGGACGCACATCTTCACGAACCATTCTTGATAATCCAAATCTGTCGCAGGGAACGTCCCGCCCATGATTATCAGCTGGACCTTTGATGGAACGTGCCCGATCGTAGCATATTGGTCGAGCCTGATCTTAACTTGGGTATACGGGTCGAAATTAGCCTGGAGCCCCCTCATCAGAGCGGGTTCGTTCCCGAGGTAGCTCTGGGGCGTTCCATTCTCAGCCCCCCCAGGGCAGTATGCACACGGCGAATCCTTCGGGCAATGCGTCGGTTTCGTCATCACGGCGATGGTGTATATTCCAGAAGCTGACCTTACATCCTTCCCCCTCAAGACACCGATCAGCTGCTCTTCGCCTCTCCTGAGGCATCTGAGGATCTCGTGATTTTTGGGCACGAACTCCAAGCCCTCCTCCTTGGCCAGCTTGTATTTCAGCTTTGATATGTCGCGCCTCTTCATGTCACCCTTCTTCAGATACTCGATTAGCCGCCTTGCCACCTTCTTCTTAAGCGCATCAGAGCTGGGCGACTCCGCATTCCCCTGGATTCCTGAAGCATCACGAGGCTCCTCCATTATCTGTTATCCCTTCTTCCCCAACGCTACCCAATTCTCATCGAAGATTTTGGATTTTATCTTCTCGCCTCGGCTCTTCTCAACCTTGAACTTCGATTCAATCAGGTCGGACTCAAGCTCCCTCTTCGTATAAAGGTGATAGAACCGCGTTGCCTTCCTCCCCCATGGAATCAAAACATCGCCATATTCTCCCCCCTTCACCCTGGTTACTATCATTGAAGGGAGGTGTTTGGTGAACCTGCTCTGTAGTCTAGACCATACCGTAACCAAGATCTCACCCCCGCTCTTCATTGTTCTGCCCGCTTCCTTCAATGCCCCCCTCCGGTTGTCCTTTCCGGCAATGTGGTGGACCATTGCTATGCAAACGACTGAATCGAACGACTCTGCTTTGAACGGGAGCGCCATCGCATCGCACCGGATGGGCATAATCCTGTCAAGGAATCTGCCATTAGCAATTAGCGCCTTCAGCATACCTATCGATATGTCAGCAGCCACTACAAATTCCGCCCCCGACTCTGCCAACGCTACTGCATTCCGCCCGGTACCAGCGCCGAGGTCAAGCACCGACATTCCTTTGCAGTTGCCCAATTCCTTTAGGGACGGCCAAGGCTTCCGCCTTGAAACTTTAAACTCATTGGCAATGCAATCATAAGACCCTATCACGTCTGACCTTGCACTACCCGTCATTTCTCTCCCCTGCGCCACGTGGTCACTTGCAACAACCGTTCTTCCCAATAATGGCTTGGGCTATCTCTGCAAACCCTTCCCCATAGGGTGCGGCAGATATCGTGTCCGCAATCTTCCTCAGTTCGGGGGGCGCATTAGCGACTGCGCATTTGAACGAGGTCGAAGACAGAAGCTCGCAATCAGTTACGCTGTCCCCTACTCCTGCCATATCTCCCTTCTCAATGCCTATCCACTTTGCTGCCTTGGCAACGCCAACGCCCTTGTCAATACGGCTATCGATAATATGATACGCAAATCCGCTATCTATTACCTTCAAACCCTTGAACCTCTGCACAACAGTCTCAACGTCCTTGAGCTCGAGCGTTCTTAGGATAGCCGCATCAACGTTCCTATAGACATTTGACCATGCCTCTTTTATCTTGTCTCCATACTCTTCTTTTAAGCTCCCGACAGCTCTGCGTGCCAACCCCTTCTCTCCTATGATCTTTATCTTACCTTTGTATTCTATGACCGCCCCATTCTCCGCTATGCTTGGGCCCGTGCATCCGATGTATCTTGCCAGCGTCTTTAGAACGCACAGCGCATTGCCCGAGCAGAGCATGACTCGAATGCCCCTTCTCTCAAGGTCTCTTATTGCACAAATGGCAGCGATGCTCAAGATGGACTTGTCGTCTGTTATTGTTCCATCGACATCTGTGGCAACCGCTTTAATCAAGATGCACACCTGCACAAACTAACTCCGTCTTGCCTAAAGGTTTTTCCAGACTATCATAAGAGGCGCTTTATCTCAGCTTCAAGGTCTGCTGGATCAAGCAACCCTCCGAGCCTGCTGATTTCCTTTCCGCCCTTGAAGAAAATGAATGAAGGTGTTATGTACACCTCGAACTCATCGGCCATCTTTTTATTCTCCCTCATGTTAAGGCCTGCAAATTTTCCATCCTCGTTATACCTTCTAGCAATGCTTTCAAAGATCGGTGCCATCTCTGTACAGATGCCGCACCACGGATCCCAAAATTTTACCACGACCAGCTGCTTATTGATATCAATAAAATCATAAAACGTCTTATCTGTGATTTCTATGACAATATTCTCCAACGATTACCGCCAATTGTTTAATTGTCTTAAGCATTATAAATTCTCTTGACCTCACAAATCGGCAACCTAATGCTATTCTAATTTTTTTTATAAAAAGCTTTAAAATTTTGAAGCGCGATAGTGTCTTTCGCTATGAGGTCCAATTGATGCCCCAGCTTAAAGTGCTTGGGGGAGGCAGGGAAGTGGGGAGATCGTGCCTCCAACTTGACATAAATCACCATCATTTTCTCTTGGATTGTGGCATAAATCCAGCCCTTGAAGGGCGCGCATCCCTTCCGGACCTATCGCAGACGAGCATCGAGCATCTAGACGCTGTCTTCGTCTCCCATGCACATCTGGACCACACTGGCGCAATCCCGGAGCTTATTCGCCACGGCTTCAAAGGGAACGTCTACATGACGCTGCCTACCTTGGGGCTGCTGAATCTGCTTTGGCAAGACGAGCTGTCGATAATGGAGCGCGAGTGGCCCAAGAGCGAGCAACTGTGGTCATCGAAGGAGATGCATCGGATATTGATGAAGCTGGTAGTCCCGACGACTTACCATGAGATCTTTAAGCTAAATTCGCTCAAGGTTAACTTCCACAATGCAGGGCATATCCTTGGATCGACCATGACTGAGATTACAGATGGCAATTACCGCATCCTGTATTCCGGCGATTTAGGCACATCCTCAAACCACCTGCGATATTGGCGCACTGACGACCTAGTGAACCCAGATGTCTTGATCTGCGAAGGGACTTATGGTGGGAAGAACCGGAAGAGCAGGGAAGAGACTGAAAAGGACTTCCTGGCAAGCATTAAGGCAACACTTGAGGATGGCGGGAAGGTCCTGATACCTACCTTCTCAGTGGGAAAGACGCAGGAGACCCTGAAGATACTCAAGGACAGTTGGGCAAAACTACCGAATGTTGCTGTCTACCTTGAGGGCATGGCGATCGAGACTCTGAGGGTCTATGAGCAATTTCTGATCTATATGGACGATAAGGTAAGGCGCGCTTTCATATTCAATAACATCGACCCGTTCAAATGGGATGCGCTTCGCCTCTTTGGGAGTCTTACCGAGCGGAAGCAGCTCCACCGCAAAGAAGACCCTTGCATAATCCTGGCGCCTTCAGGCATGCTCAGAGGTGGATGGAGCGTATGGCACTTGATGCATATGGCCCCCTCCGAAAAGAGCCTAATAGCCTTATGCGGCCATATGGAACCGGGAACAGCTGGCCATGATTTGCTCAATGGAAAGCGCGACCTGCTGTTGCGCGACATGATCACAAAAGGCGAATCGAAGATCCATATCGGGTGCAAAATTGATCACTTTGACCTCTCCGGGCATGCAATGCACAATGAGCTCTGCAATTACATATCCAAGCTCAATCCAGAGCTCTTGGTTCTTGTGCATGGGGACGAACCGAGCCTAACTGCGCTAGCCGAATCTGTCAAGCAACATGCAGGGCGGATAGTGATTCCGAAAGTAGGCGAAAAGATCGACCTCGTAAAGCCTACTACACTTCAGGAGTCTGATAATAACATTGAGATATCCTTGACTCAAGGTACGTCACTCATCATGCCGAGAGAAATGTCAGTCAGGATAAAACACATGGGCAAAGAGAAATACATCAAAGCTGCCGACTTACACTCGCTTGTGAAACGATGAAGGACAGATTAACCGTGGAAGTACTCTGATGAATTAAGACGCCCCTTCTCAAAGCCAGGCACGCCACAAGCATCTGCCCTGCATTGTTTGCAGAGCCTAAATTGCGGCAGGAACCTCTCAGCAGCGCTACGCGCATATTCCAACTCCTCGCATGTTGGCCCGCGGCTATCTGTAAATTTATAGAGTGGGATCAGCGGGACTATGTTCATCAAGCTTGCCCCCCTCTTGGCCACCTCTTCAGCAATCTTGGCCACTTCGTCGGCATTTACTTCAGGGATCAGGACCGTGTTTACTCTAACTACAATGCCCCTAGCCACCAGCGACTCAATGCCCCTCAGTTGCTTCTCGATGAGCAGCTTTGCTGCCTCGACCCCTCTATAGACTTTGCCACGGTAGCTGACCCACTCGTATATCTTCGCCCCGACCTCTGGGTCGACCGCATTAATCGTAATCGTTACGGTCTTAACGCCTATATCCTTCAGCCTTTCAGCCACATCCTCTGCCAAAAGACCGTTTGTTGAGAGGCACGCGACGAGCTCCGGCCACTTCTTATTCGCTTCCTCGAGCGTTTTGAATGTGGCTTCGTTTGCAAGCGAGTCCCCTGGTCCGGCAATCCCTACGACCTTAAGTGCTGGGTTACTGTCGACCTCTGCCTTCAGCCTTGATATCGCCGCCCCCTCATTCATAATGCACGCCGCGATTCCTGGCCTATGCTCACACTTGTCTATCTTGCGCGTGCAATAATTACATTGGATGTTGCACATCGGGGCAACTGGCAGATGAATCCGGGCAGCCTTGAAATGAGCCTTTACACCAAAGCATGGGTGGACCGACGTCAAATGCGCGTATTTTGAACCGATTCCTGCCCATTTTGGATTCTCGCAGCCCATGCAAATTACCTCGTTGTCAATCCAAAATATTCGGCATATATATTATTATGCAGTCCACTTTGCGTACGCTTCTGCGAGCCTCTTGAGCGCTCCTGCAAAGTCCCTGCTCAGTAGGTACTTTGATTCCGAAGGTCTGTATTCCAATATACCTAATGGGATTAGGTAATTCTTGATGACCGCATACGTGGTGCTCCTCCTTCTTTTCATCAGCCTCTCATCAATGTATCTCGAAAGCTCACTTGTGGTAACCCACCTGACCTTTCCTCTGTTCTCTTGATCGCTCTTGGTCTTTATCCAATCCAGAAGCACAGCTGCTATCTCCTTATACGACTCGGCATTCGTAAACACAATCTCCATGATTTCCTTGACGCTTAGATTGCTAGTTACCTGCTTCGATTCGAATATCATCTTGCCTGACCTTGTAGACTTCAATATGATCTTCCGGGGCATCGCGCTCACTCGATTATAGTTCACTTTCAAGCAAATTATATGTTTCTCTGCAGTGGCAGACGGTGCATCGTGCAATGCATCGGGCAATACTTTTTCAAGCGGGTGCACGCATAGCATCTGTGGTGCCGCAACCCTTGTCGAAGAATCAATCCAACAGGCGTCGCGATTCCATGACAAGGATAGAGATTGACAAGATACTGTATTCTACGTCAGAGTTGGTCGCTTCGCAGATCCTTTCAGTCGCAATCCCTGCGAAGGGCTCAAAGGGCTTGATTGAGATGTGGGAACTTGAAAACCGGTTGACCCCAAAATTCAATTCGGCAATCAATAGCATCCGAGACGTGAGTGCCACAAAAGCTGAAGATTTCTCCTTCGAACTCACGAGGAGGGGCAATGCAATAGTGGACGATTTAATCAGCCTGCTTCTTGAGAGCCTTAGGGACGCATTCAGGACAAACATAGATATTGACTATCCGACACCAAGGACTATTCACATCTCATTCAAGAATAAGGTGGAGAACCCTTCATTCATAAAGAAGGAATACGCTTCGAAGGTCTACGATTTCCTCAAGCATCTCGTCCGATGATGTAATTTTTATAGCTTAATAAAAGCACAGGCGGGCGTCAAAAGCTTTTATTCACAAAAAATCAAGATTAGGTCGGTATGACTCCGTTGCGTTTCACTGTGTAGATTCGACTGTCGGTGATGCTGCATGTTTGACCGCCTATTTTCACCGCAAAATGTCGCCATCATTGGCGCTTCAAGGGATCCATCTTCTTGGGGGCACACTATACTAAGGAATTTGGTTGACGGAGGATTCAAAGGAGGCATCTTTCCGGTTAACCCCAACGCAGATTCGATATTGGGGATCCGGTGCCACAAGGCTGTCAATGAAATACCGTGCGAGATAGACCTTGCAATAATCGTAATTCCCGCACGCCTCGTCCCAGGGGCACTCATTGGATGCGGGGAGAAGCATATCCCGTTCGCCATCATAATCACATCCGGATTCAGGGAAGCTGGAAATGATGGAAAAGCGCTTGAGGACGAAATCAAACGCATCGCAGCTCTTTATGGCATCCGGATAATCGGTCCGAATTGCATGGGAATGTATAACGCCCACAACCGCATGACTGCGACCTTCACATATCTGGTGCCAAAGCCAGGCAACATCTCATTTATTTCGCAGAGCGGCGCGATCGGCTTAGCTGTGCTCGCATGGGCAAAGATGAAAGGCATCGGATTCAGCAAATTCATAAGCATCGGCAATGAGTCGGACGTTTCTCTTACGGAGATTCTTGATTACCTTATCGCCGATCCATCGACAACCGTTATCGCGTTGTATATGGAATCAGTTAGAGACGGGCGTGCGCTTGTAAGATCCTTACGTTCCGCAACAAAGCTAAAGCCCATAGTAGTAATGAAGGTGGGAGTCACATCTTTTGGTGCGAAGACCGCCTCATCCCATACCGGAGCGCTTGCGGTTGAAGACGACGTGATTGATGGGATCTTCACTCAGTTTGGAGTTATCCGCGCCCGCGGAACTGACGAACTATTTATGTTGGCAACATCGTTGGCAACACTACCGACACCGGTGAACAGGTCAGCTCTCATAATTTCCTCGGGGGGAGGATGGGCGGTTGAATGCGCGGATCTCGTCGAGCTCTCAGGCCTGAATTTACCTACATTGCCAAACGCAGTCGTCTCTGTGGGCAATACGCTGCTGCCCCCCTATTGGTCAAAGAAGAACCCTGTTGATATGGTCGCATCTCCGAACCCCGAATCGTATTATTGCATACTCGAGTCTGCATTGAAGCAGGGCATTTATGGATTGGTTGTTCTGATTGGATATGGCGTGATAGGCACTATTGCTGCGCCTTCGTCGGTACCAAATGAAGTAGTTTATGCCGATAAGATTGCTTCACTTATTCAGAAATATTCTGTGCCTATCTACATCGTGGATCTCTTGGGTCCGTCCCAGAATGAAAGTACAAGGCGGTTTGTGCGCTTGGGTTTGCCTGTATTCGATACGGTCTCAAACGCATTAAGCGTAGCCGCTTCGACGGTTCGATGGAGTATGCGCCATAAGGTGATGGCGAGACGATAGCGCCATTTAATCAGGAATCATGCCATTGTTCCATAGCGCATACGCTACTTACGCGCCTTGGCTAATTGCCGAATTGGCGTCTCTCACCTTCTACCTCTCAATTATCCTGTCACCGAAGATTTAGCTTGTTCTCTTCTTTGACAACATTGAGCGCGATGCTAGTAACCGTCCTCTTTATGGATTCTATCCTTAGTGTCTCTTTGATGAATCCATTCAGCTCATCGCGCGATTTGAATTTTGCAATAGCTACTATGTCGAATTCTCCCGTCGTATCGTAAACTGCAATGACTGACTTCGACTTTGCTATATTCCTTTCAACTTCGATGATATCCTCGCCTTCAACTTGCATTAGTATGACTGCCGTAAGTTCGAACCCAAGCTTCTCCGCATCGAGGATTGCGGCAAAGCTTTTGATGACGCCGATCTCCTTCAATTTCTTTACTCTATTGTGGACAGTGCCAACAGAGAGGTTGAGCTTCTTCGCAATATCCCTGTAACTCGTAGTAAAATCTTCCTGCAGTTCTTTTAGGATTATTATGTCTGTTTCATCTATTTCCATTTGATATTCCACCTAAAGGTGCAGATTCGACTCTTTCAGCCTATTCAGCACAACGTAAGTTCTTGTCTTCTGGGTAAAGTCCATGCCGCGCGTGAATTCAATAGTCTTCTCCAGTTCCTTGACATCTTCGCAAGTCACTTTCATTATTAAGTCAAAATCGCCAGTAATTGTATAGAGCTCAGAGATCTCTTTCCTGTTTAAGAGCTCCGACCCTGCAACGGGGCCTATCTCGCCTCCGACATCAACGCCGACAAAGGCTGTTATTGGTTTCCCGATTTTGTCAGGATTTATTTTGATGGTGAATTTCTCTATTGTCTTCTCGTCCATGAGCTTCTTTATGCGCCTTCTTATTGCTGTCTCCGAAATGCCGACTGACTTTGCAAGGTCTGTATACGACATCCTTGAGTCTTCTTGCAGAAGAGTTAGTAACCTCATATCGACGTTATCCATGTAAAGCCCTATATTGAATAATCTTGCACTTACATTTATATTTTTTATAACAGTGTAAAGTTAACATCATAAAAAAAAGTATCTTTCACTTAAAAAATGAAGAATAAATTCGCTTTTTTTTAAAGTTTTTCCCTAAACGCGATCCACTTGTCCCCTTTCTTCCCAACTGCCCCTTCGTCTTCCAAGTACCTCAGGTATGTTATGGTCTGATTGATTGGCAGGATCATCTTCACAATGTTGTTCTGTGCGGTAATTGCGTAATACAGTCCCTCAACGACCTCTTTTAAAGAGGCACCTTGGCGGCAGATCTTTATCACATCGTCCAACCTGCTCATGAAATGCGCTTCGAGCGCCTCGATATCCTTCCTCTGTAACGGAATCCGATCGTGCCCCGGGTAGACATCCTTGAACACCTTGAGCTTCTGGAGCGAAGAAAATTCCTGCCTTAAGTCTTGCACATGCACTGTGTGCTCAATCGCTACGTCTCCGCAAAACGCCTCTTCACTGATTGCGTATGCCACGCTTCCTGGTGTATGCCCTGGCAAGCTGAGTGCCTTTATCGTCCCGCTCTTCAGCTTTATGCTAAGCTGCTCAAACGTTGTGTAATTGGATGGTTTTGACATAGCTCTCGATGCCATGAGCAGCTTTGAACGGGCGTTCTCAAGCTCTCTTGCATCGAATCCGCTGCCAATTGCGTTCGCCATCATTTTATCGTACCACCCAACAAGCCCGTTTTCGTAATCCTTGAGCATCTGCTCGTCTCCTTTGTGGACCATTATCTCTGCGCCTGTTTGGTTTTGGATGAACCCCCCAAGTCCAAAATGGTCAATGTGGCCATGAGTAAGCAATATCGTCTCGGGCGGCCAGGCATCGATTGTCTCCAGCGCTTTCTTAAGCGCAACCCTGTTCTCTGGGCTATCCCATCCTGTATCGATGAGCAGAATCTGGTCGTCCTTAACCGCATAGCAGATTGTTGGCTTTCCAGCACCAAATGCTGAAGGAAACGGTACTGTTATCGGTATTATTTTCATAGTTAATCTTATAACAAAGAGTTCTTACCTCATAATATACTCTCCTTTTCATGATAACTGAAGCAGTCACAAAGCCTATATATTACGCAGTCAAATATAACGCATTAAAATATATTGGGTGAGATCAAATGGACTTGAATGATACCTATGGGCTTGGCGAGGTCGATGGGCGAGTCCTTCAAATGATGGCATCAAGCGCTGATACAAACTTCAGTTTTCAAGGCATTAAGAGGAGTTTGCAGGTTCACCAAGAGAAGCTCTCAAGGAGTCTTAACCGGCTCGCCTCACAGGGCTTGGTTGGCAAGATGGACAGCGGTTATACCATTACCAAGAAGGGTCTGAAATTGATTGGCAACAATGGCGCTACTCCTGTAGTAACCGTCGTAGGGTCCTCCTACCTACCAGGTGACCTTGAATCCACATCGGTTGCCTCAATGCTAAAAGGCAAGTGGTTCAGCGGCATGAGATGGCTCGGCAGCTCTCCAACCAGTGATGGTGCAGAACTCAAATGGGTTACTGACGATGGTGAGATCCAGGTTCAGATAAAGTTCAGAAATAGCCAATTCGAGGTCTCTCTGCTGTCGTTCCCTCCCAACGAAGAGGCGAGAGCAAGGTCGGTTGCCACAAAACTATTCGTTAAAATCGTGAATACCCTTTACCAGAAACAAGGTTCGTTCAATTGAAAGGACCGCCACCTTTTTTTGTGACTCGGTTTTTTTAAGCTTCGTCAATAATATGTTTATCTAACTCGTTACCAGTGTGGTGGATTAAATGACAACTATCGTCGCGCTTAAATGCTCTGATGGTGTCGTCCTTGCATCCGATAGGCGGGCTACCAAGGGCGGCATGATCGGTTCCAAAGAAGTACGTAAGATTTATCCTATTGATGCCATGAAAGCCGTGGCAATCGCTGGGCAACTCTCAGACGCAAACTACCTTATCAATCTGCTGAAGGCTGAAGCCAAGTTGATCGAGTTTGATCGGGGATTCCCCATGACCGTAAAGGAGGTTGCAAAGATGCTCTCCAACATGCTTTATTCAGGCATGAGGAGCTATTCGCCTTACATCACCGAGATGCTTGTGGCTGGCGTAGATGAGACCGGTTCGCAGGTATTCGAGGCAGATATGAGCGGAGCAGTGACTGATGAGAAGTTCACCTCATCGGGGTCAGGCTCACCAATGGCATACGGCGTTCTTGAGGCAATGTACCGGGACGGGCTCTCGACAACAGAAGGCATCGACATCGCAACAAGGGCAGTGAAGTCCGCAATGGAACGCGATCCAGGTTCCGGGAACGGCATACAGGTTCTTACCATTAATAAAACGGGATCTAAGACTATTGATATTGGAGGCGCTCAGAAATGATGTCTTCGCGAGATGGCGAATACAGCAGGGGTTTAGTAATGTACACCCCAGACGGTCGGCTGCTTCAGGTCGAGTATGCCTCCGAGGCAGTAAAATACGGTTCTCCGGTTGTTGCAATCAGAGGCAAGGACTTCTCCATAATGGTAGCGAGGACTAAGGAGACCGATCCGCTTCTCGATTCCGTGGAGAAGATTCACATGATCGATGAGAACATCGGGGCAGCTGGTGCGGGTTTTACGGGCGACATACACCTCCTGATTGACCAAGCGAGGCTGGAGACGCAACGGCACAGGCTCATCTTCGAAGACCCGATGGACGTTAAGAGCGTCGTCAACCACCTCGGCAAATTCATGTATGAATTTACCCGGTACGGCGGCGTCAGGCCTCTTGGTGCGGCGCTTATAGTAGTAGGCTCTGATCTGGTTGGAAAGCACCTCTACACGCTTGACCCGAGGGGACTAATCCTCAGCGGCAAAGCAATGGCCATAGGCAGGAATAGTGAAGATGCTACAGAGGTTCTCCGGGCAGAATACACGCCTGACCTGACGATTAAGGGTGCGATAGACCTTGCGATGAAAGCTCTATCGAAGGCTGAAGAGAGTGCCAGCCCTGTCGAAGTAGGCATAGCATACGGTACGACTTTCAGGAAGATGGGGCTTGAAGAGGCAAATAAATTCGCCGCGAACCCTCAATAGCCTTTTTTTTATTTTTAATATGCCCGCTTCCGCAACGTTTTCTATCTTTTTTTAACATCAAGTAGTGTGAAACCTCGACATTCTGATTATGCTTTAATATACCAAACCGCAATACACTATGTGGAAAGAGGATTGAAAACCATTAACAAATCGGATTCAATTGCAAAGAACCGTGCTTTGATCTTCAAAGCTCTTACAGACGCCAACTTCCGAAAAACATTGGAATCACAACCTGCCAAAGCTTTAGGCGTGCCTACTCTCACTCCTGCAAAAGTCAAGGAAGTTCAAGTGATCCTTGCAGCGGTAAAAGAAATTGACTCGAGAATAGGTCGCATTGCAGACGAACTTCTCTGTGCAGATGGCGGCCTGTGCGGTATAGCCCGAATATCCTAATGAGCTGATCCGCCATTCTCCATTTTTTTAATTTCAACTCTCAAGAATACGTTTTCGACTCGGATTCCATGTACCTCTGTACAAAAGAATCCTATCTGGAAGACAAGGCAAAAAAGCTTGGAAAAATCGCTTCTTTAAAAGTAACTAATGAATGCGAGATATTTTCAGAGAACCTCTCAAACTCGTGCAAAAGAACTGAAAGTAGATCGGCGGAAGTTTTCACTAACAGGGTCGAAATCATGGTTAACGCCACCCAAAAATGCAACCTGTGCTGTGGTTACTGTTTCGTTGGCGAAGGCAAATTCGGCTACAAGGGCAAAAGAGATAAAGCGCTCTCTCCAAATACCGCTAAAAGGCTTGTCGAAGAGCTCCCAAAGATGTTGCCTTGGGCTGAGCATTTCTGCATACATTTCTATGGTGGCGAGCCTCTCCTCAACATAGACGCAATGGATGCCGCTGTTGAGGCAGCGAAGCCTATGGGCGGGAAGTTCTCATTTGCGATTACAACCAACGGCACAATTTCTTCGAAAAAGGTAATTAATACATTGAAGAAAGGGCGTTTCAATATAATACTTAGCATAGACGGACCAGAGAAGATCCACGATGAACTGAGGCGAAGCAAGGGCGGCAAACCCACGCATAAAAAAGTGTTAAAGTTCTTGGAAAATGCGAAGGCGGAAGGTCTCTACGTGCGAGGTTCAAGCGTAATTAGAAAAGGATGGTCTCTTAAAGAAGCAACCGCCTATCTGGAAACACAGCCAGTAGACGCCATCAAGGCCCAGGCGGTGCGCCTGCCGCCAGAACATTTTCTTGCTTTATCAGGAGACGAAAGGGAACTCTATTTCCGGCACCTTCACGATGTGGCAGAACAAACGATAAACGCTATTTCAGATAATATGGCCCCTAAGGACGATCGCTTCACAAGCAGGGTCCTTCAGCTTCTCTGCCACAAAAAGAGGGAATCCTTCTGCGGCGCAGGGAAATGGACATTTGGGATGGCTTGCGATGGCACTATGCTGCCTTGTGTGCTCTTGGCAGGGACCGAAGGCGTGGCACTAGGGAACATCAACGGCAATAGTCGATGGGTTGAGCAAGGCCAGCGATGGGTTGCTGATCATAAACCTAGGGAGGGCTGCCAACAATGCTGGGCACTGCCCTTATGCGGAGGCGGGTGCCCCGCTATGCTTTCTGTCTGCGGTGAAGACGAATGCGATATGGTGCGCAAAAATTGCGAATTGGCACTCGCCATATACGGCGCCTTCTTGAAGAAGCCGCAGGACTTGATCATCTTGTCAGGGGTTGTCTGAATGGTCGAAGTTCATATTGATTGCCTTGGCCGCAGCATAGCCTTCGACCCCGAAGACATAACGCCCGCCCCCATCAACGAAGAGAAATACCCCGAAATTGCATCCCTGGCGATTGATGTCGCAGGGCACTGCAACCTAAGGTGCATCTATTGCGCCGAATCGAGCACCATGCCCAAGAGACCACCAATGAAACGAAAGACCGTGGATCAAGCCATCAACGCGCTCTTCTCATGGTCCAGGCTGGGAAGCGGCGTCTCCATCCATCTGGGCAGCGGGGAACCTCTTCTCTACCCCGAGGTTGTCCGAGCGATAGGCGAAAGATCACGGGCGCTGGCAAACGAGCAGAAGCGACCCCTATCCCTATACCTCACAACCAACGGGACTCGTATCAACAGGGAAATCATCGATTGGCTCGAAAAGGGCCAATGGGAAGTGAAGGTAAGCATAGACGGTGAACTAAAAACCCATGACCACAACCGCAGATACAGAACGGGGCGCGGCACATACCGCAAAGTCGAAGAAGCTGTGAAGATTCTCGCGGAACGAATGCCTTGCAAGTTCAGCACGACATCTGTCCTCTGTAGTGGAACCGACCCTTCAAAGGTTTTTTATTCCATCGCGTCTCTCGGGGTAAAGTCAATTGAGCTGGTACCCGTAGCTGGGCCTGAAGGCTCAGCATTGGCTCTGAAGAAAGGCGACCTCGAAGCGTACGGGCGATTCATATCTGACTATGCGCAACGGCTAGCGTGTGGCGAAGACCTCCCTACCAACATACGCTTCCATAACCGTGTACTTCGCGTTATGGGCTATAAAAACAGCCGTGTTCCCTGCGGGGCTGGGCGCAACTTCTTCGCCGCAGGTCCCACAGGCGAAATCTTTCCCTGTTTCAGGTTTATCGGGATTCAGAAATACAAGCTGGGCGATCTAAACGGCATAGTTGCTGAGCGAAGTGGTTGGTTCGCAAGGACTTCTGGCAGACCGTACGAGCAGAGGAGAAAATGCCGTGAATGCTGGGCGTCCGCTCTCTGTGGAGGTCCGTGTTTTTCATGCGCCGACCTGTTCGGATCAGGGTCACCCCTTCCTGAATACTGCGAGATCATCCGGTTAGAGAGCAAAGCAGCTCTCTGGCTAGTGGACGTCCTGAGGGAAAAAGATCCCGAAAAACTCGTCAAGCTATTGGGCGTGGAATTGCCGGGGGACCTATCCTGAACGTAACTTTGGTGAAGCCCCCAGAAGAATCAAGGCTGAACTTCGGCACCTTCAGCTTGACTGTTTTAGCCGCGGCGGTAGGCGACATTTCCAACGTAAAAATAATCGACGCCACTGATTTCGGGCAGGCGCAAGCCATCAAGAAGATTCTGGCGCAAAAGCCCGATTTGATCGGCATCACAGCAATGAGCCTGAGCTCCATCGAACCCGTCTGCTCCCTGATCCGATCTTTAAGGGGAGCTGGATTTGGGGGAACGATAATCGTAGGTGGTCATGGCGCGTCGATCAAGCCTGGCCCAATCCTCGAAAGCAGCGCAGACGCGATCGTTTACGGCGAAGGGGAGCTGACTTTCCGAGAAATCATCCGTTCCGGGATTTCGGAAGAAGCTCCGGGCTTGATTTTGATGAGGGAGGGGAAGATCAAGAGGGCGCTTCCACGGGGGCTTCTGAATCTGGACGAGCTCAAGACACCCGCAAGGCACCTGACAAAGCCGCCCAAAGGCGGGATTTACCTTCTAGAAACAAGCCGCGGCTGCCCGCACAGCTGTGCATTCTGCGAAACGAGCACTTTCTTCCTATCGAAGTGGCGAGGAAGAAACCCTGAAAACGTGACCCGTGACATTAGAGCACTTGTGAAAAAAGGCGCGCTGATAATCGAGGTTACTGATGACAACTTCACAGCGAACCCGAAACGCGCGCTTGAGATATGCGAAATGCTCGCGCCCAAGGACTTGCCGCTCTTCTTTATCTTCTCTGCACGCTCCGATGACCTTCTCCGCGAGCCAGGACTCGTGCCTGCGTTGGCAAAGGCACATTTCCTTCGGGCTTCAATTGGCGTAGAGACAGCCGATTCGGGGCTTTCAAATAAAATCGGGAAAGCTATCAGCCCTTACCAACACAGACAAGCCTTCACTGCGATGAGAAAAGCTGGCATTTACACAGTGGCTTCTTTCATCGTTGGCCTTCCCGGCGAGACAGAGGAGATGCGCGCAGGCTACATTGACTTTTCCTCTGAAATCGCGGACTCTGCAACTTTCGTCCCATTCCAACCCTTTCCAGGGACGATAATGCAAGGCAAAGTTGGGGACGATGAGCCTGAACAATGGTCTAGAGAATGCGCTGAAAAATTGACATTGGAATTCAGGCGTAATCCAAGGGTAATCAGAAGACTGCTGATCGCTGCCAAGCAACCAACCATAAGAGGGGCACTCGCCAAGAAAAGCCTTCAAAAAATAATTGAAGACAATATCCTCGACCAGCAAACACAGCTCGCGGTCATGCAAAATCTTGATTCAAACTAAAAAAAGCGTTTCATCAACAAAAATTAAACGATGAAAAAAAGATTAGATGTCACACTTCTCTTCGTGCTCAGGCTCAATCTTGACCCAGTCCGGAGGGGCGATGTTGTTCTTCTTCATATAGTCGAGTATCGCCGCCTTTAGACCATCCGAAGCCAAGTTCGAGCAGTGCATCTTGATCGGCGGCAACCCATCAAGCGCATCTGCTACATTCTGCCTTGTTATCCTGAGCGCCTCGTCGATGGTCTTACCAATTGCCAACTCCGTTATCATGCTGCTTGTCGCTATTGCGGCGCCGCACCCGAATGTCTTAAACTTGACATCCTCGAGCTTGTTGTCTTTTACCTTGATGAATATCCACATCATGTCGCCGCATACCGGGTTCCCGACTTTCCCTATCCCGTCCGCATCCTTAATCTCGCCCACATTCCTCGGATGCCTGAAATGATCCATGACTTTCTGGCTATACATTCATCTCACCTCTGGCGGTGCTATTGGTGACATCTCTCTCAAACCTTTAACTATATTGGGCAGAGCGTCGGCCAACCTTCTCCCGTCCTCTTCATCAGTCCCTCTGCCGAGGCTGATCAGCAGAGACCCTTGTGCTTCCGCTGTAGGCACGCCTATTTCGAGGAGCACATGCGAAGGCTCAAGCGTCTTCGAGCTGCATGCGGAACCGCTCGACACCTCTATCCCTTCCATGTCAAGCGAGAGCACAAGCGACTCTCCCTCGATGAAGCTGAAACGCAAGTTGATGTTTCCGGGCAGCCTGTTCGCCGGGTGGCCATTGAGGAAGGCGTAAGGTATCTCCTTCAATATCCTTCCTATCATGCTATCCCTTATCCTTGAAAGCCTCTTTGCCTCTAAAGCCATCTCCGACATTGCGATCTCCGCCGCTTTGCCCATGCCGACGATGCCTGCGACATTCTCGGTTCCTGACCTCAATCCCCCCTCTTGTCCACCGCCGATGATCAGAGGCTCCATCCTAACTCCCCTCTTGACATACAACGCACCAGTGCCATAGGGGCCACCCATATCTCCTGATGAGATGGTCATTAGGTCAACGCCATCTTTGATCACATTTATCGGTATCTTACCCACAGCTGCGGTGGCATCGGTGTGGAAGTAAGCCCCCTTAGAATGGGCGATATCCGCAATCTCCTTGATAGGCTGAATCGTGCCAATTTCATTGTTTGCGTACATGACTGATACAAGTATGGTCTTTTCGTTCACTGCTTGCCTTAATGACTCGACGTTGATCGTGCCTTGGGAATCGACCGGCACATAAACCACTTCAAAGCCGCTCTTTGTGAGATATTTCAGAACGTTCCTGACCGCAACATGCTCAATCGACGAAGCGACTATACGGTTCCCCTTATCCTTGTTCCGGAACGCCACCCCTCTGATTGCAGTATTAATGCTCTCCGTAGCGCCAGACATGAATACAATCTCATGTGGCCTTTCTGCACCAATCAGTGCCGCCACCTTGGAGCGTGCCCCCTCAAGTGCCACTTTCATTGTTGAGCCTTTAGCATGAGGTGAAGACGGGTTGCCATAGCTGTCTTTTAGGAACGGAAGCATTGCCTCGAGGACTCTTGGGTCCAATGGCGAATAGGACGCGTAATCCAAATAGCTAATCTTGTCTTGCGACACTTTCATGACCTCCTCAGAAGTACATTACACCATCTGATTCCACTACTAAATCGTTTAGGGTCGCGGCACCTGCAATCTTAACGCGCTCATCCAGCTCCCCCTTTGGCATGTTCATAAGCTCGCAGCTCTGTGCGCAGGCATAGAGCTTGACCCCCGCCTTTACTGCTTGGTCCATTATCTCTTTCAGTGATGGGAAGCTCCCTGCCTTGATCTTCTCTGCATTGCCTTTCTTTATCACCGTTATCCCTTTTATGAGGAAGTATATTGCCGCGTCCATATCCATCGCCTTTGCGGTCATGGCCAGTATGAACGGCGAATAGAGCCTCTCAGGCGTATCCATACCCGACGTCTGAACATACAGCATCTTCTTATTTCCTGTTTTTTCCATTATTTCCCTCTCCTTATCTTAATAGTGACTTCGTCGCCATTTCTGGCATCGCTCGTAACGTCATGACCTGCCCTCTTCGCCCACCTCTTCAGGTCTTCATCAGCCGCAGGATCATCAGCTATGATTGTGATCTCTTCGCCGATGCCAACCTTGGCAATCTCTTCTCTTGCTCTGAAGACCGGCACCGGGCAGTAAAGCCCACGAAGATCAAATTCCATCTTCATCACAATCTAATTAATAACTAAGTTATATAATAAACCTTTCCCCAACTCTTATTTCGATGCGGGCGAATATTGACAAAGGGCTTTTTATGATCGATGTCCATGCTCATCTGGCCTCAAACGTCTATACCGATGTAGATGGAGTGATTGCTCGCGCCATCAAATCCGGCGTGAAAAAGATTGTTATATCAATAACAAGCCCCCGCGAATATGATAATGCGAGAGCGATTGTGGATAGATATCCTGGCTCGGCATACCTCACGATAGGATTCGACCCATGCTGCACGGATCAGGCATTATTCGATGAATTCGTCCTGCTCGCATCATCAAGCCCATCTATTGGGATCGGGGAAGTTGGGCTCGACAATTTTTACATACGGGACTTGCCGCAGATGGGCATGCAGGAAGGTCGTCTCAAACGGTCGATAGCCATAGCAAAGGAGCAAGATTTGCCTTTGGTCATCCACTCAAGAAGTGCAGGAAAGAAGACCTTGGCTCTGCTGCAGTCCGAGGGCGCCGAAAGGGTCCTGATGCACGCGTTCGATGGCAAAGCAGGAGACGCGATGGATGCCGTAAGACGAGGGTATTTCTTCTCTATCCCAACGTCGGTAGTCCACTCAGAGCAGAAGAGGAAGCTAGTGCGTTTGCTCCCACTCGAATCACTCATGCTTGAGACCGACTCTCCGGTCCTTGCACCCGTCCGCGGCGAAATAAACGAACCTGCTAACCTGATTCGTTCAGCTGAAGCGATATCTCTCATAAAGCGCGTCCCAATCGAAGAAGTTGTAAGAGCAACGTCAGCCAATGCTGCTAGACTATTTCATTTCTGAATCTGTAAAAATTTAAAAGTTCATGGTAATTAATACGGTCACATAAAAGCATATTTTTATATATAATAATCAAACGTCTTAATCTCTGTGGGTGTTTTCACTCATGAAAACTTCAGCTATTTTGTTATCTTTATACTTTTCCAACAATCAACTTCGAATATCCGAACGCTCTGCTGAAGCGCAAGAAGATGCCGCGTTGCTTCGACTCTTACAAAAGAATAAAAATAGTAAAAGAAAGGGGAAATCCCCCCATTTTTGGATTAAACGCCAAGAGTGTTCGCAACGTCCTCGAGGCCAACCCTGACCAGTTTTGCCCTTGTTGGGATGCCTGTCTTAATGTCCCACTCCTTGAGACCGTAGAAGTCGTCGAGCATCTTGTCGAGCGTCTTTGCATCCGTGTACATTCCCTTGGATGGACCTTCCGGGATTGGCTCTTCGAGTGTCCTCTTGGGCAAAGTATCGTCCTTCCGAGTCATTCCTGCCCTCACGTTGAATGCCCTCTCGAGGTCAAGCACCCTCTCGGCAACATCTACAAGCTCGGCGAACGAGTACCCGAATCCTGTGACAGGGTTTATCATGTCCGCAAACTTGGGCGAAAGCGTAAACCCTAGCAGCCTCTCAAGGAAGTGGCACTGCACAAGGCAATCTCCTATGCAGGTCATCTGTTGTGTCCCTATGACCCACGCTGCCTTCCCCTCCACAGCCTTGCGGTCCGATGCGTTCGCATACTCTCCTGTTGGTCGAGCATCGTGGTGGCTGCCTCCCCTCGTAGCCGTCGCATAGCCAAGCGCCATGCCCCTCAGCGCCCTGGCTGAGTGCCCTGGGAACTCAAGCCCCTTGCACTGCATTGCATAGCGCTCCGAGTCGCCTCCCACAACGCGCGCCGCACGGAGGGACCCTTCCGCCATGAGGTCTCCGAGACCCTGCCTCTTCGCGGTCTTCTCGATATAGCCGACCATGGCATCGTCGTTGCCGAATTTGAAGTCTACGCCGTCAGTGTTCTCCTTAGTTAGCAATCCCTTCGTGTAAGCTTCCATTATGTACGATGCGGTTACGCCGTATGTGATGGTATCCAAGCCCCATTCGTCGCATAATGCATCGCCCTTTATCACCGCTCCCAAGTCGGGTATGCCGCACATCGAACCGAGCGAGTATATTGTCTCGAACTCTGGTCCTTCTGATATGGCACCCTTCCATTTACCATTACCTTTGTCTTTGAAGACCTTGCTGCAGGCGATCGGGCATGCTGGGCAGCCTGTATCCTTTACCCAGTAATCCCTCTTCAATCGCTCTCCTGAGAGGAGTTCCCACTGCTCGAACCACTCCGTCTGGTGGTTGTAAGAGCCCATGGCTCCGAGCATCTTGCCGATGCTGGACACTAGTGCCGGCGTGCCAAGGGTGGGGAGGCCAGTTGATAGTGCGGGGATCTTCTTTGCCTCAGCCGTATACCAGTCCATCCAAGCTTGGAACTTCTCGTGGTCCGATACATCACTTGTCCCAGAACCCCTGATGGCAAACGCTTTGAGGTTCTTGGAGCCCATGACCGCCCCGACGCCACCCCTGCCTGCTGCCCGGTACTCAGTTATCACGCAGGCGTACCTGACCCGATTCTCTCCTGCAGGGCCAATAGCGGATACGCAGAGGTTTGGATCGCCCTCAGCCTCTTTGATGAGTTCTTGCGTTTCGCCGGTAAGCTTGCCCCAGAGCTTCTCCGCAGGCTTGAATTCGACCTTGTCGTCCTCTATGAACAAGTAAGTTGGCTTCTCAGCCCTCCCCATGATGAGCATACCGTCAAATCCAGCATACTTCATCTGGGAGCCTATGTACCCTCCGCTGACGCTGTCGAAGTATCCATTGGTCAGTGGTGACTTGGTTGCCATGTAATATTTGCCCGCAGTAGGGATATTGATGCCCTGAAATGGTCCCGTCATCATAGCCACAACGTTAGAGACGTCATAAGCATCAATCCGGGGGTCAACCATGTCAAAGAGATACCTTGCTGCGAAACCGTTTCCACCTAGATATTTGCGGGCGAACTCGTCCGTAACTTCGATGGTGCTAACTTTCTTGTTTGTCAAGTTGATCTTCAGGATTTTACCTTTATATCCACTATATTTCATCATAATCACTTCCCCGTTTGCGGAAGCCAGATCAGCGACAAAGCCTTCTTTGGACATACCTTGACGCAGCTCGGGTCCCCGTCGCACAAATCACACATTATCGGCATCTTCTTCTTTGGTTGCAGCCTGATTCCGTGGAATGGGCAAGCCTTCACGCAGTCGCCGCACGAGTCGCATAGAGCCTCATCCACTACTATGTTCCCCCCTTTGAAAGACAGCGCCTTCTTGGGACAAGCGGTTATACAGAATTTTTTATCGCATCTTGTGCATATGAAGCACTTGAAAAGGGTAAAGTTCTTCCTGATTATTGTGATTCTTGAGATGGCATCGCCGTATAATCCGTAATGTTGCTTTGCGCAGCTCAGTTCGCAAATCTTGCAAAAAGCGCATTTGTTCATATCAAATCTAATGAGGGGCTTCTTCTCTTGGGCTATCGCAACAGTCATTGTAATCCCTTCACTATACCTAAAATTTCGTTTTATTAATCGTTTTTGTTTTTGCGTTATATCGAATAAAATATAACGTAATTATCGGCTCGCATTATTCGGAGGATATTTATCAAGGCAAGCATTAGTGTAACTTGGGGAACTCCTTTTATGGAAAAACAATGGCAGACCGACAAGTGGTTTGTCAGCCCTTACAACTTCGAAGAAGTCCCCGATTTCAAGGATAAAGCGCCTGAGACACTTTCCTTCCACGACGTTACCTTAAGAGATGGAGAGCAACAGGCAGGCGTGGTCCTCACAAAATACGACAAAGTAATGATAGGTCGTGCAATCAACAGGGCTGGCGTAGACCGAATAGAAGTAGGCATTCCGGGCACCTCGTCTGAGGACAGGGAAGCGATGCGCGCGTTAATCGCCGCGAGCTTGGATGCGAAATTGTACTCCTGGTGCAGAAATAACAAACTTGACATCGCCGCTGCTAAGGGATGCGGCAGCTACGGAATTACCATTGAGCTGCCCGCGAGCACCATTATGATGAAAGAGGCATACTCGACGACGCTTGATGAGGTGCTCACAAAGGTAGGCGAGCATACTGACTATGCAAAATCCGAAGGCTTGAAAGTGCTTCTGCTACTCGTTGATGCTACGCGATCAGATTTAGGCATCCTCAAGCGGATTGTCCACGAAGCTGAGAAGGGATGCGACGATTTTGCGCTCTCTGATACATTCGGCGTAGCCATACCCACCGCAATCTATACGCTCGTCTCAAAATTCAAAGAATTGACAACAAAACCCGTTGAGATACATTGCCATAATGACTTTGGACTCGCGACCGCAAATACACTGGCGGCAATCAAGGCAGGCGCATCTGTTGCCCACGTCACTGTTAACGGTATGGGCGAACGCGCTGGGAATACAGCGCTCGTGGAAGTGGCGCTCGGGGCAAAACTTCTGATGGGTATAGATGTCCGAGTTAAGCTGGATGAACTCTATAGGCTCTCCACCTTTGTTGCTAGCGCGTCCGGGTTTGCAGTGCCTCCGAACAAGCCCATTGTAGGCTCCAATGTCTTCAACATCGAATCGGCCCAGTCTGCCCAATGGATGGCGAAGTCTGAGAAAGGCGCATACGCATACCCGTTCCCGAGAGACATAATCGGTCATCCTGAATTCAAACTGATGCTGAGCAAGAAGAGCGGACCTGACAATCTTAAGCTGAAACTCGACGAGCTCAGGATCAGAGTCCCGAAAGAGCGCTACCCCGAGATCCTTGGCAGGATATACGAGAAGTCTCTGCAGAAGAGGGGCTCCATCTCAGACGAGGAATTTCTGGAGATACTCCAGGATTTAGGACTGTACAAAACGACATTCGCACATTAGCCATAATGTCTAACAAAAACAATTAAGCACCCCTCCTTTTTTATTGATATTATGTTAATTTGCAGGGGCGTTGCTATCCCCAACTCTTGGCCTGCCCTCTTCCTTAAGGATGAGAAAGCCCTCATTTTAGCGGACCTGCACATTGGGTACGAGAGCGTACTCCGGAAGAAAGGGCTGCACCTTCCGCATGCTTCCTACGTATACATGAAGAGCGCCATTGATTCCATGCTGAAGACGACCGGCGCCGAGAGCATCGTATTCCTGGGGGACCTCAAGCACGAGTTCGGAAAACCATCGCCGCAGGAATGGGTCGAAGTTATGGACCTGCTGTCGTACCTCATCGAGGCCGGCATCAAGATTGACGTTGTTAGAGGGAACCATGACAACTTCATACTGGCAATCCTAAGCAGATTCAATGTTGTACTCCACGAGTCGTTCATGGTAATTGGGCATATCATGCTCACGCACGGTGACAAGCTCATTGAACCGCCTCCAGGCATAAGGACGATAATCATCGCGCACGAGCATCCCGCCGTAGCTTCCAGGGACATGTCTGGTGCTAGGTACAAATTCAAGTGCTTCCTTGTTGGCAAATACGATGGGAAGCGCATCATCGTCATGCCTGCTCTCTCTCCGCTCTCCTCCGGCGTCGGCATCAATGAGACCGACGCAAAGAACCTGCTCTCGCCATATCTGCGCCGGACCGACATCGACGCGTTCACTCCTTTGGCGGTCGAGGAGAACGTGGGGGTGTTCCGGTTCTCCTCGATTGGGATGATGCGCATGAATTCCGCTTCGAAGAAATTTGAAGAATGAATCCTGCAGTGTTCCAAAAAACGCGCTATCCTTTGTTTTTTTGTCCAATTTTCCATTAAGAAAGCTTTAAATCAAGTAAAACCTTATTTAAATGATTGAAGGTTGATTTTGTAATGGCAATCATAGCGCAGAAAAAACGTCTCCTTAACGTTGCTTCATTAGCGCTTATCCTGTTTTTAGTCGCATTCCCAACCATCTGCGTCTCTACCACGAACGCATCGCCAAACGTGCAAGCTACGACCTACTATCCTTGGACGATGATTGGGCATGACGCTGCACACACGGGGTTCGCAAACGGCACCCCCGCTCCACATTCATACATATCTGCGTGGAACGCAACACTAAGCGGGGCATCGTACTTCTCCGATTCGGTAGTTTCGAACGGCGTCCTTTATGTTGCGACTTCCGTTACCGATACTAACGGAACAGTCTACGCCATAAACGCAACTACTGGTTCGGTAATTTGGTCGTCTCCATACCCCACCGCCTTCTTGACAACTCCCGCGGTTTCAGAAAATAAGGTTATAGTCGCCGGATACAACGGCATGGTCTACGCGCTGAATATTGCGAACGGCGCAAAGATATGGAATTATTCTACAGGCGCAGCGATAATGTACTCGTCGCCTACCATCGCCGAAGGAAAGGTATTCATCGGTTCCGGTGACAAATACTTTTACGCCCTCGATATCAACAACGGTCAGTACATATGGCGCAAGGGGATGAGTTATGAGGTCTACACCACCCCCGCTGTGTCCGATGGGAAGTTGTATTTTGCGACAAACTATGGATACCTCTACTGCTACAGCACCAGCAACGGCGCGTACCAATGGTCTTCATCCGTGAATCTCTCTGCGCCAAATTCTGAAATATATACCTCTCCTGTGGTTTCAGGTGACAAGGTATTCATCGGATCATATAACTACGCAAAAATATTTGCCTTCTACAAGGATTCGGGCGTGAAAGCGTGGGAGTATAGCGCGGGCGCACCAGTCAATTACGCTCCCGCTGTGGCTTATGGCAACGTCTATGTTGTGACAACAACCAACCATAAGGTGCTTGCATTAAGCCAGGCTACTGGTACGCTTGTTTGGGAATACGCCAATATGACTTATGGGAGCTTCGTCAGCCCTACAATAGCCGACGGGATGGTCTTCGTAGCATCCAACGACTACAAATTATATGCGCTTAACGCAACAACCGGCGCTTATATTTGGTCATTCCTCGCTCCCAATTTCTTGACTTCCTCACCCACGGTGGCCGATGGGATGGTATATGTCGCGGATTATGGCATGCACCTTTATGCCATCGGAACTCCGTATGTTCCGGCAGTGGGGCCCACATCGTTTGCAATTCCGATGGAATACATCATCATCGGAGTTATCGCTGTTGCAGCAGTTGCCATCATCGCATTGATGCTCATGCGCCGCAAACCCTCGACTCCGCCTCCACCACCGCCGCCAAAGCCGGCTATGCTCCGCCTCACTCCAGTCCAAAAAGAGGTCTTTGCTGACGGCAAATCCTCAGTTGACATAAACGTCGAGCTGCTGGATAACAAAGGCATCCCGATAGCCGCAGACAAGAACATTGAAGTATCGATAACCGCGGCTGATGGCAGGATTGCACCTACAGTAACCATACCCAAAGGCTCGATGATGCAGAAGACCACGCTGATTTCAACGGCCAAGGTAGGCATGGTCGCGGTAACCGCTTCAGCTCGCGATTTGACCGGCGCGCAGACCACGGTGTACTTTACTGAGAAGAAGAGGTATTGCATGATCTGTGGCCAGAGGATGCCTGTTGATGCAAAGGCTTGCCCGAACTGCGGCAGCGTCCCGCCATCTGGGGCCGATACAAAAGTCTGCCCGAACTGCGGCAGCGTCATACCCATTGTTGCGAAGTTCTGCAAAGAATGTGGAGCAAGCCAGCCGTTGTGATGCGGCCGACCTCCTGCCCTTTTTTTTACACTTTAAACTGGAAAGCTTTAGATTGAACCTGCTGCTATTAGTATTGTTGATAGACTATGCCGCTCGCTGCCAGAGTAGGTGACCTTACATCGCATGGTATCCCTCTTGCGCCGGGACCTGGCGCAGCCACGGTGCTCATCGGGGGCATGCCTGCTTGGAGGATATCAGATATGCATGTTTGCCCTCTTATGAACGGCGTAGTTCCCCATGTCGGAGGAACAGTTCCTATCGGCAGCACGTCAGTCTTCATCTGCGGTTTGCCTGCAGTAAGGATGGGCGATACTGTCGTGGAGGGCGGGGGCGGCCCAAACGCAATCGTATCAGGCTGCACCTCTGTGATAATCGGCTAATCCCTCTAAATACATCTTCAGGGGAGATTCTGCTTCTGCCTTACCTCGACCCTCTGCATAAGCGTAACTGGTTTCATAACCTTGATCTCCCTCTCCAACTGATAGGCAAGCTGAACCAAGCCACTCTCTTCCTTCTCGCTGCTCAAAATCCTGCCGCTGAGCGGAGTGACCACTATGCCTTCGGATAATAGCACATCGTCGATGTCTAGCAGTGCTTTGACAGCCATTTCTGCGATTGACTCCGCCTCCTCTCTCGTCTTGCCTGCGATGTCGATTATGTACTTCGCCTTAAGGCGCAGCGTCTTTACGGAAGAGGTGCTCTCTGTGGTATACTTGACAACGCCCTTGATGTCAGCCTGTTCTGCCTTCTCCGCGAAGGAGACCACTCCGCTGCCATATCCTACCGTATAGTCCTCGTTCTCCTTCAGCGAAATCCCTGACTGAAGAGCAATGCTGACGGTCCCCGGCATGGGCTTGTTCTTCAGCCTGATTGCCTTCTCTGTTGCGATATAAGAAAACCGCTCCTCTACATCGACGGCAACCTTGTCGACGTTCTCAGCCACATCGGTCTTCTCCAATGTAAACTTCTTGTTGTTGAGCGCGATGCACGGCGGCTTTTCAGCCCTTCTCCCCGCAGCGATGCTCCCTTTAGGTAGGTCCTTAACCTGCTGTTGGAGCAGTTCTATGAGCTTCTCCTCTATTTCTACGAGCATCTCTCTCACTAGCTCATGTTCTTCGGCGTAATCTTTGATGCATAATGGAGAAGGTTGCCTATCCTCGCGTTGCACGCTGGGTCAACGTTCTTGAAGGTTACGCTCAGGACCTTCTTCTCCGGATTGGGGTTGGCGAGCCTGTACCTGTACCAAACATTCTCATTGGGAGAAAGGAGGTATTCGACGTACGGGTTATCCGTCCCCTTCGGTCTTAACCTGGACCGGTCGTGCACGAACAGCCCGCCAACAACCGAGCTCGTACCGTCGATATACTCGATCGTCACTTCGAGCGTCTTCTTGTCTCCGTTCTCTGCACCTGACCAGTAGTCTATGGTCTGCAGCTTGTTGTTGAGGCCGAATTTGCATATGACGCCTACGGGGCTCTTCTCCGGCAGCCATTGTCTAGTGATGAGCCCTACGGTCGGCGAATCGTAGCTCGTCTTCTCACCGGGCAATACCTCGCCCAACGGAAAAGAGACGCCCACTGGGCTCGTCAGGTTGAGCAGCGTCTGCGTCTGCTCCATGTTGTCGACGTACTCCTTGAGCGCTTGGAGCTTAGTCTCGAGATCCATGATATCTTGGCTTACCTGCTCCTGAATCTTGTTCCAGTCCTCAGACCGGATAACCTCGCCTGGCTTTCTTACAATCGGCTCAAACTTTGTCATGCCCATCTCACTCCATTACTCTTACTATCGATTTTACTCCTGCTGCCTTCATCGCGTTTACGTACTTCTCCACATTGCTTGAGGATATTCCACTCCGCTTAAGCACATCCGATTTAACCCGAACCTCGAATGTGGCTGGCTGGAGGCTGACCCATTCAAAGCGGAGCTTCACATACGGTATCCCTGCCATGAACGTATGCTCGTCGAACCTCGCCTTGTCGAAGATGCCTATCATCTTGCTCAGCGACTCTGTGTACCTCCACGTCGATCCCCTCCGGGTAAGCATCGGGAACCTACTGAAGGTCACCTTCGGCTTCACGCTCAGCCCATCGACAGTTGCATCCGTCTCCGAGATCACCAATTTCTGACCGCTCGTCAGGTTCCCGTCATAAGTGATTGATTCCATGGTGTCCAGGTTCGAAATAACCGGGTCGCTCACTTCGCCGCCCTCTTCGACCTTGAGCGTTATCGTGGGGACCGCATCCATGATGCTGCGGCTCCCTGTGCTCCATGTGTCGCCTGACATTACCCTGAACTCGGACGCCATCTCAGCCGGTGGATTCTCGATAAGCTTCACGTCGTCTGCTGCCTCTGCTCCGAGCAAAGCCCTTACACCACCTTCAATAGATACTACTGTCCCTCCTCCTCTAAACTCTGAAGCCGCCCTCTTCAGCCTGCCCCTGAACTTACCATCAACTTCGCCGGGAATCCGTTTCAGACCCATCAAAGCTCCAAGCTTGTCGAGGTCCTCCCTGGAAGCCGTGTCGACCCAGTGAGACCTCATTAGGGTGGCAACTTCCCCGTCTGCGACCTCCATCTCAGCGCCTGCCGCCTCGATTATATTGTACACAAGCGCCTTGCTGTCCCAGTGCCTTATGAACCGCGGCAGCCTCTCGCTTATCCTCTCAGACTTACTCATGCTTCCCCCTCATCCTGAAAGTGATGCTTATCGTCCGTGGGTTGGCACGCTCTTCGACCCCTATCTCAATATTGCTTCTCTCACTGACGATGTCCTCTGCACCCTCCCTGTGGGCAACCAGCTTCATGCCAACGACATCCCAGACGCCATCAACGGCAAGCGCCGACTCTACAACCCGAGAGAAGAGCACATCATCCGCGATTCCGAGTGAGGATATATATGCCCTTATCTTCAGCTCGACCTGCCTTGAGACCTCCGCAGAGGTTGCCTCGTCTTGAATTACAAGCGTCATGGATGCATCGGTGTACACCGTTCTGGGCCTTGAGAACTCTACCTTAATCCCGGCTGCCCGCGTCTCGTCTATCTTCTTAATTATCTCTTCGCTTGAGCCGCCATCGACTATCGCCCTTACAATCCCCGAAACACCGTCCGGCATGTCGTCGATTAGAAGCGAGCTGACGCCTTCGACCGAGCTGAGCGCTGAATGGAGCGAGGCATTAGTTGCCTTTGCGGCGAACTCGAGTGCGTGCCTTGCCCTCTCACGGAGCTCGTCGTCACCCTCCTCCTCTACCCCGTTCAGGAAGTCTGCCTTGTTGATTACATACTCCACTCCCATGATCGGTTGGGGCATTATCGTGATTGTGCCTGCGAGCACATTGCCCCACCTTCCAGGTATTGCGCAAGTCACAGGCACCTCCTCCTCCCATTTTCCAGACGATGACTGCCTGAGCCAAGCCGCATCAGAGGTTAAAAAGATGCGAACATCCTCAGGCACGTTCGCGAATGTCGCCACTTTAATGCCGCGAGGTACAGCAATCTCCTGGTATGCAACATAATCAACCCTTACTACCGTCCTGGGCTCTGGTTTCTTTGCGTTCGGCAACCACCTCACCCTCCTGCCCGAGAGCGTAAAGTCCACGTCCTTCTCGAAGAGTGCCTCCGCGCCCTGGATCGTCCCCATTATCCGCGTGACCTCCTTCACGAGATGCTTGTTCAGCTCGAATTCCGGGGAACCGTCGTAGAGGTGGACCTCCTCCGATACGGTCAACTTCTCTGGGTCTGAGTTCCTCCCAAAGGTGACCGTGCCCGAAGAAGGCTGCGGGGGCTTCCTCTTCATCCCTAGCAATGAGACCGTGAGGTCAAGGGCATCTCCTGACGAGGTGTTGAGGAATGCGGCATGGTAAGCGACATCAAGCTGCTCATAGAGGAGTTCCAGTTCCTTGCTGAATGCCTCCGCAATCGTCCTGACGACGCTGCCTGTGCTCGTATCGGTAACTATCGGGTGCCTGCTGAATGCATACCTCACTCTTACCTTTCTCCCATCTTCGGGACGCCTGCCGCCAGGCAACCATTCAATCGAATCGGATCCGGCTATTCTGAAGTCAGCGTCCAGCGCGTACTTCTTCATCTTCGTTGTGACGTCCTCAACGGAAACTATCCTCGTAACTGGGGAGTTCGCCAGCCTGTATGACTGCTTCCCTCTCACATACACTAGCTCTTCGCTGGCTTCCCCTCCCGTTATCTGAGCCAGCATGTCGTTGGTTATCTGCCTGTAGCTCTTCTTCTTGATGGCCATCTCATCCAACCTCCAAGTTCAATGGGAATAATATCGCCAAGGGCGACTCCTCCCCTGATGGGCGAACAACGATCTCGACATCAACCCTGTTCTGGTCGTGCGGATTCGCGTTGGCCGCCACGCTTATTATCTCTTCAATCCTCTGCTCCTCGCCAAGGCACTCCATGACGAGCCTCCTTATCCTCTCCCTTGCCCTCTGCGTATTGGGCTGACCTATAGCCTCCGTGAGCCTTGAACCATACTCCGGGTGCCCGAGGTCGCTCAGCTCCCCTTTGCTGGTGCTCAGCCTGGCAAGTATCGCCTGCGCAAGGTTCTGCGACTCGGAGACCGTTTCCACATCACCCGTCTCCCCAACCGTCAGATCTGCCCCGACGCTATCGAACTGGAGCCTGAGGTCTTTCCCGAGCGGGACTCGCTTTGCTCTCTTGGACAAGATGTTTCACCTTAGTTGATATTCACAATCGCACCCTTGATGGTCGTCATTGCGCCGCCTTCTACCTTGGCTGTCGCGCCCCCCGACATCTTTGCTCCGAATTCCCCCGTCACTTCCAGGTTCATGCCCTTTATCTTCACATCGGAGACCGACTTGGCGTCTAAGACATCTGTTGACTCCAACGCCATCTTCCCCTTAGAGTTGAGGCTCATGTCCCCTGTCGAGTTCATATCGAGGCTCTCTGACTTTACCTTCATCGCCTTTGAGCTTTCTATGCTGATGTTGTCCGCCTTGAAGCTCATGTCGCCCTTCGCTTCGAGGAGCGTGTTGCCTTCCGACTTCACCCGCACCTCGCCCTTGGCCTCGATCTCGACGTCGCCTCCCCTGTTTATTACGACCTTCGTTGCCCCGGCGCTTACGAGGACGCTGTCATCAGTAATCTTGATCTTTAGCCCGCTCGGCAGCTCCAGGTAGACCCTCCTCATGTCCGAATCCTTTTCATAAGGAGTGATGAAGACCTGCTCGCCGACCTTGCTTGCCGGCGGCCTGTCCTGGTCGTTGTAGAGCCTGCCCACGACGATTGGCATATTTATGTCCCCGTTCACAAAAGCCACGAGCACCATGTCTCCCACTTTGGGGGCACTGACGAACCCGATGCTGTCTGTTGTGATCTGGACCCTCCTCAGCTCCAGCTCCGTGTTCTTGAGCCGGACGTTGCACTCGTAGTTGTCCTTGTCGCTATCGGACTCGTGAGGGAACGACGACGTTACTATCCCGATCTCTGGTAGCCTGACTTTTCGGACCTCCTGCTGGGCTACCTCCTTGATGCAATCAATGATGCCGTTGCTCATTCTGCTTTCCTCCTGCACCTGATGCGGCTTCGGAATCCTGCCTGCTTATCCAAGTTGTGCCTGACTTCCCTGACCTCGTATTTGCCGTTGACTTCAGAGTCCCCGAAACCGTCAACCTCGACCTCGTCGCCAAGCTTGACCGTCGCATCGCCTGCGATCTCGAGCTCGATGTAATTCATGTATTCCCTTCTGCTCAGCAGAGCTTTTGAGACCTCCTCCGCATTCTCCTTGCTCTTCAGCGCGTAATCAGTCTTTGCCAATGCCTTGCCGCTGCCCGCGGACCCGAGCACGTCGTCCTTGGTTAGCCAGTGATAGGTGTCTCCGCCTTTTGCACTTGAAGGGCTCTCCCCGTATGCCTTAACGCTACCATAAGCCTGCAGCTCTTTGAGCGCCCTTGCCGAGAGCAAGTCCTTCCCGTACTCCAGCTTATGCGACTCCTCCCCCTGATACTGCCCGAAGACAAGTTTTCCGTCATCGTTCATATACACGTCGAACCCGCACCTTTGGGCCAGCCGGATGGCATGCTCGTAGCAATTGCTCCTGTCATCTATCACGTACACTGGGAACGTGATGCCATCATCAGCCTTCTCGACTTGGACTCCCGCCTCATCCGCAATGCTCTTCACTATCTCCCCGGCGGTCTGACTCATGAATACCCTGTTTATTCGGAGGTCTAGCAGCTTGACGGACATTCCGACCGAGGTGAGCTCAACGACAGAGGCGCCATATTCGACACAGTCTAGCAATCCCGAAAACGACTTCTCGAGCTGGTCATCGTAGCCCAACTTCAGGGTCGTCTCGTCCTCATTGCCGAACTCCCGATCGCCACCTGCGGCAATCGCGGCCGACATGCTCTCGATGGGGATATCCATGGTCCGTGATACCTCAATGCTCATCAGCCCGTTCTCCTCATCCCTCTTGAACTCCTCTTTTCCTACTTTGAGCTCAAAGCTGGGCCGGTTTATCTCTGCCTACCCCCATTCCCGCTCATTCCTTCTCCCCCTCTGGGCTGCCACTCACACCCTTGGCCCCATTCCCGCCTGGCGTCTTCTCATCCTCTTTGGTCGGGGGCTCCTTGTCGCCCCTGTCCTTCTCTGTGGCGTTCGCTTCTGCCTTACCTTTTGCCTTGCCACCCTCCTCCGGCGGGGGTGGCGGGGGCTCCCTGCCTGCGTCGCCACCTTCTTTCGGCTTCGAGCTTTGCTCAGCCTCGCGCTCCCTCTGACCGCTTCCGCTGTCATTATCGCCACTGCTCGCGCCCGTCTTCGAGCCGTCCTCCTTGGCCTCCTTCATCTTCTTCTCGGCATCTTCCTTTCCGCTCTTCTTGCTGGATGACTTCTCTCCCTCCTTCCCCCCTCCCTTGCCATCCCCTCCCTTCGGTTCTGGTTTGTGCTCCCTCAGCGTTAGGGAGTAATCTATTCCATTGGCTATCCCGCCTATGAAGCGGACATCGAATGCTATTATGACGACCTCCGACACACTCTTCAACGATGCCAGGTCAGATTCGAAGTTTAGCGCTTCGTTCTTCTCAAACTTCTCCTCGAGCAAATTGACCGTCCCTTCGGCTTCCTTGCCGACCATGCGCCCATCGAAAGCTATTGTCAGGGGATCCCTGCCCATGTCTTGGAACGCATTGCGTTGCGCTCCTGGGATCTGCAGCTCGACTATGCGCCTCCTTCCCGAGATCCTTACGTCGTGGATACTCCGAATCTCGCTAACGTCGCCGTTTTCCTGCTTCTTCTTGATGAGCTCTATATCGTCAAGCTTGATGAACATCGAACCCCTCCTACCTCATCCCGTAAAACCTTCTCACCTGCTCTTGGAGTATCCTCTCTATCCTCCTCTCCAGCTCCCTGAGATCCTCATCCTGATTGGCGCTCACATCTATGCTGATGCTTGGCTGTTGGATCATGTTTCCGAAGGCGGGCTCTATCCTTCCCTCGGGTCGCCTCATCCTGTCGAGCGCCCTGAGGGCTCTCTCCTCGCCTGCTGAATCCTCGATTGTCGCTTTGCGCAGCGGCTGCTGAACCCCCGCCCCCAGACCGGATATGCCGTTCAACCGGTCGCCGAATGTCGGCTCCTCGATGTCCATCGCTATCGTTCTTGCCACCTCAGGTCCGGCGCTTGCGGCGAGAGCCGCTCCTCCCCCTGCCAACAACGCAGCCGTCTGTTTCCACTTCCCCTTGGCGCTTTGCACCGCGGCGAATGACGGCATCGACGCCGATAGTCTGCTTTGAAGCGCCATGACCGCTAGGAGCGCATCCGAAAGCGCGGGGGCTCTGTCCGGGGCACCACCTTCTGGCGATTTCCCTGCGAAAGACCACCCTCCTCTCGAGGCTGACGCGTGTAAATTAGTCGGGCGCTCCGAGATGACCTGCCTTCGAAGGGCAAGATTGGCTCGCTCCAACGCCGTTATCAGCGGAGCTAAAGCCGCCCATGGCTTGACCTCGGATGACCTGCTTGCGCTTGTCTCCACGCCATTGACGGCGGAGAGCCTAGCGACTCGGACCGTGTGCTCTTCTGCATCCTTGGCGCCCAATTGACGAGTCTCTCTCTTCGAATTCAAATAACCTGAATCGTAAACCCTCTCTTCCATCTTAGCTGCGAGCGAGCTGCTGAGCTGAAGCGCGAGCATTGCCCCCGCCATCGCCGCTTTGTACGCGCCTTCAGCACCCAATGCATCGCCCTTTGCAACTGGCTTCGACGCCCCCTTGATTTCTACGCCAACCGATTCCGCCTGAACCTTCGACATCCCCTTTACAGTCTGGGGAAATCCCATGGGGCTGAATCCGATTATTGGCCTTGCGATTCTGTTTAACGCCAGCGCTGGGAGCATAGCGCCTGCGAGAGCAGAAATCGCAGGGACCTCCAAAATAGCGCCTTGCTGTCTGCCGATTTGCGGCACCTCCAATTCCGCTTCCCCTGCCGCCGCCGTCCCAGCCGGAGCCAAGGCTTGGCTTCCCTGCGGCGCGTAACCGAGGGCAGCCCTAGTGGTGGTGCCTGCTTGCACCAAGCTGCGCTGCTTGGTAGCAGCCCTCTGAAAGCCCGAAGGCAACTTTGCGCCCACGTTCAAATGCAGAAGAAGCGCAACATTGGGGACCTCCAGCATGCTCGGTTCATAAGCTTCAGAGTCGTTCGTTCTGCCCGCTCCAATTCGCGACGATGGGCGCTTGAACCTCGCCCTCGTTAACGCGAGCACACCGAGCCCCCTCCCCCCCTCCAATGAGATGAATCCATAGGACAGTTGCGACGAGATTGACCGAAGGAGCTCCGATATAGGCGCAAAGAACTCGATCACATCCATGTTGTGGCGCCGGATGCTCTGTGCAGCCTGTACGCTGAACTTGGCTACAGTGAGGGGCAGTGCCCTGCTTTTGCTCGCGCCCATGACCTCGATCCCCGCCTACCTCTTCAATCCTCTTCAACGACTATCCTCGTAATCCCATCGTTCGCGAGCTTAGCTGCCTCGACCTGTTGCATCCTGTATGCCACTGACGCCGTCAGGAATAGTATCTGATCCCGGGTCAAATCGCGCGGGTGCTCCGCTAGCTTGTAACCGCAGTCAAGGCACAAGGCAGCCAACTCGAGCCCCTCAGGGCTCTTCGCGAACTCGTCTATCTTCTTTTTTTTTGTGGCGCCTCTTCGCCGGAAACCCCGCTAAGCTCAAGGACCTTCATGCCGATGTATTCGGGGACGCCAAACTTCATGGATCCGACCTCCTCCAGCGTGAGCTTTGGCTCCTCCATCCCCATCGATGCCGCCATTCTTAGCGCTTCGAAGTTCTTTGAGACGTCCATGCCGTCGACATCGGGCGTCCCGTCCGCTTTCAGCGGGATGGCTCCAACGATACCGAAGATCCTCGTCAGTTCCCCGTCGGTCAGCGGCCGGATGACGACTTCGGCGCCGTATTCCTTGACCTTGACCGTCGACCTCAGCCGCGTGCCCTCCAGTATCGCCTGCTTCGTGAGCTTAGGGGTATCCAACTGCCTACTCCTCCCTTAGCCTCGTGGAGGTGAATGTGTACTCGCTTACACCTACGCCGTTGGCATCCATGGAGAACGTCTTGCCCTCCAGGTAGCACTCGTCGAAGGAGAGCGTCTTGACCGCCTCGCCTAACCTCTTGAGCTCAACGACCAGCTGGAACGGCTTCACTGTGCCTACACCAGATAGGAGCAGAGTGTCGAGCTTCGGATATGTAGACCTTACGCGAAGGGCTCCGGTGACATACATCGGACCGTAGTCAACTCCCATGCGCTCATCGACTCCGATATGGTGGATGTTCTGCCTATTCCGCACTATCTTGTATTCGATGCTCTGGAGACCCGGTATCATCTCCCCGTCGCACTTTATGTTGCTGACATTTGCAGATATTATAGACTGTGGCAATTCGTTTCACCTCCTCACGCCTGCACCGTTATGGTCGCATAGATGTAATCCATCGCCCTAACTGGTCTCACAGCGATGTCCACCCTGACGATACCTTGGGCAAAGTCAAGCTGGGATGAGTAGACGTCGATGAGAAACGCCGGCTCTTTTCCGTCAGTGCTTGGTACAATGGCGTTCTCCTTCTCCATCTGGAGGAAGAACTCGGTTATCTTCTGCTTCAAGGCCATCCTTCCGCCGGCAGTGTTGAGCGTCCCTATGAAGTTCTCGGCTGCATTCCTCGTTGCCCTGACAGCATGGTCCGCTATCCTCATGACGCTTATCTGCTCCTTGCTCGTGGTTATGCCCTTCTCCACTATGATGCCCTTGCCGCGCCGAGCCTCTAGTGGAAGCACTCCGGCCTTAAGAAGTTCCATGAGTTCCGATGGAGTATACCTCTTCTCAACATCCGCCACTCCGGCGATTGCCTTGAAGGTGGGCGACTCGTAGTAATTCAGCTTGCTGATCAGGCCCGAGACTGCTCCTGCAGCCCCGTATGGTGCGATTAGCACCAATCTGTCGCTTGCCAATGTCGCCGTCCTCTTCACAATCTCTGCGACCTCCTCGTTCGGAGCCACGGTGCCTATTCCGATTCTGTTCTTCGCCTCCTTGCTCATATTGGCGCAGTGCGCATCGACCAGCGCGTGTATCTTCGGATCCCAGCAGTCCGCAGCATAAACGACGTCTACGTCGTCCTCCATCTCGAGCCTCTCTAATGCCTTCTCGAAACTCTTGGAATCCGGTTGCACGGTAGTTCCGCCTTCGAAAGCCCCATCAGTGATGACAAGGTTCCTCAGAGCACCTTTTCCCTTCTTGGTCAAGTCCTTTGCATATGCAAGTCTCGAGTTCTTGTTTATGATGTCTGCGATGTAGAGCTCACTGCTCTTGTCCATCGTCAGGTTGTCGAAAGCCTCAAACGCAGCGCCATCCGATATCTGGATATTTACTGCCCCTTCGACCGCTCCCTGAGTTAAAGCATACTTGAGCCTATTTCCCGCCTCGCCAACCGCCCTTGCCTCGAGCTTCAGCGTGTCCTCGCCATCCGCATCTCTAAGCGTGGCATAAGCATTAGCCGTTCCTGATGCCTCTATCCTGGTCGCAAATACCTCAAAGACCCCATTCATGAAGCATAGCCTTGCTTCCTTGGTTAGGCTGAATGAAGTGTCCGAGCCAAACTTCTCCTGATATTCCCTGTAGCTTGTTACAGGGGTTGCCGTTAGCAATGGACCTTTTTCGGCTGTGCCGATAAGGCCTACGACTCCGGAAGGATGCAGCTGTTGAGGAACGATCTCCTTAACTACTTGTATCTCAACGCCTGGTAGAATTCTTACCAATTTAACCCTCGTTAAAATATGTCGAGAATGATATTTAAGAGTATATTACTGATGTGTATTTTTTTTATATAGTTCAGTAGAACGAGTTTTTTTTGCTGATTTATTATTGTAATGACACACACATTTTTTTATTCGCTTTGCGGTAGACCAATGAATGCTTAGCAATGTTTAAATTCATATTTTTTCATTAAGGCAATCTGTGGACTGTTATGGACACTCTAACAATCATTGTCCTGATTCTCGCAGCAGTGGTCGTATTCGGCCTGCTTCTCTTCTTTGTATCGGTTTATAACCGTTTCAAGACGCTGAGCAACTCCGCCTCAGCGACTCTTGGGCAGGTCAAGGTCGCAATGAAGAAGAGGCTGGACATGATCGAGCAGCTGCTCGGCGCAGTGAAGAGCTATGCAAAGTTCGAGAAGGAGGTCCTTGAGAAGGTAACGGGGCTCAGGTCGGAGGTTGGAAAGGCCGGCGCAGAGGGTCTAAGGCAGATCGACACCGAGTCGAGGAGGCTCTTCGGCAGCATTGTAGCTGTAGCCGAGAACTATCCTGACCTCAAGACGTCCGGAACGGTGACTTCCTTGATGGACTCCGTCAAGCAGCTCGAGGACGAGATATCAAGGCACAGGTACACCTTTAACAACATCGCGCAGGAGTTCAATACCCGGTGCGATACCATCCCTTCAAACTTCGTAGCCAAGATTATGGGCTTATCGAAGATGGAGTACCTCCAATTCGAAGAGGAGGCTGAGAAGAGGCCGAAGATCGAGTTCTGAGGCATCCCTTCAGCATGGCGTTCGCAAGAACAAAACCGATAATTGAAGCAGGATTAGAGCGCGGATTGGAAGCTGAGCGTAGTGGTTGAAACAAGGCAGATAGTTGCACTCGTAATCATCACACTTACAATCGGAGCTATCGGCGTATTCTTTGTGAACGCCGTGCCGGGGCTCTTCGACGGCAACGTGGTCGTGGACAGCTATAGGGCAACCCTGCATGAGAACGGCACGCTTGTAGAGGAGTTCACATACGATATTCGCGCTTCCGGGCAGTACCGGATGCTCTACCGCACCTGGGACGCGCCACTGACGCTCGGATCGCTGGAATCTTCGCACATCCAACTAGTCTCGATCGATTGCCCGCAGGGAACGATTCCGTATATCAAGGACTATGATGGCGACGTCACCCTGTTATCTTCGGATGGTGCCAGCTACCTTACGCGCATCAGTTCCCTGGCTGAGACCAACGAGGCTGGCTGCTACAACCCCGACTACTTCCAAGCCGGGACATACGTCATAAAATACGTCTTCCAGGTCCTTCCGCCCATTGAGTTCGACTCGAGGTTGGTGCACATCAACCTCCAGTTAGCCAGCACGCACCTCCCCTACAGGAATGTCGCGATTGACATAATGTTCCCCGAGCAAATAGTAGCTGTCTACCAACATCCTCCAACGCTCTCGATGGTCAACTCGAGCGGCATGCTCAGCATATACGGCAGTTCCGCGAACGACGAGCTCCTCGAGGTGGAGATGCTCCTCACGAGCGACATACTGCTTACGATGCCCGGGTTCTACACTTACATGTTAGATGTGCGCCTGCCTACTGTGAACGCCAACTTCCTCTACTCTGCCGAATACTGGTTCGCCGACGTGCTGAGAGACCTCGCCTCCTTCCTCGTAATAGTGCTGCCATTCCTGCTACTGGTCACGTACTACCGGTACGGCAGGGAGAACATATACGGCGTGCCAAAGTACCTCAGCTTCGTGCCGAACAAGGAGCGGAAGCCGTGGCTCGTCAACCTCATCTTCAAGGGGGACGTTGTTGACTTCGACGAGCACGCATTCTATGCGACCCTCTTGGACCTTCATATCCAGGGGAAGGTCAAGATGCAGGAGTCCGGAAACGGGCTCATCATCACGCTTATCGATACATCGGCGGGGGACGAATACGAGCGCAAAGTGCTCGATTATCTTAGAGGCCTCGCCAAAGACGGTGTCGTCGACACGAATTACCTCAAGGGAAAGGTCGAGCGCTTGGAATCAAGCAAGAGCTACTCGTCGCTTCAGACGATGAAGAACAGCTACACCTCCATCACTAGGGAATTCGACCGCCGCATCAGCTCCCAGTTCGTAGTGGGCGGAAGGGACCGGATACTGCCATTTGCTCTCGCGTCCGGGCTCCTGCTCGGGGTCTCGTTCATCGCGACCGTCATCCTCTCTAACGCGACTGCGATACTCATGGGCGCCATTGGGCTCTCATTCCTCATGCTTGTGCAGTGCGGCATCGCGGCGGTCTTCCCATCGCCGCTCTTCGGGAAGTGGAAAGGAGACCTCTACAAGGAGAAGCTTGAGTGGGACGCCTTCCGGGCTTTTCTCTCCGACATGGCAATGATGAGGAAATACTCGCCTTCGGACATATCGATATGGGGCGAGTGGCTCGTATACGGAACGTCTCTTGGCGTCGGCGACAAAGTCGCTTCGGTAATGCGCGACCTCGAGATACATATCCCTGAAGCCTCATTCCCGACCCTCATGCCGATGATGTTCAGGCCCATCGTCGTCGCCACGACATCGTCCCCCTCGAGCAGCAGCGGCGGTTTCGGCGGTGGCGGTGGCTTTGGCGGCGGTGGCGGTTTCGGCGGTGGCGGTGGAGGGGCGCGTTGAGCCTCTCGTGCACATCGTCTGCAAGAGATTCGAAGACGCGCAAAAGAGGGCGTCGAATAAGAATGCTGTGCAGGATGCTTTTTCTTAAGGATCGTTTGCTCCTTGCAAGGTCAACGGACGGAATCTTTATATTAACAGCAACCTCTTTAATGAAAAAATAGTGATAATAATGAGGAG
>CAZWMA010000013.1:0-54739 GCA_964634735.1 uncultured Nitrososphaerota archaeon
GGGAGGCGGTTGCGGCGCTTGGGTCTGATACCGGCGGCTCGGTGAGGTGCCCAGCGAGCTTCTGCGGGATTGTCGGCTTGAAGACGACATACGGTCTGATGAGCAGGTATGGGTTAATCGCTTTCTCGAACAGCATCGAGCAGATAGGACCGATGACAAGGGATGTGAGGGATTGCGCCTTGTTGATGGATGTAATAAGCGGGTATGATGAGAGGGATGGCACATCACTGAACGTGAAGAAGGAGAGATATCTTGACTATCTAGGCAAGGAGGTCAAGGGGATGAGGTTCGGCGTCCCCAAAGAGTTCCTCGGGGAGGGGACGGATGAGGGGGTCAAGAAGGGCGTCTGGAATTGCGTGCATATCCTGGAGTCGATGGGGGCGAAATGCGAGGAGGTTGGCCTGCCTTCTGTAAAATATGCGCTTCCAGCTTACTATATGATAGCCATGTCGGAAGCCAGTTCAAACCTTGCGAGATACGACGGGATTAGGTACGGCGTGAGGGAGGACGATGAGGGAATGGACTGGTCGACATCTTACTCGAAGACTAGGGGGAAGGGCTTTGGGAAAGAGGTGAAGAGGAGAATAATCCTCGGCACTTTTGCGCTTTCGTCAGGATACTATGAAGCGTATTACATAAAGGCGCAGAAGGTGCGGACGCTGATAAAGAATGAATTCGACAGGCTCTTCAAGAATTTTGATGCTTTGGTCGGACCTACGATGCCAACGCCAGCATTCAAGATCGGGGAGAAGGTAGATGACCCGCTTTCGATGTATATGACGGACATTGATACGGTCTCGATCAACTTGGCCGGGATGCCGGCATTGTCGCTTCCATGCGGGTTTGTTGATGGCCTTCCAATCGGTCTGCAGATAATGGCGCCCCCGCTGTGCGAGGGAAGGATATTCACGGTCGCAAAGCGGCTTGAGGAAGAACTGCGGCTTGACATGAAGCCGCCGAGGGGGGGATAGCAGGTGTCTGAGAACGATATTGTGATCGGGCTGGAGATACATTGCCAGCTTACGAAGCTCAAGACGAAGCTCTTCTGTGCCTGCAGTTCAGATTACCGCGATAAGGAGCCAAACTCCAACGTCTGCGAGGTTTGCCTCGGGCATCCAGGTTCGCTGCCCAAGCCTAACAGGAAGGCAGTTGAGTTCGCGGTACTGGCAGGCCTTGCGCTCAACAGTAAGATAAGCGAGAAGACATCGTTCTACAGGAAGAACTATTTCTATGTCGATATGAGCAAAAATTTCCAGATCTCAATGTATGAAACGGCGGGCATGGAGACCATCTGTGAAGGGGGCAGCATGCAAGTGAACGTAGGGCCGAAGGCTAAGTCTGTGAGGATAACCAGGATTCAGCTTGAGGAGGACCCTGCAAGGCTGGTTCATATCGGGCCGATTGACCTTTCCCCATACACGCTCGTTGACTACAACAGGGCAGGCATGGCGCTTCTTGAAATCGTTACCGAGCCAGATATGTCCTCCCCTCGGGAGGCGCGGCTCTTCCTCCAGAAGCTGAGGTCGATAATGGAGCATATCGGGGCATGTGATGGCGGGCTTGAGGGTGCAATGCGTTGCGACGCCAACATATCGATAAGGGGCAGCGAACGAGTCGAGATCAAGAACATATCGTCGTTCAAAGAGGTTGAGAAGGCGCTCAATTTCGAGATATCCAGGCAGCGCAATGCACTGCAGAAGGGATCGAAGATCGCCAGGGAGACCAGGCACTGGGACGAGATTAGGAAGGTTACTATCTCACTGAGGGAGAAGGAGGCAGAGCACGACTATAGGTACTTCCCGGAGCCAGACATTGCGCCATTGATTGTTACGCGGGAATTTGTAGAGCGCATGAAAGTCTGCATGCCAGAGCTACCCGATGCGAGGGCGGAGAGATTTGTGAAGGCTTACGGCATCCCCAAGTATGATGCCCAGGTCCTCACTGCGGACAAGGTACTTGCGGATTTCTACGAGGAGAGCGTCAGGCGCTATGGCGATGCAAAGACCGTGAGCAATTGGCTGATGGGAGATGTTCTCGGTGAGCTTCACGATAAGGGGTTAGAGCTGGGCGAAGCCAAGATAACACCATCCACGTTTGTAAACATGCTAGAAATGATCAAGGGCAATGATATCAGCGGTAAGATCGGCAAGATCATTCTTCCTGAGCTGATCGTGAGCGGCAAGAGCGCGCTTCAGATCGTAGACGAGCGCGGCATGAGGAAGATTTCGGATAGGGGAACACTCGAAACGATCACAGATGAGGTCTTTAAGGAGAACAGGAAGGCGGTTGTCGACGCCATGTACGATGACAAGGCTGTCCACTACCTTATAGGCCAATTGATGAAGAAGACGAGCGGAAAGGGCGATCCCAAGGTAACGAACGATGTTGTGTGGGATAAGGTAAAGAAACTGAGGTTGGCGACTGCGGCAGGGCGCCACGTAGACTGAGCACTATTCTCGCTCAGGCGCCTTTCCCAATCGCAAATCCAGCTTCATATGCCTTGAGGTTCTGCTCAAGCGAGCGCGGAATATTCTCCTTTATCGACTCGAGGAGGAGGCGGTCGTCGAATGGAAGCAGACCAGATCCTGCAAGGACTCCGAGCATCACGATGTTGGCAGCTATCGGTATCCCAACGCTCTCAGCAATCTTTGATGCATCCAGCACAATGACCCTCGAAGCCACTCTCCGCATTATCGCGAGCATGGCTTCAGTGCCCGGGTATGGGACCTTTCCGGTATTGACCTCGACGGGATAGATGGGGCGCATGCTTATGATCACGGTGCCACCTGGCTTTAAGAACCTGGAGACGCCCCGGAGGACTTCCATTGGCTCCAGACCAATGACGATGTCGGCATCGTGCTCGTTAACCATATTCCCGCAGATGGAGTCCCCAATCCTCACGTGGCTAAGCACCGGCCCGCCCCTCTGGGCGATCCCGAAGACGTCAGATACCCTAGCCCGGAGCCCTGCCTTGACTGCGGCGGCGCCAAGAATCTGCGCGGACCTGACATTTCCTTGCCCGCCAACGCCTGATATGATGAGGTTTGCCTCTTTCGAGCCTTCGACTTTGGACCTCAATCAGCGTTCCCTCCAGCAATGTCCATTGCGCCATTGGGGCAGACGGACTTGCAGACTCCGCACCCCATGCATGACGCTTTGTCGATGTGGGCTTTCTTTCGCTCCCGGTCGAAACCGATAGCAGGGCAACCGAATGCGGCGACGCAGGTCCTGCAGCCTATGCACTTCGAATCGTCTACACGATAGGCATGAATCGCGCTCCCCTTCCGCCTCGCGCGCTTGAGGAATTCTTGGCTGCAGACGCGCCTGAAAATGACCACAGCAGGACCGTTGAACTTGATTGCGTCCTCCATTGCAGCCACGCATGATTCGAAGTCGTAAGAATCGACGGTTCTTACGAAGTCGATGCCGCAAGCGTTGCATATAGCCTCGATCGAGACCTTCTTCGTGGGCTTGTTCGTCGCGGTCTCGCCGCAGCCAGGATGTGGCTGGAAACCTGTCATTGCGGTCACTTGATTGTCAAGGACCATAACCTTGATGTTTGCTTGGTTGAAGGTTGCGTTTATCAGCGCGGGTATCCCAGCATGGAAGAAGGTAGAGTCGCCTATCGTTGCCAACACTGGCCCGGTTATTCCCGCCTTCACTACGCCGTTTGCAACGCCGATGCTGCTACCCATGCAGAAGACGTCGTGCATGAATTTGAGCGGCGGATATATCCCTAGGGTGTAGCATCCGATATCCCCCAAGGCGATGTACCTTGCGTTCGCGACACTCCGGATAGCCTTCTTGGCTGCGTAATACGCCGATCTGTGAGGGCATCCGGCGCACATTGTAAGGGTCCTTGGCGTGAGGAGCTTTGCAGATTCAGACATAGCTTCAGCCTTAATCTGTGGCACGGTTTCCGGGCTCAGACCGAGATTGCAGGATAGCGCCGAATCGATAGAGCTGTAGTTAAGCTCGCCTTCCCGTGGCAGAGACCCGTCCTCCTTGCCGTGGATCTTAAGCGATGGCTTCAGGTCTTTCGCCAACGCGGTAAGGCAACGCTCGCAATAGGGCTCGCCTTCTTCGACGACAAGCACCTCGTCGTAACCTTTCACAAAGTCGGAGACAGCCTTCGTTGGAAAAGGCAGCGTCAAGCCGAGCTTAATCACGCCGATCTTACCCCTCAGATTGCGCTTATTGAGGTAGTCGAAGACGTAGTTGGCCGGAGCTGATGCGGTCAGTATGCACAGGCGTTTCATGGAGCTGGCATCAGGGTGCTCCACTGCGAAGAGCCCTTTCCTTGCGGCAGCGTCCTCCACGAGCAGCAGTTTTGAGTGCTGGATGGAGTGCATCATCGGGATTACCTTTGGCCCGACTATGCCTTCGCCTTGAACGAAATCACGGTAGTATGTGTCGTCGAACTTCGGCACCGTGGGTTTCCGGCTTGCCTCACCCAGTACGCAGTCCCCCCTCGAGTGGCAGATGCGGGTCACAAGCCGGTACATTACAGGGAGCTTTATCTCCTCGGAGAGCTCCAATGCGATCTTTACAAAGTCCTTAGCCTCCTGGATGTCGGAGGGCTCGACCACCGGGATCTCCGCCAGCTGGGCAAGGTACCGGCTATCCTGCTCATTTGCCGAGCTGTGCCCAGAAGGGTCGTCGGCAGAGATGACCAGCAGTCCGGCGTTGAAGCCGTGGTATGTGGCATGCATGAGGGGATCAACGATCCAATTAGCGCCGATGTGCTTCATTGATGCCGTGCTGCGCTTGCCGCACAGAGCTCCGCCAACGGCTACTTCGAATGCGACCATCTCGTTTGTCGACCATTGAACATGCATTCCAACTTCATCGGCGATGAGTGCGAGTGTATCGACGATCTCTGAGGCGGGCGTGCCCGGGTAGGAAGCGGCAATCTCGACGTTTGCTTCCACAATCCCACGGGCAACTGCCTCGTTTCCCAAGAGCAGAAGTCGCGTTCCTCGCGGTTGTTTTGATATCGGATGAGACATATCGACACCAAATTGAAGAAAAGAGTGTGAGCCATTGATATTAAAGTTTGCTGGGCAGTATCGCGCGGATTTTCGCATAGGATGTTTTGTGAAAGTGTTTTATTAGGGCTCGGCATTACAATATCTCGATGGTAAAAATGACCCAGGAGATCATTACGAGGGGGATGGGAAGAGGCTGGCTGCTTGAGCCGGAGGCTAAGGAACTATGCCGGGCTTACGGCCTGCCTGTCGGCGAATGGAGGGTTGCCATGGATGAGGTGGATGCTGTGAAGTATTCTGCCGAGCTGGGGTTTCCCCTCGCGATGAAGATCGTTTCGTCTGATATCATCCACAAGTCTGATGTGGGCGGCGTGTTGTTGAATATCGCCAACCAGGAAGGCACTACGGAGGCTTTCAGGAGGCTTCGGTCGGTCGCTGAGAAAACAGGAAGCAGGTTCGAGGGGGTGCTCATGGAGAGGATGGCGAAACCAGGGGTTGAGACTATAGTCGGTGCAAAGAGGGACCCTCAGTTCGGACCCGTAATAATGTTCGGTCTTGGGGGGATCTTTGTTGAGATCTTCAAGGATGTCTCGTTTAGGGTTGCGCCGATAGAGAGAGAAGACGCCATAGAAATGATAAATGAGCTGAAGGCGCTGCCGCTGCTCAAGGGGGCAAGAGGCCGCAAACCCGTCGATTTGGACAGCATCTATGAATCGCTGATGAAGGCGTCAAGGCTGATGATTGAAAATGATGCAGTTGAAGAGCTGGACCTCAACCCTACGATAGGGTATGAGGATGGGTGCAAGGTCGTCGACGCGCGAGTCATACTCAACAGGGGGTAGGCTTTTGGCGAGAGTGCTGGACGTTCTGGCTGTAGGGAACATAAATGTCGACCTTTCGTTCTTCGTTGACAAGGCTCCGATGCCGGATTCGGAGGCTTTCGCCCACAAATTCTCAATGTTCCACGGAGGATCGGCTGCAAATTTTTCGGTAGGGGTCTCGAAGCTCGGATTGAAGAGCGCGATTCTCGCATGCGTCGGGGATGACGCTGAGGGGTCTGAAGCAACGGATGCCCTGCGGAATGAAGGCGTCATAACTGACTATGTGATGAGGGTTGAGGGGACCCAGACCGGCACGGTGTGCGTCATTGTTGAGCCCGACGGCAGCAGAAGGATGATCGCATACAGGGGGGCTAATGCTTTTCTCGAAGGGGTCGCAGGCAGGGAGGTCGCAAAGACTTCGCCAAAGGTCGTCCAGCTCTGCAACGTGAGCAGAAAGCTCCTGAAGAGCATAATGAAATGTAAGGGTAAATGGAAGTTGAGCATCGACCCCGGCGGGTCAGTTGGCGAGCTTAAGCCTGGAGATCTGGAGGGGGCGGATATGATCATGCTCAACGAGAACGAGTGCCAGACCCTGACAAAAAAGCCATGGAAGGAGGGGGCAATGTTGCTTGCCGAGAAGATCGGGAAGGTCGTGGTCAAGAGGGGATCTTTTGGAGCATACCTAATGTCATCAGGGAGGGAGGCGCTACGTCCGGCATTTAAAGTGGATGTTGCGGATACAACGGGAGCTGGAGATTCATTCGATGCCGGTTTTGTATCAGCATATTGCAGAGGGCTTGATGATAGCGAATGCTTGAGATGGGGAGCGGCAGCCGCAGCCTTGAAGATTCAGAGCAGAGGTGCGCGGAACGGCATTGCAACGGAACAAGTTCTGCAAGAATTCCTTAAGCGAAGAGAGTAGTAAAAGAGAAATTTAAAAAAAAAGAAAAAATGGATGCTGCGGTTTAAGCCGCAGACTTGCCTCTGATCGAGATGACTGCAACTACAGCCGCTATCGCTGCAATGAGCGCTAGAACCATAGTTATCCAAACAGGAGTCATGTCAACCGGCAAGAATGATTTGGTCGAGTCTGTCGTTGTCTTGACTGCGTTCAGAGTTGTTTTGACGGTTCCGAGATCAGTCTTGACTGTTGCCATGTCGCCGGATATCGAGGTCACTGTGCCATTGACTGCGCCTAGGGTTGTTGTCACTGTCGCCAGATTTCCGCTGATGATATCAACCTTGGCGTTTATTGTTTGGACATTTGTTTGTATGGTGCCCAGTTCAGTCTGGATGCTGACCAATGTATCGTTGAAGGCAACTAGCTTGGCATTTAGTTCGTCGACTGAGACCTGAAGCGTCTCGACGCTTGTCTGGACTGTCGCCACGGACTCGTTGATTGAGAGCAATGTACCAAAGATCGGGTCGTCTAATGTAGACACTGTGAAGCAATCATATGCGACAGGCATGTAGTAGCCGAACGTTGCATTTGGTAATGCGTAGAAGGATACTGTGTGCGAGCCTGGTCTGAAACCTGAAGCAATCAAGCCAATCTCAACGTCGCCCATCAAATCGCTGTTGATGGTTGATGGGTTGAAGTCCTGGTTGTCCACATCCATGTGGTAATCCAAGAGCGGCGTGAAGCCACAGCCGTAGACGGTGAAGATTGTGCAGTCGTTGTCGATTGTTTCGGGTTCAATCCAGACCCGGGGGGTAATTGTGAAGTATGTCGGAGCGATTGTGCCGCTAAAGTTGAAGTCCAAACCAAACACGGTTGGCCCCTCGTAGTAGTCGGTTGCGATGACAGGGTGTATTCCGCCGAACGAGTTCTCAATCTGGTATGGCACAGTTACGTTGAACTTACCATCGTCACCTGTAGTTCCGTTGACAATATTGTACCACAAGTCAAAGGAGTAATCAAAGCTGAACCAGTAGATGTAAATCTCCTCATTCGCGGGGAAGCCATAGGCGAAGAATTCCACTTCAGTGCCGCACGATCCGCTCGATGGATTAATCTCCAGAGTTGGCAGCACATCGATTGTGAAGTAGTAGACTACGCCGTTGTTGATGGCATACACCTCATGGTATCCTTGAGAAAGCTCGGGCACTGTCAACGAAGCGTTGAATATTCCAGTGAGTGGAAGCACCGTCGCAGAACCCATATTGATGTCTTCAACAATGAAGGTTACGTCATCGCATGGGTTGAAGAATGCGCCATCTACTTGAAGGTTACCGTGAACATATACCGGTATCGGTCCCGCGGTTCCGTTTCCATACACACCAGGGCCGTAAGGCAATACGCCCTCGAAGTATGTGAAGAATCGGCTGAACTCTTGGTAGACTATGGGATCGCCGATATCTTCCCCAGTTGAGTTGTAGATAGCCTGTATGGAGATGTTTTCGTAAGGCGTGTAAGTATAGTCGTTTCCCAGGTCAGCTATGTTCCAAGTGTAGGTGAATTGGCCGCTTGCGTCAGTTGTCACTTGCGCGAAGGGCCCAGCTAATTGGCTTGGAGCAAGATAAGTCAAGTTGATGACTTCGTTTGGCACGAGTGCAGCTCCACTAAGAACAACTGTCTGGCATCCCGGACCGTCAGTTGGGATGAAGACAAGTGTAGGGAGTATGTCAACGCGTTGGAGTGCTACTGCAACAAGTGTGCTAACACCGTCCCAGACTTTGATGTACTGGTAATCAGGTGTGATATCGTAGGGAATAGGACCTGTAAGAATCTTGGCGTTAACGGTTTGGCCTATGCCCATATCATAGAGGTCGATAGCACCAAGGCTGAATGTTGCAGAACCGCCTAGCAGTCTAGAATTGGTCTTTACAACTGACTGCGGGTAAGCAAGGTCGAGCATTGTTACGCTGAATTCAGAAGCATAAAGCAGATCGTCCTCTGTGATGTTGGAATAACCGTTCTTGCTCATGTAGAGGTCGAACTGGGCGCCCGAGAAATCAACATATTTCGTTCCATTATACTCGAAGATTATTGTAAAAGTCCAGTTTCCACTGCTTAGGTCGATTGAATCAACGGAGTCAACGTAACTCTGTCCTGCCTGAATATGAACTTCTGAGACGCCCACGTGGAGGTTATAACCTTCGTCTATTGCTCCAAGATAAGGGGCGCCTGTCGAAGCCTTGACAGGTACTGCAAATGTAAGCATGGGGAGGGCCAGCAATGCAACAATTAAGATAGCATAACTTTTTCTTGAATACATTTTTTCACCTAGTATTCACTGCTTGTAGATTATGTTTATCATGATGCATATATATAGATAGTGTAATTATTGCAAATATATACTTGTAAAATTGTTCACAAAACTATTATTGTTTAATCTTTTGTTCATAGTAAATGATGGTGATTTGGTAGAATTGTAGAATTAGCATGAGCGTTTATTATTTAGGATGATAAAAGTGCATTGCGGGTTGGCGGTGGCGTCATTTGGAAACGACGAATCCAATCAGTCGGAAAAATCAATCACGATTAAGCCTTTCAGGCATTCTCGGCGCAACACTTTGAATCCCATTCCAGTTATTGCGCCTTCTATGAATCTTGATAGCAGATCGGCACCGCTCTCATTGAGGGATGTTGAGATGCACCTGAACTTTGACATGGCTTTTTCCTCACGAAGAGCCACTTCGTTGAGATCCCATCGCATAGTCCTTAGCAGGTTGATTAGAGTCATAATCGGGTGATCATAGCGCTCTTTGATATATTTCCCATAGAGCTTTCCGCTATCGGACCAGAGAGATAGAATCAGATCTTTCTCCTGGACATATGTCCTATTGCACATGTGGTTAACTACGTCAATAGGAATGAATGTCCCACCCAGCACGCGTTGGATCTGCAGGGTCTCCAAAAGAGTTGTAATCTCATTTGCATTGTGCCCAAGCTGTTCTACCTTCACTGACTCACGGAGGTTGTCTTCTACAAACTTGCTTATGGACTCGCCTTTTTTCTTCGAAATCATGGAGATTTTGTCGAGAAGGTCCTCGGAAACGTATATAAGTTTTTTGCCTTTAGATCTCTCGACGACCAAAAAGATGCCCCCGGAGCAGTAAAAGAATATAGCGTATTTACGTTTATTTGTTTTATCTTAATATAGCCTTCAATCTGAGGCTGCCTCTGGATGATTCTTTTTCGATAATCTTGAATCCCAATGTTTCAATGCAGGACCCGATAAAAGTCAGGAATTGATTTGAATAGGCATCAGAGAAGCTAGGGCTAATTGCATTAACTGAGACTTCAGCGTCTTTCCGGTTTATTGTGAACTCAGGGACGTTCCAAGTGAAAGATTCCAGGTCTTTTTTGAAATCTGAGAAGGGGTCAGTTGAGCCTTCAAGCAGATAGCGTTTTGCATACCACTTTCCCGCGTCGCGCCATATGGCCAAAGAATCCTCCTTGGAGGAAGAATACGCAAGTTCAGCCATCTCCTGCCAGATATTTTCCAGCCCGAGGATCATCCCTTTCTCCTTGGCACGTTTGATGAGATGCTTCTCGTCAATAGCCTCGCGTAAGGATACGTCTGATTCGTTGGCAGATATCGCCAGTTCGAGTATATCATTCACGGTCTCATACAGGCTGCGGCCATTCTGCCGAGCGGTCTCATTCAGGCGGGTTAGTAAGTCCTCCCTTGCCACAAAGGTCTTCCGCTTGTCACCAGTCATAATAATCTCCTTTTTTCTGCCGCAGCATTATCAGTTAGGTAGGCAATAAGGCAAATATAAATGGTTAGGTAAGACGGAAGCTGCGCTCATTTAGCCTAATTGGTTAAAAACTAAATAAGATTTACTCTCCGATTCCACAGCTTGCCTAGTGCGTCACAGGCATTATCAGACCATAGCCATCGTGTGGAACTATGTCAACGTCGATGCCATATATTCGCGAGATGTTCTCACGGTTGATGACTTGGGAGGATGCGCCAAATGCGATTATCTTGCCGCGGCAGAGCAAAGCGGTCTTGTCAGTGAAGAGCAAAGCGTGATTGGGGTCATGCAAACTAAGAATTACAGCGATATTCTTTTCCTGGGAAAGCTTTTTGACTATCTGCAGCGTGAGGATTTGATTTTTAAAATCCAGATGTGCGGTAGGTTCATCCAACACAAGGACCTGAGGTTCCTGCGCGAGGGCTCTCGCAATCATGGCAAGCTGTCGTTCACCTCCGCTAATCTGGGTATACGGTTTTTCGCTCAGACGCTGCAGACCGACTGTTTGGAGGGCGTCTTCCGCTTTTTTGTAATCAGAACTTGAAGGCTGCTGGAAGATGTCCAGATGTGATACACGCCCCATCAAAACGACATCGAAGACGGTGAATGGAAAGGATGGCTCGTGCGATTGAGGCACATATCCAATCAACTTGGCGAGCTCGGTTCGAGTGTATTTCCTTACATCGTTCCCTGCAACGAAGACCACGCCTTCTTTTGGTAAGAGGAGGGCATTGATGCACTTGATCAGGGTGGTCTTGCCAGACCCGTTTGGGCCTAGCAGCGAGACGACCTCCCCTCTATTAACGGATATTGATATGTCATCGATTGAGAAGTCGTCGTTGTAAGCAAAAGAAAGGCAATCGACCCGGACTACTTCCATACGTTTCCACCTCTCCGCTTGAGCAAATACAGGAAGAAAGGCGCTCCGATAAGGGTAGTAATCACGCCCACTGGAAGCTCAAAGGTCGTTATCGAGCGCGCTAAGTCATCGGCGAGCAAAAGGAAGACGGCCCCAAGGCTTGCTGATAAGGGTATGATCAGCCGGTTGTCGGGGCTCTTTAGGAACATCCTTATCGTATGAGGAACCACAAGTCCGATCCAACCGATGACCCCCGCCACTGATATGAAGGAAGATACCATGAGGGTTGTTGCTACAAGGATTATTATTCGGTCTCTTTCGACGTTTACCCCCAGTGATTTTGCCTCCTCGTCCCCCATCGAAAGCACATTCAATCGCCATCGCATAAGGTAAATCACGACAAATGAGACCATTATGACGGGGGCGGTTTGAATAACCTCGGACCATCCTGTAACAGCGAGGCTCCCCATGAGCCAGTATACAACTCCCGCCATCTGGTTCACATCAGTGAAGAACTTAACAATCGACAGCCCGGCTTGAAAGAGGGCAGTTACTATGATTCCAGCAAGCACGAGAGAGACAACGGGGGTATCGCCTTTGCTCTTTGCTACATAGTAGGTCGTCAGAAAAGCGCCGAATCCGAAGATGAATGAGAGGATCTGCGGAGCCCCAAGAAGGGCTGGGAGCAGCGCAATTCCAATGGAGGCACCAAATCCCGCACCTGCTGAAACGCCCAACACGTATGAGTCTACCAAGGGGTTTTTGAATAAGCTCTGCAGAGACGCACCTGAAACAGATAGTGCAATGCCGCCTAAGATTGCTAGAATAATCCTCGGCAAGCGTATGTCGAAGATTACTGTTTCGTATACTGGTAAAGATGTGTATTGAAAAAGAGGGTATAGTAGTTTCGAGAAGAAAACGCCGAGCACCGCATCGGCTGGCAACGGATATGCGCCTATAAGGATAGATACGAAGAAGGCGGGGATTGGCATGATAAGGAGCAGGAGATATCTTCCTCGTTTCCACCTGGGCAGAGATTTCATGGTGCATTACCTTCGTCGTGCAGAGCGCATTTCAATCTGAGAGCTGCAATGATGTCCCCATTGACCGGTCGTGGTGAACAGCAGTCGGGAAACAAGGAAAGGCTGTGAATGAATTAATGGAAACATCGGCGTGCACCAGAGTTGATGAAGGAAGCGGGCGGCTATGCTTTAAAACAATCGTTTCATATGAAAAATTTAAAGCAGGCTCTTCCCGAGCATGAGAAGCGAATCGGTTCGCCCGCTTGATCTAGATTCGGCATAGATTCTGACAACATTCTCGGTTCCAGATTTCCTGAAGAGCAACCAAGCTCCATCGTTAAAAGTGATATTTAGGCCATCCAACTTGTTGATATGCTTAATTGTACTAGCCAGTTTTGACAATGCATTAGATTCGAGGTTATTCATCAAATCAGGTGAGACTGAGTCCAAGCGGAGATCGACCCTTGATGAGACGAACGCCCCAAATTCATCGGTCATCTTTTTCATTACTGCAGACATCGAAAACCCGGTTGCGTGGAGGTGCTCAAGCACCATGAGAGCGGACGCGATTCCATCCTTCTCAGGAATATGGTTTGCGAAGCTTATGCCGCCGCTCTCTTCTCCGCCAACGGTAACCTCTTTCTTGCGGAGGAGCGAGCCGATGTATTTGAAGCCGACAGGCACCTCTACGGCTTTGAACCCCCTCGATGAGCAGACAGCGTCTATCATATGCGACGTTGCGACAGTCCTTGCGGCGTCGCCTTTCAATGAACGGATATCATTGAGATGCAGATAAATGACAGGCAATATTTGATTAGCCATCAAGAAATGACCATCGTTGGTCACTATCGCCAGCCGATCGCCGTCTCCATCAAGCGCTACCCCCAAATCAGAATTGGTGTCGACGACTTTCTGTCGGAGCATTGTCAGATTGGCGGGGGTGGGGTCAGGCATTGTTCCCCCGAACTGCGGATCGAGATTCCCCCGAACCACATTGATGCTTGCGCCAAAGTGGCGAAGTACCTCATCGATGATTCCTGCAGTCGCCCCGTGCATGGGGTCAATGCATACTTTGAGCGTGTTGCCTTCAAGGTCAAAGATGCGGTCCAATCGCGCCACGTATGACGGCACAGGGTCCAGCTCAGAGATTAGGCTGGAGTGAACGTTTGCATTCTTCAGAACTTCGGAACCAAGGCGCTTAGGTATAAGCTGCTCTATGGCATCGGTGATGTCAGGAGTCGCCGGTCCTCCGTAGAACGGGATGAATTTTATCCCATTGTATTCCGGAGGGTTGTGAGAAGCGGTAATCATTATAGAGCCATCGAGCGAATACTTGACCGCTGCGTATGCCGAGATTGGTGTTGGAACTGGCCTCGGCGGTATAAAGCACTCGATTTCGCCGGATGAGATCACCGCTGCGCAGCGTTCCGCAAACCGCCTTGAGCTTGCTCGGCCGTCATATCCTATGAAGATGCCTTTTCTCCGGTTTTTGGATTTTTTTATGTACCTCAGTATCCCAACCGCTGCCCTCATGACATTCTTGTCGTTGAAGTCGGTATCGATACGAGACCTCCAACCATCAGTACCGAACTTCAATTCAGGAGACATACTCAACCCCAGATATGCTGTTGTGGAATACTCATCGCACTATTATCGTTGTGCAGGGCATGCTGATTGCCGCTGAAACTGCGACGCTGCCCATCAGAATGCTCATCTCGCCGGAGTATCCTCTAGACCCGATCATTACGCAGTCGTATCTCCCCTCGACAGCCTCTTTCACGATTTCGTTTGCGGTCGATGTGCGGTTCTCGTCGACTACCTTCAGGAGAGTCCGTGCCTTAAGACCGCAGCCGTCGCATCTTAAGGAGGCAATCTCCAAAACGGAATTGCCTACCTTGGTCATCTCCTCCACATACTCCCGTGTGTCGCACATCGGAGGAGGAACAATGACATAAAGAAGGGAGAGCTTGGACCCGTCCTTCATTGAGAACTCAGTTGCCAGCTCAAGAGCCCTAAGGGAGGCTGGAGAGCCATCAACTGGTACCAGTATGTTCTTGAACATGCGACTTACCTCCCAAGCTCCATAGAGGAATTCGTGAGCTTCATCGATTCCTCACCGCTCTCTGCCAGTTTGGTCATTGCCCTTATCGCATCAATGTTCTCAGGGACCACTATCGATTCCTGATGCACCGCCTGCGTAAGGTACATCTCCCTGCCAAAGGACTTTATCGACTCCTTCCAGATCACAAGCTCAGGCATGTCGTAGCGGCGTCTGCCTAGGTCGCGGGCATATTCGATTATCTCGGCAGTTGATCCTATGCCATCAACTGCGCTGACAATCAGTATGCGAGGATAATGCGAAAATGCCTCTAGTATGTCCTTCTCTGTCGCATCGCGGTTCAGCTCGACATTGAGCAGGTGAACGTGCATCAATGTGGTCGGCACTGCAAATGCGGTTGTCGTGATATCGAGCTTGGGGAGTACCTTCTGGACGTCCGGTCCGTGATGGGATGGGATAGTAACCGGGTCGGGAACGATGCTGTTTATCGGTCCTTTTGAGACCTCGGCCGGGTCAGCGCCCCTTCTGATGAGCACTACGCGGGTCTTCTTTATGCCAAACGCTTTGTCTAGCGCGAAGAGTGAGCGGCACAACCCGGTCGTGTTGCAGGAGACGACCCTGACCAAGTCCCTGCCATAAGCAGCATTGTAATTGCAGACGGCATTGAAGGAGAATCCAGCAAGGTCATGCTTCTCCCCGCCTTGCCAGATGGCTTTAATCTTGGCTTTCTCATAGAGTGGCTTGTATGAAGCGCCGATTTTTCCAGGTGTGCAGTCGACGACTATGTCTGACGCCTTAAGAAGGTCTTCTAACGTGCCAGAAACCTTGATGCCGGCGTCGTCGAAGAGCTTAATCCGGTCATCAGCAGAGGCGTACACCTTAATACCTTGCGCGAGAGCCAGCTTCACTTCGTAGCTCGGCTTTGTTTTGGTCACGCCAGCCAAAACCATATCTTTCTGCTTGAGGATGGCATCAGCCACCCGTTTCCCAATGGTCCCGTATCCGTTAATGGCGACTTTAGTTTTCATATTGAATCACCAGCATGAGGTTACCTTTCTGATTTAAACTTCTGAGTAGAAGTAATTAAGACTTCCAATGATGGCATCCTCTCCCCTGAGAGGAACGTTATGAATGCCCCGCCGCCCGTGCTGAAATAGCCAATCTTTCCAGCTACGCCGAGTTTTTCAGAGATGGAGCGCAGGTGTCCACCGCCCAAAAGGGTTTTTGCGCCAGTATTTACGATACACTTCAGGAGCATCTCTGAGCCTTTTGTGAAGCGAGAGTCCTCAATGAAGCCGGCTGGGCCACGCATCATGATAGTCTTTGCCTTCTTTAGCTCCTTACAGTAGGCAGCCACCGTCGCCTCGCCGATGTCGTAAATGGGAGCGTCGTCAGCAACACTAGCCAAGTCAGTCTCGATTCGGTTTCCGGACTTGAGTGTTGCGACATCGATAGGCGTCATAATTTTATTGCCATAACTCTTGAGGAGGGCCTCTGCGCGGGGAATCAGGGAGTGGATGCCTTTGCCTTCCATCACTTTCAATGTGGCATGTCCAACTTCTTTGCCTTGAGCCACCATGAAGAGGGGTGATATGAGCCCAGTTAAAAGCACCTTGTCGGCCATACCTTTCGGAAGCAGAGTCTCCATTAGCTGCACCGAATCAGGCACTTTTCCTCCCCCCAGAACGAAGATGCACGGTTTTGATGCGCCGCTCGAAACGTGCCCCAGGAACTCGACCTCCTTCTCGAGCAGACGGCCACCGGCAGAGGGCATCACCATGGGGAATCCGGTCAGCGACGGGTGTCCCCTGTGAGCGGTTGCAAAAGCATCATTTATGAAGACCGAAAATAGAGGAGCAAGATACTTGACCAGAAAAGTCTTTGCCTGCACCTCGGGGATCTTCTCTATGTTCTCCTCCGAATAGAACCTGGCATTTTCGAGCAGTAATACATCACCTTTCTTCATCCTCTTTATTGATTCGCGAGCGCATGGCCCGAATAGATCATCGATATAGGTCAATGGGACTTTGAGATACTTCTGTAGTATCTTTGAATGGGCTTCTAAAGTTGTAAAGTCAGAGTCACCAGGCCTGCCTTGATGCGCAAGAACTGCCACCGATGCGCCCAAATCGATGAGCTCGTTGATTGTTTCAGCATGGCTCTTTATTCGAGTATCATCAGTGATCTTGCCTGACTTGTCGATGGGTGAATTGATGTCCACTCTGAGCAACACTTTCTTCCCATCAAAAACGAAGTTGTCCATCGTGTAAAATGAGGGGGTATTGCTGTTCATCGGTATCCCTTGGAAGAAGGTAGAGACATTTTCATTTAAAACAGTTTGGTTTTTACGCCCTGCCTGCAAGGGTCGCGTGGTGCAAACCGCATTAGGCTTCAGGAGTTGTTTTTGAGAAGGGTTGGAGAGACCAAGAAAGCGAATCGCTCGGGATTATTGAGGAAATCAACGTATAGGTCGCGGTCTACGTGAAACCGGCTTTTTGCAAAGACGGGCTTTGGCAAGTTGGAGTATGACGGGTTGGGAACTAGCCGGCGGCTTGTGAGAAGGTAATACGCAGCGCCTTTGAGCGCCACATACTCCGCATATATTGAGGTAAAGGTATCCGCGACGAGATTGGTCAGTACAAGGGGCGTCTTTCCGCAGTTGACGGTAACGTGCCCATAGTTCGGAGGAATAAGGACAACGTCGGCATCGCTTGCCCGTATCACTTTAAATTCAATAATGGATCCACCACAATACTTCTGGAGGAGGAAACGCGCCTCGCCGTGAAGAACCTGATACAGTTCAGCATAAGAAGTGCCCGGCACGAAGTCAGGATGCCTGTGCCCCAATGTCTTGTTGCATTCCTTTCCGAGGATGTCGGGCGACATAACCGTAATGTCAAATCTCAGATTATTCTTTGAGAATACAACTCGATCTTTCCCGTGAATGGCGTTCCGGTACATCTTGTAAAGCACTCTATCTGATGGGGTGTTTTTAAGCAACTCGCGGTCAAAAAGCACGGGTTCGATATCAGTTAGCTTCCTCGATGAGTATGGAAGGCGCACGCCATCGAAGAGAAGATCCAAGGCATCGCCAACCTCTAAAGTACCAAATTTGCAGTTTAATCTTATCAAAAATAATGCACCGACTGGCGAATGCCCTAAAAAAACATTGGGACTGTGGGTATTTAAAATATTATGGCTCAAGGAATGGCTCATCGGTATGACATGCTGAAGAAATGATATGGACTGATGATGAGAGAAGAAAATAAAAAAAGTGAATGGGCGGCTAAGCAGCCGTCACAGTCTTCTAAACGATTTCAGCTGTCGCGAAACGGTTAGATACACTAGTTATCTTAACCTTAACGTGGTCGCCTGCTTTGGTGTTCGGAACGAAGACCACAAAGCCCTCTATTCGGGCTATGCCTTCTCCGCGCCTGCTGATTTCCTTGATATCAACTTCGTATTCCTTTCCTTCCTCTACCGGCTTAGGACCGAAGTTCGCGGGACTGCGTCTTGAACTACCGAATTTTCGCGTATTTTCGCGATAGTATCCCATTTGCTTCCCTCCAAATTCAGATTGGTGCGGACATATGGGTTTAGAGCTGAACGATTGTTAGCCCTTCAACGTCTGTCCAAAAAACGATACATTTTAAGGGATATATTAAGTTATCTTAGCCATCAATTCGAGATCCTTTTTAATTGTTTTTTATACATATCGATAATTTCAATCACAGTTGTCGCGTCTTCTGCGCGCTTATCATTACGCCATTTGCCCGTGAACCGGGGAAAGCGTATTGCCAGCCCCGCACCCGGCCTAATCGCATCCGTGCCGCAGGTGTGTATTGGCGAGAGGGTGATCTCTGCCCCCAAAATCTCCATGACTTGGGTGGGGACCATCCAGACATCTGAAACCATCCTTGAATCCACCCTAGCATGCTTGTGTGGTATGATTTGTTTCTCGAAACGCGCTTTCATGGACTTTAGATCGTCATCTGTAAACCCGGTGCTGCATTTGCATACAGTTTTGAATGTATCGTCCCCCTTGCTGTAAGCGGCGAGCAGCAATGAGCTCAAGTATCCTGCCCTCTTACCTGTCCCCATCAAAGCACCAACAACGACAAGGTCAACGGTATCGTGCATCTCACTCTTGTAATCCCTCTTGTATTTGATCCAGAGCCAGCCTCTTGCCCCGGCATTGTATAAAGAGCCGGAGCTGACCGATTTTGCGACAATGCCTTCGCATCCGTTTGAAATCGCTTCTTCGAAGAACTGCTCCATCGCGGTCGCATCAGCTACAATAGACTGTTCTGCCAGCCTGAGCGTAGGAACTTCATTTACGATCTTCGAGAGTCGAGAACGGCGTTCAGGATAAGGTAGCCTTGTGAGGTCTTTCCCATCAATGACTAATGCATCAAACAGCCTGATTGATATTGGATATGTGGTCATTGTCTTCTCCACATCATACTTCCTTCTGCGGTGCATCAATTCCTGGAAAGGCAGAAGTTCGGAGGTTGCTGGGTCGATAGCGACGATCTCACCTTCTATTATGTACGATTCTGAATGGATATTTCCGTAAATGATCTCTGAAACATCAGGGTAATGGTGATCGATGTTCTCGAGGCGCCGAGAGAATAGGTGTGGGCGGCTTTCGCCTTTTCCAAGATGGATTTGGACCCGCTCGCCATCGTATTTGTATTCTACCGCGCACTTCCCGCCCATCTTTTCTAGGATCTCCTCTGAAGATGAAAGGCGCTCTGCAAGCATGGGCCTTATCGGGCGACCAGGTGTGGGGTGCAGCTTCTCCAATGCCTCAAGACCTTTCTTCGCGAGGGTTGTTGCAACATCTCCTAGATCGCTGCTGACGTTGAAAGCGCGCTCGATTGTCTCCCGTGCGTCTTTGGAGCCGCAATTGGCTAAAGCAAGCGCATCGAGTATGGTCATGTCCGCGACCCCCAAGCGCAATGCCCCTGAGACGGTCCTCACGATATATAATGCTTCGCGCGGGCTTGAATCCCGGAGGAGGTTGGCAAGCAGCCTCAGCTTCGTCTCCTGCGATCCCGCGCCCTGTGATCGTGCGATAGTATCAAGGCTGGAGTAAACAGACTCGATGGTGACCTTGCCTGTCGCTGCTGAGTTTGCGAAGGAGTCGAGGGTAGACTGTTTCTTTCCTTTAGATAGCAACAACTCCGCGACGTTGCCCAAATCGCCCATGTTTTTGTAGAGGGCGTCCACTTCGGATTCTGGCGTTGCAGTGGCTTGCGAGATGCACCTTATGATAAGGCGATCGGCAATTCCAAATTCGAGTGGTATGAACTCGGGGTAAAGGCGGCCTTGCGTTAGGTACACTACCCTACCTATGAGGTCTTGAGGGCACGCTTTAAAGAACGAAACGAGTATATCGGTTATCTCGAGCCTCTTGGAAGTCGCGCTAATCTTGTCATAAACTTCGACCAACTCTGAATACAGCAAGTCGCCCACCGCAATAAGTAACCAATGGTGCTGGTTAATCAATTTGCTTTCAACCTATAAAAGGAAAAGGAATGGTTTATAATACGAATCAGGTACCTGTTGCTGAAATGGGGATTTCTTTGCTTAAAGCAGTGATCTTTGACCTCGACGGAGTGATAGTCAAGTTCAATCTGGACAGCCGGAGGATCAAAGAGGAGATAATAGCTGCGCTCGAGGAGACCGGATTCCCTAAAGGGAAACTGAGTTCAAACCAGCCTTTTGCTACGATGAAAGAGATGATCAGGCAACATCAAGCATCCGAAGGAAAAGAGGAGTTGTCGCAGGCGCTCATCGTTCAAGCCGAAGGCATCCAGATAAAACGCGAGGTTGAAGCGGCGGATAAAACCGAACTGCTTCCAGGAGCAAAGCAGGCACTTGAGAGCCTGAAGGTAAGGGGATTGAAGATTGCGCTCTTCACGTACAACAACAGAAGGGCTGCCGAAATTGCGCTTGCCAAACATGGGCTGATGAATTACTTCGATCTGATAATATCAAGGGACATGGTATCAAAACCGAAGCCGAATCCAGCCCATCTCAGCGCCATATTGGAAAAGCTCAAGGTCCGGAAGGATGAGGCGCTTGTGGTTGGAGACAGCGAGATGGACATCAGGCCTTCGAAGGAGCTTGGTGTAAAGGTGGTCGCGTTAACGACGGGCATACGGTCCAAGGATGAAATCCTGCCCTTCAGCCCGGATTATATGATATCGAATATATCGAAGCTTAGGGGCATCGTTGAGAGGAAGATGAAGGCGCAGGGTTTTCCTTAAACGGTCCTCTTCTCCATCATCCTCTCGAAGGTCCACCGGATAGAGCTTCTTAACTCCCTGACCCGCGCGTCCTCATCGATGTTTGTTATTCGTATCTCCTTCAAGATCTCTCCGTCGAGCAAGACCTCGTGATCGATTATGGACATTGGATCCTTCGAGCCGGCATCAACAGCCATTTCATCTTTCCTTCGCATCTCTCCGATCACTCTATCGATGAAGAAGGACTGGAACGGGGGCATCTTTGCGCTCAGCTTGAGATTTGCCAGTGGGACTATCCTCACGCTGTATTGCCCTATGTAGAGTGTGCCCAGATCATCACCGTTTTTGGACTTTATGGGAAAATCCTGCTCAGAGATCTCGGAGGGCGTGCTTGAAGCTGGTTGAATTTGCTGTGTTCTCTGGACAGGCATCTTTTCAACAGTAGGTGCAATGAATGCCCGTTCAGGAGTTCTTGTTACGGTCGTCTGGGATGGCGTCGGTGCAGCAACAGGCGCTGCTGCGTCCCGTTGAGCAGGGGGGGCAACAACCTCTCTCTTTACCTGGGAGGTCTCGCTCTGAGGCGCAATCAGCTTGCTCGCAGGCTTGAAGCTGACTTTTGCCAACGCCTCGTCAATCAGCTTGATCATGATCCTCAAATTGCGGAGGTCGCGTTCTGCCTTCTCGACCCTCTCTTCTAGTTCCTTCTTTACCTCTGCCAAATCCCTGGTGTCAGATTCAGACATAAATCATCCATTCCCCAATAATGCAAGCGTGCTCAAACAGAGATAGCTCGCATACATCCCTAAGAACGTGGGAGCATTTTAAAGTTATGATTAAGGGAAAAAATGCTTGTTGATTTGAATAAAAAAAAGGGGAAAGGAGTTGCTACTCCTTGAACATTTTTGCAAAGATCACTTGGAATATGAACGAGAACACGATTGCAGGGTACCAAGTAACGCCGCCTGGGAATGGAATTAGCCAGATATATGCCAGCTGCCCCGTTGGGAAAGCGATGATGTAGCAGACGACCCATGTAAGAATTAGCGAGAGGTATGCGGCTTTGCTCCATCCGCCGGAGAACCAATACCCTTGAGGACCGCTGGTGTATAGCTTTTGGACGTCTAGGGTTTGTTTTCTGTTAATCCAATAGCTACCGATCATTATGCCTGCGATTGGCCCAAGCAGTATGCCATAGTTGCCTGCCCAAGAGGTCATGTAATTAGTGTAGTCTGAAGCCTGACCTACAGCCCACCATGGAGCGACGAAGAACGCAACAATGCCTGCACCAAGGACCGCATTCTTCCACCTCAATTTGAAGGAGGACATGAGAAGGTCGATCAATGCGGGTGAGTTCGCGGTCATATCAGTTGACCAAGGAGCCAAGAATGCGAACAGTAGACCAACGATTATTGCAACGGTTCCCAAAGCGCCCAGCCCTGGAGCGATTGTGTTGAGATTAACTACGATGTCTTGCGGTAAGATAAATCCAGTAAGGCCGACTGCTGCGTATCCCAAGCCAGTACCAAGCACTTGGCAGCCAACGACGCCGAGCATAAGACCCCAGAAGTATGCACCCTTCTTGTTCGGGTTCATGCCTCTTGAAAGGTCGGATATGTTTAGCGCTACGGTTGCCCACCAGTTGGTTTGGACTGCGAGGTATGCTAAGAAGTTAAAGCTGAAGTATCCAGCTGTGCTTACGAATAGCAATGGAACGTTTGGAGCGAATTGCGGCTGAGTCGCGAGGAACCAGACGAGCCAGACGAAATAGAGTATCATCAATGGACCTGCCCAGTCTGCCATCTTGCCGATGCCTTTGAGGCCAAGCCTCATAACGAGTATGAACGTGGCAACGTAGAACAGGACTGCCACTACAACCCATGAATAAGCTGCAGCAAGCGGTATTCCAAGAATGTAGAAGACAATCAAAGTTAGCGCATATGATCCGGCCCACACTTCTATGCCGAACCACATCGTGCCTGCAATACCTCTTAGCAGAACGGGGAGATGCATGCCACGGAAACCGAAGGACTCTCTCAGTTGCACGGGGTATGGAATGGCGTACTTGACTCCGACTGCACCGTTCAGGTACATCGCAACGACAGCGGCAGCATTACCAATGAAAGCGCCGATGAGAGCTTGCCACATGTCCATGCCCAACCCTGCGCCGATTGGCCCAAGGAAGAACATAGGGATGCAGGTGTTCATGCTGAACATCATCATCGTCCATGTGTAGAGGTTATACCCCTTTGCTCTCTGAGATTTAGGGATTGGTAATAGGTCGGGATTTTCTTTATAGCCTTGTGGGGTTATTTCTTTATCCTCTGCCATAATTTAGTCTCCCTAATACAGAGATTTGCTGATTAATTTCTCGCTTGAAGTGTATTTAAGCATTCTCGATACTTTTTGTCTATAGATATAATTATAGCGAAATTTCTTAATTTATTAATAGAAAATGGTTAAAAAAATTAAAAAATGTTATTTGAATAGAATCATCATTCTTTGAGGTCGGTGAAAAAATTGGTCCCAAGATGCAGAAGTGGATAGCTCGTTTTCCAAACCTCTCCGAATCCCTTAGCCGATGCCCCAACAACATTGCCGAAGACGACTGAATGGTCGCCTACCTCAAGCATACGGTTCAGCTTGCATTCGATCACGCCTATTGCATCCTCAATCATCGGGGTCTTCAGCACGCTCGAAGGGACGTACTTGAAGAGTGCTGACTTGTTCATCGTCTCCCCCGAATTGTATCCGGCGGTCTCCACTTTTTCGAGAAGGGTCTTGTCAGGGATGTTCAGCGTAAACTCTCCGGAATTTTGTATCAAGCGGTGCGTCATCCTGGATGGTGCAATGGCTACCGCGAGAATCGGAGGGTTCATTGAAATCGGGGTGTGCCAAGTAGCTACCATGGCATTAGGTTTTCCATCAGGCTTTAGCGATACAATGATGGCCACGACGCTGGGGGATAGCAGCCTGTAAAAAAATCCTTTCAAGTCTCTTATCATCACTACCACAATAGAATGAGGGGTGCGGAAAATAGAAAAGTGTTTGGGTGCCGCCGCATCTGAATACGAGCGCGCCTTTTGGTTAGCACTTCCTCACTATTTTTTACGATAATTGTACTGTATCAGTACGGTAAGAGCGATAAGCGAAAACAGTGCAACAAATGGCATTACATAATATACGCTGATTGAATATGCAGGATTGCCGTTAGCAAGAAGGGTCATGGAGTGGGACTCGATCCAAATGCAGTCTGAGCGCATCACCATCCCTTTTAATGCTATAGTGTCATCGACATAATCGCTTGTTAAGACATCCAATAGCACTAGTGAGTCGTAATACATGATGGCGGAGTTATTGATGTGGTCATAAAGGTTGATGCTTTTGATGTGACCGTTGACGAAATAAGCGTTCTTGAAGAATGTCAGGTCAACCGGGACCCACTCGCCGCCGTCAGACGATGGAAGATATACGACTGCCCAGCCATGATACCCCACGTTCGTCAGGTTGAATCGCAGGTTTCCCTCGACCTGATAGTCAGAGCCGGGCATATAAATCGGTCCGATCTCCGAGTAGGCGGGTATCCCGAGGATCCGGCAAAATGCGGCGAAGAGGTTTGCTTGGTCGTCGCAGTCTCCGCTCTTCAGCCAGAACGTGTCAGATATCGATTGGGGGACGCTGAGGTCCGCCGAGTAGGAGATGTTGTCCTCAAACCATTGAAGCGTCTTTAGGACTATGGCAAGAACATTCTCCTCATCGCCTTTTATGGCGAATGCAGTATCGATAATCGCGGATGCATACTCAGCCTCGGAGAGGTTCCACACCCCAGCCATCGGGTAGTCATCGATGAGATCGACTGGCACGTCAGAAATATTCCCAATATTCTGTAGGTCAAATTCTGGCTTTGACAGGTCTATTGAGAAGGAGATCTCAAGGGTGGCATTTGCCGATGGGGGTAACGAGTCGTAATGCTGAACGGTAAGCAGGGGGTTGCCGTCGCAGTCAAATTGAATGCCCCAGTCCACAGGAACCCCGTTTAAAGTGACACTGTTGATTGAGGAGGTCTGGAAAGATGTGTTCCTGAAGACATTCTGGTTGAGCAGGGAGTAGAATGGCGAAGATATTTCGTCTGGGACCATGGTGGCTTGACCATTCAGCAGCGTGAACTGTAACGTGTAATTGTATTGCGTATAGGCCACCGGGCTTGAGGCTGCAAGTAACAAGACAAGAGCTGCCAGATACATTTTCGCAATCAGCACTACCTACTCGAAGGTGGTAATAATGATTTTGGGATTATCAGTGTATCAATAAGATGTTTTGAGGACTGAGTTTAAGGAATATTAATTGTCGCTATGAAAAAAGTTATTAACATTAAATCATAAGCAATAATTAGAATTTTGGGAGGATTTAATTTGTGCCCTTCAGCCTACATATTGGGAGTTAGCCAAATGGGTAAGGAAAAGGAAGTACTCGAAAAGTGCATTCAAGTGAAAGATGTCAAGGAAGGCGCTGTTGTGTTCGGCGAGTATGACCTTATCATCAAGATAGTGACTGACGATGTCAACAAATTAAGGAAGAGAGTTGAGGAGATAAGAAAGATAGATGGGCTTCTCAAGACCACTACCCTGGTATCAACGCTGTAAGCTTTTTTCCTTCTTTTTCTCATTGTCAATCGGTTTTGTTCGGCACTTTTAGGATATTGCAGACGGTCTGGTATATGGATTCGATGGCGTTGTATTTCTCTGCGAACTGTGCTGCGCGCTGGACATTATGCATATAGAACGAAGAGGTAAGGAGGTCATTAATTCCGCCGTATAGCGACTCGTAATTCAGCGAGTTTTGAGGGATAGCCTTTCCGAGATTCATTTTAGTTATTGATTCAGCAATCCCTTGGTGTTCAGAGTGACCGATTGTCGGGATAATAACCATGGGTTTTTTGAAATAGATGGCTTCTCCGACGGTGTTGTGCCCTCCGCGAGTAACCAAGAGGTCACACGCCTTGAGGTACTTGTAACGGTCGTCCACCCAGTTGAATACCTTCAGTTGCTTTCCTGTTGCATTAGGCACAGGATACCTTGAATCGGACAAGCCACGTGATATAACAACATTGTACTTGTCTGGGAATTCCTTGAATATCGACGTGAGCCTGTCGGCAATCATCTTTTTTTCGGCATATGTCCCGCTTATCGCCGCGAATATGAGTGGGCGGTCGTCGAATCCCAGTTCTTGCTTGAGCTCGTCCGAAGCAGGCAGTGCGTCAGGGTATTTTGGGATTATCGGGCCAACGAGCTTGAGCTTTTTGATATACTGGTACGACGGAACAACGTTGGCTTTTGCTATTGTATAAGGAGGGGGGAAGTCGGGAACTATGATGACCTTGCTGAGCTTCCACAAGTTCCCGAGGACCTCGAGTCCAAGCCTTTCAACGTGGCGCTTCGCCGCAAGCTTGGATTTCTTTGTTATCGGTTTGGTATGCGGTATCATGATCTTAAGCTGGTGCAGGATGAGGACGGGGATAATCCGGCGCATCCGTGCAGCGAGCACTGTTGAGAGCCGGCTGTCAGAGATTACCAAATCGGGTTTGAAGTGCTCGATCAGATTGAGCTCTGCCCCAACCTGTTCCGAGAATGTTAGAAGGCTTCTTGGGCCTTTGGACAGGGTGCGTCTAAGGTCGAATGCTCCATCGCTCTTCTCAAACATGCTGATGGGGGGCACTTCGCCAACATGGAACCCGGCTTTTCTGACGAACTGAACTGCTTCGCCGTATGTAGAGAAATACACAACGCCGCCGCTAGATTGGACTCTTTTAGCAACAGGTATGCATCTCCCTGCATGTCCTAAGGCAATTCCGCATGGGGCGAAGTAGATTCTCAAGCATCAGACCTCCAGACAGTTCAGGGCAAGTTATTCGCAATTATCTTACCTTCCGGCGATTCCTCATCGAAGATCTCAGCCGTGAAAGTATAGATCTTCGTGCCTTTCGCCACCCAAGCATCTGGAGGGAGACCTGCCTTCATGCTGCACTCTGCCAGGAAGGTTTCTTCATCCCAACCTAATTCAACTGGGACTTGTGGCAGAAGAAGGCCTTTATAGTATCCCTTTTCAACGATGAGCCCGTCGCGCCCGACCTTGATAAGGCGCGGATACTCCGACGGTGATTTTGCGCGAAGGAGTATGGGGGGGGTTAGCACGCTAACCTCAAAGACTATCGTCTTCAGTTCTTCTGGTTTAATCGGTTGGAAGCGCGGATCGTTGAATGCCGCGCTGATGGCAGAGTCGATAGTTGCTTCGACTAGGCGCATGACAGGAAGAGGGTACCCTATGCAGCCCCTCAGAGTCTTCTCGCCATTAGCAATCTTCTTTATAGTGACGAACACGCCAGAGTCGTCGTTCATCCTCTTGCTTGGCGGGGACGGTGGAGTGATATTTTTGGATGTTGCCATATAGCTTGTTACGACTTGTCGAGCGAGTTTAACTAGAAAAGTTCCCTCTTCGAGAGTGTACAAAAACATCACCTTGAAGACTTGATGATATCAGTCATTGTGTCCCAATGGTGACCATGCCAATAAATCTTTCCACATGTTTTGCAAAGCCATAATTCCCGTTGGCTGGGCAATTGCTGAGGCGCGACGCCCATCCCCTCACGGTCGGTAATCACCAGTCTTCCATTGCACATGGGGCACCGGCTCTCCGACGAAACGAAGCTAATAAATGACGACAGCTCTGACAGCTGTTCCTTTATTGAAAGAGACTTGACGTATTTCGAAGAGATGCCCCTGCGTATGGCGGTTTTGTATAGCTCACTGTCCCGTGTGAGCAGCGTCAAGCCTTGCGCGTCAGCCATGTTGAGGATATCGCAGTCTTGCAGCTCCGGAAAGTAAGCAGTATCATATCCAAGTATGCGGAGCCACCGAACTAGCTTCCCCAACATTGCATCTGCGAGGAAACGCAAAATTACTGCTCCTCTGGAAAGCTCCCAACTATATATTCCAGAACTTGGTCTGCGGAGATTACCCCAATTACCTTGGATGATTCGGTAACAACCAAAGCGGGGAGGTTCTCCTTGAGCATCTTATGAGCCAGATCGCCCAAGTTGCATTCGATATCTACTGTGGGATATCCAGCGTTCATGGTCGCGCCAATCGAGAGCTGCCTTATGCGCGCTTTTTGATGCTTTTCCGGGACATATTTGTGGAAGTCTATCAGCGAATTCAGTACTTCGGACTCACCCATTATTCCTAGCAGCCGCCCATCCTCGTTCAGTATGGGGATTATAGGCACCCCCGTGTCAAGGATGAGTTTCCGGGCTTGTATTACCCTGTCATTCGAACGCAGAGTGGGGAAATTGCGTTTCATCAAGCCCGATATGGGGACATCCTTTTCAGTGACCAGCCGCAGCATGCTCCGTTTCATAACGATCCCGAGGAAGGTCTCTCCAAAGAACATAGGAAGACAGTTTGCGTTCGTCTCGAGCATCATCTTTGCAGTACGCCTTATCGACGTATCGTTTGATGTCGACGCTGAGAAGTCTCTCATGAATCCGGAGATGTAAAGCGACTCAGGCGCCACGGCGCGGAGCCTTTGAGCGCCTATCCTGAAGAGTATGTCGCGGTAGGAGATGGAACCGACCATCTTTCCTCCATCATCGACGCAGATGCTTTCGTAGTTGTGCTTGTTAAGCGCGTCCAGCGCGTCAAGAAGTGGCCTGTTTTTATCCAGTATAGGAACATCTTTGGATATTATATCAGTCATTTTCATTTACTCAATCCCCCTCGCCAATATTCTCACGAAATCGAATTTTGAGAGCATCCCTGTAAGTTCGCCATGGCCATTTACTACAGGCATCCCGCCTATGCCATTGTCGAGCAAAAGACCGGCTGCGAACCCGGCGTCAGACGTCTCGTCGACTACCAACGGGTCTTTGGTCATCACATCGTCTGCAATGGGAAGCGCATACACCCTCGTTGCAGAGATGCCATCCGCTTGGCGTTTTCCTCCTCTATGTGATTGGCCGCCATGCTGATAACTGCGAAGCAGGGACAGATCGGTCTCTGTAATTATGCCGATTGGTTTTTCGCCATCCATTACAATGATGCGGTCAGTCGAATGTTCCTGCATGAGATCCATTGCTCGGAGTGCAGTATGCCCTCGGTGTATCAGGGGCACATCCTCCTTCTTGGTTGCTACTTCGTTCACCTTGAACTTGCCAAGATAGTTCTCGAAGAAGAAACGTGTAAGGTCGGTTTTTGTGACTATCCCTACCAGGGAGCCCCCCTCTTCAACCACGGGAAATCCCCGCACGTTCTCAGAGACCATAAGCTTCGCCGCGTCCAGAATGAGGGTATCCTCGTTGAGGACTTTAACTGGTGAATGCATGATCTCCTGAACGGATATGGAGTCGATCTCCCTCGCTCTCATCTTATAGTTGCTCAGCCCCGAGATCACATCTTTTTTTGCCAACATGCCGATAGGAGTCTTCCCGTCTATGACGACCAGTCGGCTTATGCTCTCTCGAAGGAAAATGTTGCGTGCATGAGCAATGGTATCCTCTTTGCTGATTACCCTTACCGGGCTTTGCATGATATCCTTGACCATTTTTTCCATTTTTGAGTCCCCTGTTTAAGCGCACTATTTACCTGTGGGCTGCTGCGATTGAGATCGATACATGGAAAGCAGTTCACAGAGAATGCCAATTCTTCCCCCGCAGAGTACATTCCAGAGTAGGCATGCGATTTCCATATATCGATTCTCCAAGTGTATTCGCGCGGCTATTACCTTCCTAGCCTAACCGGCATTCGTCACACAAGAATTGACCGTTTAGCTCACTCAAGGAATCAGACCATTCCTCACAGCTGTCGCAGAATCCTGCCAATTCATCGCCCTTCTTTGAAGATATAAGGCGGTTCTTTGTAGCCTCTGTTAGGATCTCCACTAGTTCGGGCGCAGTTGTCATTATGTCCCTTGATGTGACTATGCCAACCATGTTACCCTTGTCAACGACGACGAGTCTTCTTATGCGGTATTTTGCCATCTTCCTCGCGGCTTCCATGACATCGGATCGCGGGTCGACCACAGACACTGGAGAAGACATGATGTCCCGGGCAATTGTTTTTTCCGGGTTTGACCCTCTAGCGATAACCCTCTCTACCAAGTCCATCTCTGTAATTATACCGAAGGGATGGTTATCCCTGGTGATTATCACGGAGCCTATCATATTTCCGCTCATGGCGATGGCAACTTGGCGGGCATTCGAAGACTCTGGCAGTGTAATGAGCTTTTTTGTCATGACATCGCCGACTACAATTCTACCGCGGATGCCGACCATTTGCAGCCCCAATAGTATATTCGGCTACCTTCTATTTATACTGTTGAGAGGCTCAAAACGATGATCCCCCAGGGGGCAGAGTTGCCAAAATATCGCCCTCCGGGATGGATTTGATGGTCTTGGCGGCGTCCTGACCGGCTTTTTCAGAAAGCGCGTCCTTGATCTTCCGGACCAGCGATGTGCCCTCTAGTTCGCCAGGCGTCAGATGGATCGAGGCGATTGAGTTTGCACCAACATAAGACTCATTTCCAACTATGATCTTATAGCCTTCGTCACCGAGCTTTATACCGATCCAGACAGACAGGGGTGCATTTCTGACGTAGTTTCTGTTCCCATATATCATGAATGCGCCCTTGCCGATGTATTCGCCGGAAGGGGGGGTCTTTGAGACCTGTTCAGCGTTAACCCAGTAGCCGTCAGCCACGCCGACCCGGCCCTTCCAAGATTTCGAGAAGGACACGGCAAAGGAGACTGCTTCCAGTTTTGTCTCATCGGGAATCGTGTTCCCACCGGATTTTACAATCACTACCGATCCTCCAGGCAGGTCGGCATGGGCGAATATATCGCTCTGCCCAAGGTGTTTTTTGAAGAGGACTTCGTTCTGTGTGGCGTCCCTGCCGCCGATCATGAGGAAGCCTTGTGTCGAGTAGGTCCATCTGAATTTTTCAAACCATTCCTTTTTCATGGACCTAGCAATGACTACTTGCTTCACCTTCGACAGGCCTGCCCTGGCGTTGGCGATCTTCTTCTCGGTGTCAGATACGGCCACCTTGAGGCCTTCTAGCTTCTGCGTCGCTTCCTTTGATCTTCCGAAGAATTGCTCTGCGTTCATTGTTGCGGACTGTTTGAAGTCCAGGTCTATCTCGCTCTCGCCGATGAGGACGTGCGCGATGCCCTTTGACGTGTCGATGCTCTTCAGAGCAATCCCGTTGGGCGGCTTTATCTCGGACCAGTCCTTGCCCGACCTTCGTGTGCCTACTATCGAATCTATTAGCGATTGGAGGCTGACCATGTTGCTGAGGACGAGTTTTCCATAGGCGTTGCACTCAGCCTTCTGCTGCAACAAGCCGTCGATATGAGCCTTCTGCCTTGAGAGAATTGCATCCAGGTCAGCTATCTCGCCTTCAAGGGGGGACCGCTTCTTTGCATCCAAGCATTCCTGCGAGACCTGAGCGAAGTATTCGTCGACCGCCTCATTGAAGGTTGCAAAGCTCTTCCTCTCTCCTTTGACAGACGAGAAGTCCAAAGGTAGGACGGAGGAGTACTTCCCTGCGTCGATTGTGATGTTCGGGTTGAGGATGCCACTCCCAGCTTCGTTGACCAGCGCCGAGGCGTTTCTTGCGAAGAGCGCGAGAGAGCATTCATCCAGGCTGGAGGCAGGGGAGTTGGGGTCCAACGAAGACCTGTGGAGCGCCTCTTCTGCTACCTCTGGCGGGATATTGAACGCCCGGGTTGTAGCTCGTATCAGGTTCACTTTCTGTACGCGAATGCCATCCAGCGGCAGCTTATCTGAGCGAATGTCCGTGCCTCGCTGAGGGGGTGGCTGATACCTCACGCCGAGCCTTATGGTCCGGTCTTTCATCGAGCGGCTCTCAAGGGCAAACCGGATTATTCCGTCCTTGTCGGCCACTATGAGGTTACCGTCCCCGAAGAGCTCGAAGTACACCCAGTGGCGGTCCTCCCCCGAGCGGGTCTCTAAGCAGAGGATCCTATCGAAATCGACCTGGCTCACAGATTCGACCTTGGAATCGTTCAGAAGCCTCCTGAGGTTGGATGCCTTTGAGCTTGGCTTCTCTGGAATCGGGTATTTGAACCGGGTCAGGTTGGCGCGCATCCCCGGAGTGACTATCAGGGTCAGTGGATTCTCCTTTGAATGGAGCTTGAAGAGGAAGTCACCGTTGTCCAATTGGTAAATATTCTCTATGCGAGCACTTATAAGCACGTAATTTAGTTCTTTTACCGTAGCGAGGATGTCAAGTGATGTCAGGCAAAGCTTCAACGCAACCACCCACCAAACCAAATAAAGTGTACAGAAAAATGTATTATGTCAGGGTGTTATTTGCGATTATCGGAGGGGTCGCTACAGGCGCGATGAACATAACGGGGTTCACAGGAGTTGCCGTCGGAATAACCATCTACATGGTGACTTACATACTCTTCAGGAATGTGATACCGTCGTTCGTAAATATTCCAGAAAAGAAGAAGCACTACATGACGGGAATATTCTCGTTCTTCCTGATCTGGTTCGTCTTATGGGTGCTGTCAATCAATCTTCTTTATCCTGTGATTGTCTAGGCTTTTTCCTTGGCACAACATCGAATGAGACGGCATCTTCAGGCTCTTGCTTGGTTGAGTCGACCTGCTTCTCGTCTTTGTTGGGATAATCGGGATGGCTGGTCTTTAGCTCCGATAGAGTCTTAGAAGCAATCTCCCACGCGATAAGGAAGCCGCGTTCGTATTCGTCGGTCGTCGTGCGGTAGGCCTCTTTCTTGAACTTCTCAGAGAGAGCCAAGATCTCATTCGGAGTGGCCTGTTTGTACAGCTTCATGAATAGGGAGGTCGTATCCTTCTCTTTTGCGGCAGTGTGGATGCCCCTCAGCGCGTCAAAGAAGCCGCGCCCTAACTCGCCTAGCGCCAAGACCTTGGGTTTGAGAGGCTGCAGGTCCTGCTCCGCTCTTGGGAGGCTCCCGAAATAGACGTATCTGACGGCCTGCGAGACGGCGGCTTCATGCTTATGGAGGGCGTCATACATCGACATCTGTAATCTCTCGGCATTTTTATTTGCAACCTATGGCTTATGAGTTCTTCGATGTGATGGCGTTTGGATGCGAATGATCTCGCCGAGGCTATAAAGATCCTTGAGACAGATCTCCCGGAGGATGTCGAGGCATCCATTAGGAGGTGCGAGAGCGAGGAGGAGGGGAACTCCAAAGTGGTCCTCGGTGCCATCCTTGAGAATATCAGTTATGCCAGGGAGAAGGGAATCCCCATGTGCCAGGACACCGGGACCCTTGTGTTCTTTGTCAGGGGAGCTACCAATCCATCGCGAGCCCATGATGTAATCCAAGAAGCGCTAATCAAGGCCACAGAGAGCGTGCCCTTGAGGCCAAACACTGTCAACCCATTCACGCGAAAGAACGATGGGAGGAACGTTGGCAAGAACAACCCAATAATCCATTTTGAACCGGATGCGCCCGAAGGCTGCGACGTGGAGATAGGGATAATGGCGAAGGGTGCGGGCTCTGAAAATGTTAGCAGGAGCTTCATGCTCGACCCGGACCTAGGTGAAGACGGAATAGAGAAGGTGGTCCTCGAGACTGTCAAGGGCGCTGGCCCAAAGCCGTGCCCGCCGATAATCGTTGGCGTGGGGATCGGAGGGACTCTCGAGTGGTCTGGATACCTCGCCAAGAGGGCTTTGATGAGGAGGCTGGATAGCGAACCCGGCGATGCATATATAGCCAAGCTGGAGCGGGAACTTCTGACTCGCGTGAATTCGCTTGGAATAGGCCCGATGGGATTCGGGGGTAAGAACACTGCGTTGAAGGTCAGTGTTGAATGGGGGCATTGCCATACTGCAAGCCTGCCCGTTACTGTCAACATACAGTGCTGGGCGCTCAGGAGGGTTGTTGCCAAATGGCGCAGAGGAAAATTCAGCGTGAGCGGGTGAAGAGGATGAGAGGCATATTGAAGCTAAAAACCAACCCCTCGGATGAAGAAGTGATGGGGCTCGCTGCCGGCGATGTGGTCTATCTCTCAGGGAAGCTCTTTACCATGAGGGACCAGGCCCACGTCAAAGCACTTCAGATATTGAGGGCTGGAGGGACGCTCCCATTCGAGCTGGAGGGCGGCACCATCTACCATTGCGGACCGCTCGTGAAGGGCGACAGAGTAATCTCGGCAGGACCCACGACGAGCATGAGGATGGAGCGCAGCGAGTGGGAGGTCATCGGGAAGACAGGTGTTAAACTAATCATTGGCAAGGGAGGAATGGGTCCCAAGACTGCCGATGCGCTCATGAAGCACAAAGCAGCATATATGGAGTACTCTGGCGGAGTGGGCGCACTAGCTGCGAGGTCTGCCGGGAGGGTCAAGAGGGTCTTCTGGAGGGAGCTAGGCGATCCTGAGGCGGTTTGGGAGATACCAGTAGCCAACTTTGGACCTTGCTTCGTGACAATGGATGCCCACGGAGGCATGATGAGGGAATCCAGATACATGAACGAGAAATAGGAAAAAGAAATGATAATAAAAAAAATTAGGCTTTTGGCTGCCAGTTAGCCCGGATTAGCTCTATGAACCGCTTCGTGGCTTCTTCTGGGTTGGCGGACTTCGTTATTGCCCCTCCGACCACGAGAACCCCGGCACCGGCTTTCACCATCGCTGGTGTTACCTCTACCTTTATGCCGCCCGCCACTGAGACGGGTATCTTGAGGGCTTTCACGAGGCTCTGTACAAGCAAGATCTTCTGGTCGACCTCGCGCTCCCTTGTCTGGGAACTGATGCCGACGTGCATGCAGACCATGCTGACGCCTAGTTTCTCTACCTCGATTGCTCTCGTGAGCGGGTCTTTGAGGTTCATCAGGTCTACCATGACATCCACGTTGTACTTCTTGCCTGCCCCGACAGCGTCCTTGATTGTGTAGTCGTCGGTTGCACCCATAACAGTAACGATGTCAGCCCCTGCCTCGACTGCTAATTCGGTCTCTAGCCAGCCCGTGTCAAAGGTCTTCAAGTCCGCCAGGACCTCTGCGTTGGGGCAGACCTTCTTGAGCTGCCGCACGGCGTTAAGGCCTTCGGACTTGATCAGAGGAGTTCCTGCTTCGATGATATCGGCTCCGCCCTTGTATGCCTTCTCGGCAATGGGGATCGCATCCTTCAGGTAGCGCTCATCGATTGCCACCTGGAGCTTTGGACCTTCATAAAGAGGTTTTAAACCCAATTGGGACACCTTCTTCCTCGATGGAATGCCGTTATAATCCCATCCTCTCACTGCATAATACTCATTTAATAACCTATCCATGTCGATTGTCTGGCCTTTTGCAGGTCCGTCAGGCATTGGTACGTCGAGGAAACGCCTGGGCAGGTAGTCGTCTTTTCTAGTTAAGCCCTCGCGCGAGTTGAAGAGGCGCTCCACGTTGTAAATCCTTTCACCTATCTTGAAGAACTCCTCTCGGTCCACGTAGAATCCGGTCGCGGTTGTCAGCATCCGGGCGTAGGCGTCTGGCTCGAATGCTAGTGTGTCGAAGAGTGCCATGGAAGTGTACTTGCAGAGGGACAGCGAGTCCAGCACGGCGAAGACATCCTGCATGGCCATCACCAAACCCGCTTTGCCGTCGTACGTGTTCGGGTTGAGGTATCGCGGCGTGCTCAGTATCTCGGGGACGATCATGAGAGCCCTGAGGTGGCACCCGCCCCTGTTCGAGGTGGCGTATGACAGCGCCATGCCTTTCACGCCGCGCGGATCGTATGCTGGGAGCTCGAGCCCCTTCACATGGATCGCACAGTCTTCAGCATTGAGAACTTTTCCAGCGCTCCTTGTGCCCTCCGCGAGCACGTTGCCGATGCCTTCCCTGTAGGAAGTCATCTGGATGAGCTTGAGCAGCGCATCGCTACTGCCGAACTTTGCCTGAATGCCGATGTCCTCTGGCTTGACCTTGCTTCGGTCAACAGCAGCCATCAGGAATCCGGCGGCCTGCCCCATGGATATCGTGTCGACGCCCAACTTGTTGCAGAGGTCGTTGGCTACTGCTATTGAATTTATGTCGCTTATGCCGCAGTTCGGACCAAGAGCCCAGACGCTCTCGTATTCAGGACCCTCGGTATCGAGCATCGCACCTGAAGGCGTCTTCACGCGAGTTGTGCGACCGCACATTATGGGGCATGCAAAGCAGCCCTTCTTCCCGGTCAGGATCGTCTTGGTCATATATTCGCCGCTGACTTTCTCAGCCTCATCGAAGAAGCCAGTCGTGTAATTCCTTACAGGGAAGATTCCAGCTTTGTTTATAGTGTGAACAAGGACGGCGGTCCCGTAGCGGGCCAATCCATCCCCGGTAATTGGGTGCCCCTTGAGGACGCTAATGGTCTGCTTCACTTCCCTCATGAAAGCGAAGCGGTTCGCGAGCGGTATCTCTGCCCTTCCTCTGACGACTATCGCCTTGAGCTTCTTTGACCCCATGACAGCGCCAACGCCGCCGCGGGCAGCGCACCGGTGCTTTTCGTTCATAATGGCAGCGATCTTGACGAGGCGCTCCCCTGCAATCCCTATGCATGCGACCCGCGCCATGCTGTCGCCGACCATCTGCTTCAGCTTGTCCTCCGTAGCGAAGGTGTCCAAGCCCCATAGTTCGCTTGCGTCGTGGAGCGATGCGACACCATTGAAGATCTTAAGGTAAACAGGGTGATTGCTCATCCCTTCGAATATTATCCCGTCGTATCCCGCCCGCTTGAGTTCGACCCCGAAGAATCCGCCGCTGTTGGCGTCGAATACCGTGCCGGTTACGGGGGATTTGGTTGAGACGGAGAACCGCCCGGACGTAGGGGCGGCGGTTCCGGTCAGGGGACCGGTCATGAAGATCAGCTTATTATCTGGCCCCAACGGGTCGGTGTTCGCTTTCAATTCGTCATAAAGCAACTTTGCCCCATAGCCTCTTCCGCCAACGAAGCCTGTTGCGAGGTTCCAATCAATGCTTTCGATGGCTATTTCGCCAGTAGTAAGATTGATGCGCAGGATTTTTTCCATGTAACCGCCCATAAATTGAGCCCCGTATCACATGGGTTTAGATTTTCTATTATACTTATATCTTTCCTGCGGAGTACATCAATTTATGATGGTCCGTGCGGAGTTCTTTGCAAATTTGAGGGAGAAGGTCGGTGGGCAGCACTTAGACATCAGGTCAGCCCATACGATTATGGAGCTGATATGGGCCATAGATGACCAAACAAAAGGTATTTTTGCGGAATTGATGGTGGAGGGCGGTAAGCCAAAAGATATGGTAAGGATACTTGTGAACGGGGTCGACATAAGAGCCCTCAAAGGGATTGACACCCAGCTTAAGGATAAGGATGTAGTTTCATTCTTTCCGCCAGTTGCTGGCGGTTAAAAGAGGGAGAGTTCTGGAGAAAAAGATTTGTTTGAAGGGATGGACCGAATTGGTTTCAGCCCTTCTCATTTTTGCCTTTCACTTTAATTTCGATCGTTGAAACGTTCTTCGGCGGCTCGCCAAGTAGTTCTGTATCGATTGCCACATCCTTGCTAACAGTGGCACCTTTGAGGAATTTGTTGCTGATGACCTCGGCAACATCTACTGCGCGCGAAATCGCCCTTCCTCTAGCCTTGATGGTAATAGCCCCACTCTCCGAGAGTTGCATGAGGGCAGCCAGGGCGTAACTCATTATTGGCTTCTTGCCGACCAAAATCACGTCTCTGGTCATTGATAGTTCTCCGGTCTCTGGTGCTTCTTCAGCCACTGTATTCACCTCCGAAAGCAAAGCTTCGGCATCCAATTGTTTATGAGTTTCTACTTTTTAATCTTTGAGTGTGGCATGTGGGTGCGATGGGGAAGAGGGAAATAATCAGGGATTATGACGCGTCTGCTTCAATCTACGATTCTAGATACTCTGAAGAGCAGAGCATCAAAATCGGGTTTATCCTTGGCAGGGCGAAGCCAGAAGAGGGGAGCGTTGTCCTTGATGCGGGGTGCGGGACAGGCATGCTCTTCAGGAAACTGTGTGTGGCGCAGCAGATCATCGGCATTGACACCTCGATCAGCATGTTGAGGGAGGCGCGCAAGAGGGCTCCAGAAAATGCCGACCTGGTACTTGCGGATATCGAGGCGCTGCCCATAGCCGATGGGTGCTGCGATATAGCATATTCAATAAGCGTTATCCAGCTGATAGACGACCCGAAGGCGGGAGTGGGCGAGATGCTCCGCGTCGTAAAGGATGGGGGGCTCGTGGCGGCCAGCATTCTCAGGAAGTCTCCGAAATCCGGCGAACTACTGGAGGAGTATCGCAGCAAGTTCGAATTCATAGACTCGGAGACGATGAAGGACGCGTTCATTGTGGGGAGGAAGTAAGACGATTCAGGGGGCATCGCAATGATAGCGTTGCGAAATTTTTATAATAAGGAGGCTCCTCGATAGGATTGGTGTCATAAATGCGAAGTGAGCCTATACGGCTGCTCAATAAATCCCTACACAATCAGATTCTTGTTAAGCTAAAAGACGGCCACGAATACGTGGGCAATCTGCAGAAGTATGACCTGACAATGAACCTGATTTTGACGGACGCGGTTGAAAGCTTGGATGACGTTAACTCGCCTCTTGCGAAATACGGAAAGATCCTCGTCAGGGGAAACAACATACTCTATATCAAGACCGTGGGTCCATAATGCGGACCCTCCGGCTTTGTTTGCCCTCTTTTTACAATAAATATTATTCGTAGTAATATGCGTACTCGAAACTATTATTAAGTAGTAATTAATCACAGCCAATATTGTTTGCGGAGGTCGCAGATTTGGTTAAGAGAAATATAATTGTAGAAAACCTTCAGCAGCAACCAATAGAGGGGCACACGGTTGAATTTGTTGAAAGGAAGGGATTAGGTCATCCGGATTATATAGCTGATAGTCTGTCCGAGGAACTGAGCATCGAACTCTGTAAGGATTACAACAAGAGGTTCGGGACGATACTTCACCACAATGTTGACAAGGTCCTGCTCGTAGGAGGGCAGGCAAGCCCTGTTTTTGGCGGCGGAGAGGTCATTACGCCGATTTACATAATCATGTCAGGAAGGGCAACGTCGGAGGTTAATATTAATGGAGACTGGAAACAGGTTCCGGTCGGAAGAATAGCTGTCGAGTCAGCCAAGAATTGGCTTAAGAAGAACATAAGGAACCTCGATACTGAGAGCCACGTCATAGTGGATCACAAAATTGGAGAGGGCTCAATGGACCTGGTTTGCAACTTTGACAACAAGAAAGGGAACGCATGCGCCAACGATACATCTTTTGGCGTTGGCTATGCCCCATGGGATACTCTTGAGAAGGCAGTTTACGATACAGAGAGATTCATAAACTCGGATTATCTCAAGAAGAGGCTCCCAGAAGTTGGAGAGGACATCAAGGTGATGGGGTTGAGGACTGGAAAGGAGATCAAATTGACGATAGCTGCGGCCATGGTCTCCAAGAACATACCAGACCTAAGCCACTATCTGTCGGTTAAATCTGAGCTGAAGAAGGCAATCGAGGACAAGGTCACGAGTAAGTGCGAGATGCCGGTTGAGGTTTACATCAACAATGCGGATAACCTCGAGAAGGAGATAGTATACATCACGGTAACTGGGACCTCGGCGGAGATGGGCGACGACGGCGAGACAGGAAGAGGCAACAGGTCGAACGGCCTCATAACGCCCCAGCGCCCAATGTCGCTGGAGGCAGCTGCCGGGAAGAACCCAGTCAACCATGTCGGCAAGATCTACAACGTCATGGCGGCATCTATTGCTGGAAAGGTATCAGAACTTAAGGGCGTAAGCGAGGCATATGTAAAAATTGTAAGCCAGATTGGAAGGCCAATTGACGACCCGCACATGGCGGATATCCAAGTGATCTCTGAAGGCGGAAAGCCTCTTACGAGCAACCTGAAGGCGGAGATTGATGCCATTGTCGATAAGGAATTTAACGAGATCGACAAAGTGACTGAGATGATACTTGCGAAGAAGGTAACCCTATACTGAGGTTACCTCCACCTCTCTTTTTTGTATTCGTCGAAGAGTTGCCGGACTCGTTTAGGGCTGCTTTTGAAGTGCTCGGCGACTGCGCTTCTGCTGGAGGCGAGGGCTTTTTCCATGGACGCTTTTTCTATCACCAGGAGCTTACCGACGCCCTCCCAAGACAGGTCGTTCAGCGATATGATGAGGATCTCGCAGTCCAGCGTCTTCCGCAGTATCGGTGCGGATGGCATTGATTCAACGATCACTGCGGCGATCTCTGCATCCTTGAGCGCGGAGCAGGTCTGGTCGTCCATGTGCTCCATGCTTGTTACGGACACAATGCGTTCTCCTTCAAAATCGTCAGGGGAACCAATTGTCGAAGCGGTAAGCGAGGCAGAGCGTTTGACGGCGAACCAGCCGCCAGAGGCGAGCCGCTCGATTGCAGCGACATGCTGGGAGTCCACGTAGCGGGCACCTTCGAGCTCTGCCCGGAGGCTTGCAACTTCGTTGGACAGGGACCTTATTCGCCGCTCGAACTCGTAGGAATCGGGAGACCTTCTCGGGACTGCGCCCAGTTTCGCAAGCCTCAGTTGGTTGCGCAGCTCGTCGATGTCGGACTCGCGGGCGGCAAGCCGCCCCCTTAGCGCATCGTTCTCTGCCTTCGCGTCCTCCAGCTTCGTTTCGAGCACCTTGATACGCTCTCGCTTAGAACCTTGGAAAGGCTTCGGGGCTATGCGCGGTTCCGGGAGCGGCACAGCAGCCATGGCAAGGGCGTCATTGATGCTCATGCCCCTTATCACGGATGCTTTGACTTCATCAAGCTGTACCGGCGTTGGGCGCTCCCTCGCATGCGACACGCACTGCTCGAGTTTGTTTCTGTAAGATGAGAAAGCCTTTGAGGCGGCGGCGAGCGAGTCCCGTTGGTGGGTGTCTTCAGCCTTGACATTCTGTCCAGCGGAGGACCGCTCCGCAAGCTCTGACTTCTCGTAGGTCTTCATTGAGCGTTCGGGCGAGAACAAGATCGTGTTGTGGGAAGATGCAAGTTTTGTTACCATGAATGGAGGAGGGTTGACGTCTGATGCGAAGACCAGCGCCCGCCCAAGGCTTGCGATTATGCGAGTGATAGCCCCGCGAGTAACCCCTCTTCCGCTTGAGAGGTGCACTATCCGGCCATTCAGATCCATAATGGCCAACCCAGTTACCATGCCAGGATCGACACCTACGATAAGGTATTTCAGCGAGGAGGGTGAAGCCCCCTTCCCAAGCTCTTCGAACTCGAAGGTTTTAGAGTATACAGGAGTCACCCTGACGTTGATGCTCGATGTTCTCATGGACCTAACTAAGCCATAAAGCATGGTTCGGGGAGAGTACACATTGAAGCAGGACCCATCGATGCCATGGCTTCCCTTCTTGAACGAGAGGTCGAAGTCAATGCCCTTCGAGGAGAGGGATGCCTTGATCCTGTTGGTCAAGTTGAGCACCGCCCCCTGCACGCTCCGCTGGTACCTGCCAGCGCTCATGCCGCCGGTCCCGGGTTTCCGCCTCTTCGAGATTGAGACCCGGGTCTCCGGATCGAAGGTCTTGACCATGCACCCGATGCCAGCAGCCAAGGCGATGGCGCATACCTCGGCAGATTTTGACGGGTTCAGCTTCTCGCCCGATGTCATCCCAATCATCTTGCCTATCAAAGAAAGAGAGGTGAACCCCGATGCGGGCGAGCCTGTGACCTGCACAAGCTCGGCATTATGGAGCCGGCATGCGAAGTTCCTTATCTCGCCCTCGGTTCCAATCTCATAAATATTGTCGATGGCGATGGCATTCACGCCGTACTGATTCGCCAGATTGGCGACTTCGTTGATCGCAACTGCGTCTTTCCTGATTAGGGGTATGCCATCGTTGATGATTATGATCGAGAATCCGTCATAGGAAGGCAGTTTATCCATTCCTAAAATTTTCTTATAAACGGACATGACTCATCATCTAAAGATTTATATATAGCATTTCAGATTACCATAGAGATATTATTATCGAGTTTATAAGAATAGCTTTTTTTTGACTTTATAAGTAATAAGACCTCTTCAAAAATTGAGACGAAAGGTTTAAAAGTATAAATATTCTTCATTCGTTTCATATTATTAGTTTGGGAGTGGCTTTGAAATGAGTGAAGTAGCAATTGCGACCGTGGATGGCGTTCTTGCTGTTGAGGGAGAAAACGTTGCAAAAGTAGCGATGGCATTATCCTCACCTACGAGAATACAGATCCTTAACTTCATAAAGCAGAAAGAAGTTGACATGCAGGAAGTTGCAGAGCTTATAAAGCAGAGCAAGGCAAACGCGAGTGCACAGATGAGAATCCTTGAGGATGCGGGCCTTGTCAAGACGTCCTACAAACCAGGGGTCAGGGGCGTAAAGAAGGTCTGCAGCACCGACATCAAGGAAGTAAGGCTTCTTCTGAAGTAAAAAGGATTTTTTAGGGGGGTCTTGACCCCCAGCATTTTTCTTAAAAAAGGTTTATGCCAGTTTAGCGCTCGCCGATATGAATCCGTAATACGGCGGCGATGGCATTCCTGGTCGCGACCTGAATTCGGGGTGCGCTTGGGTGCCGACAAAATACGGATGCGAAGGCAGCTCCAGGAATTCGACCCGCCTGCGGTCGGCAGACCAGCCGCTGAGGACCAGCCCACCCTTCTGCAGCCTCTCCCAATAGTCAGGGTTGACCTCATACCTGTGGCGGTGGCGCTCGAATATCTCTGTCTTGCCATAGAGCTTATGCGCCAGAGTCCCTTCGTTGAGGAGTATCTTATAGCTGCCTAGGCGCATCGTTCCCCCCATTATCCCCTGCGCCTTCTGCTCTGGGAGGAAGTCAATGACGGGGTGTTCAGTGTTTGGATTGACCTCTGTCGTGTTAGCATCCTTCAACCCAAGCACATTGCGGGCGTACTCGATTGTCGCAAGCTGGAATCCGAAGCATATCCCCAGGAATGGCTTTCCGTGGGTCCTCGCGAAGTTAATCGCGCTGATCTTGCCCTCGGTTCCACGTGCGCCAAATCCCGGAAGGACGATTATTCCGTGATAGTCGCCCAGCAGCTCAACTTCTGAAGGCTTCTCCTCGAACCGCGTTGTCTCGATCCATTCCATTGAAGCTTTCACCCCGGCCTTCGCTGCAGAGTGGTGGATAGCCTCCATGATGCTTACGTAAGAGTCGGCAAGCTTTGTGTACTTCCCGCACATGGCAATGCGGACGGTCTTTTTGGGAGTCAAGAATGAGTCGGAGATCGCCTTCCAGCCACTCCAGTCGGGTGTTTTTGCGTCAAGCCCGAGGCGCTTTGACACGTACTCGCCCATACCCTGCTCGTCGAGCCTTATCGGCAGCTCGTAGATGTGCTCCACGTCAATGGATGTGAAGACCGCACCGTACGGGACGCTGCCGAATAGTGATATCTTCTTCTTTACATCCTGCTCGAGCGGATCCCGGCAGCGCGCTACCACTATGTCAGCCTGAATACCAATCCTGCGCATCTCCTGGATGCTGTGCTGGCAAGGCTTACTCTTCTGCTCCTTTGTGGAGTTGAGAATCGGCACAAGGGCTACGTGGACGAAGAGAGTATTTTCATATCCTTCCTCAAGACGGAATTGCCTGACAGCCTCGAGAAACGGGAGCCCCTCGATGTCGCCGACGGTTCCCCCGAGTTCAATGAGGAGCACGTCGACGCCTGCCATTTTGGCGGCGGACCTTATCCGGTTCTTGATTTCATCGGTAATGTGAGGGATAATTTGAACGCATTGCCCGAGGTATTCTCCTTTGCGTTCCTTGCCAATGACGGAGGCGTAAACCTGGCCGGTTGTGACGTTGTTAAATTTGGGTAGGTTGATGTTTAGGAACCGCTCATAATGACCCAAGTCCAGGTCGGTCTCCCCTCCATCCTCGGTAACGAAGACCTCGCCGTGCATGTACGGGTTCATTGTTCCAGCATCAACGTTGACATAAGGATCAATCTTTACGGTCGAAACGGAGTATCCTCTGGCCTGAAGCATTTTTCCAATAGATGAGGTCATGATGCCCTTTCCAACGCTGCTCAAAACGCCGCCTGTTATGAAGATGAATTTGACCATTTAGAGCACCCTACTCTAATTATGCTAAGAGTATCGACACATATCAGATAAAAAGCTATCCAGACCGCAATCGAACCAAGGTGCAGGGCGCCAAGGTTATATTTTTTCCACTAGTTCAGCCTTATCGATAGCCCACGTGCCAGAGTTGTGGTGCCAGTGCCTGGTGGCAGAGATTATGTTTATCCGCCTCCTGAAGAGTGGAGAATCTGCGACAAATGTCTCGTACTCGCCCCCCTCCCCGGATGCGTTGATCGAATACTTTGCTTTGAGGGCGAGGAGCAACTTTACGCTTTCATCGTCTAGACGGCGCCCCAGCCATTGCTCGGTCAATCCCTCGGCCGAGACCGATGTGAAATACACTTCGAAGCGAAGCGCAAGGAGCTCTTTGAGAAGACCTGCCTCGTCCTGCCCCCACAGAGGCGAGAGGCTCTCGAGCCCGAGCCTTTGGCATATGCCCTCGACCCGGCTCTTCTGGTAACGGCTCGCTATTGCCCCAGTGCCTACGGCTTCAACGCACCAGTCCTCAGAGATCCGGAGCATTGCAGCCTCCAGCTCTGCGACCTCGGCCTCCTTGTTGCCGGAAACCTCGACGCGTTCCCATGGGTATCCCATGCTCTCTGCCTGCATCCGGGCATATTCTATATTCGGTATATGGAACATCCACGAGTCGTCCCGCTTCGGCACTACTGATACCAGGACTGCTATATCGTGCCCAGCGTTCAGCAGTCGCAATAGGGCCAGGTTGCTGTCCTTCCCGCCGGAGTACAGGATAGCGGTCTTCATGATTGCATACCCCAATGGCGCATCTGAGCGAGGCAAAGCGTTCTGAATCTCATGAGCGTAACCTTTGATAAAAGGCATGGCAAAAAGATATAACTTTTTGGATGTTGCTATATGGTGTGGTTGTTATGGACAGAATATTCGTGACGCTCACTCCGTCAGAGGGCAAGCGCCTCATCGCGAAGGCGGTAGCCACCATGGAGCCGTTGCGGGGGGCTTTGAAGAAGGGCACGGTGATCGTATGCCTCGGTACGACGAACGGCTTCGTGCTCGAGGAGATTACGGGCATTAAGGTTCAAGACAAGGGCAAGTTTTCAATTGGAGTCATTACCGCGAAGGGCACATGCGTCTCCAGGTCCAAGGACAGGATGAAGGAGGTGGTGTTAAGGGATGGAAAACTCACAGAGCGCTCTCTGAAGGAAGTGATCGACGAACTGGGGTCCAAAGACGTCTTCATAAAGGGGGCGAATGCCCTCGATCCATGGGGAAACGCGGGCGTGTACCTTGGTTCGACTGTCGGCGGGACGATGGGGGCGAGCATAGGAGTCTTGATGTCAAGGGGAGTCAAGGTAATCATCCCTGCGAGCATTGAGAAGATGATCCCATACAACATAGCAGAGGTAGCTTCCCAGATGGGCAACAGGACTTATAGGGCATCAATCGGGATGCCGGTCGGCCTGATGCCCCTGAGCGGAGAGGTCGTTACCGAGGTGGAAGCCATAAACATGCTCTACGGCTGCGAGGCGCTGCCGGTGGGCGCGGGCGGCATAGGGGGCGGGGAGGGCAGCAGGTGCTACGTCATCGGGGGGAGCAAAGATGACATCAAATCAGCTTGGAATGGGATATCAAGGATCGTAGGCGAGGCGCGCGTGAATGTTAAAACTGAAGAGTGTGCAGAGTGCAAATTCAGGTGCAGGGAGGGGTGGCAATAATGCTTCTTGAGGTTGAGAAATTACATGTTAGCGTGGACGGGAAGGAGCTGATCAGGGGGCTTGACCTAAAGGTTGGCCATGGGGAGATAGTTGCGCTGATGGGGCACAATGCCTCGGGAAAGACAACGCTAGCTCTCACTCTAACCGGGTTCCCGCAATACGTCGTAACGAGCGGCAAGATAACATTTGACGGCACGGATATAACGAACAAAACGATCGATGAGAGGGCAAAGATGGGAATGGCTCTGGCATTCCAAGCCCCGCCTGCCATAAGGGGGATAAAGCTTGGCCACATCATCTCGCTTGCGGGCGGGGTGAATCCTTGGACTCCGAAGCCCGGTGATGACGTAAATCTGCCGCAGAAGATGCTGGAGAAGGTGAACCTTGACCCAGCGAGCTATGCCAACAGGGAGCTGAACGTCGGGTTCTCCGGCGGCGAGCGGAAGAGGTCGGAGCTCGCGCAGATCTTCGCGATGAAGCCAAAACTAATGATACTTGATGAGCCGGACAGCGGCGTTGACATCGATTCGCTCAAGATAGTAGGGAACAGCCTGAAGGAATACTTCGAGAGCAGCGGCTGCTCCATGATAATAATCACCCATCACAGGCACATACTGCAGTACCTGAAGCCGACAAGAGTGCACATCCTGTCCAACGGGAAGGTTGCGCTCACAGGAAGCTACGAGGACCTTATGCCAAAGATTGAGAGCGCAGGGTATGAGCGTTTGATAAAGGAGGCCGGGAAGAATGAGTGAGAGCTGGAAGGAGAAGTTTAGGACACAAGCTTTGCAGGCTATAACGAAGAGGGCCACATACGGCAACGACATAGACCTGAGCGATTTCATCTACTCCGGAAAAGTAACTCCGAGCATCACTGACGAAACCAGGAGGAGATCGCTCGAAGTTGGGGTCGACGTAAAGGATGTTAAAAGCGGGACTTTCTTCCAGATTGACCACGCTGTCCTCCTTAGCCAGCTCGCTTCAAAGATAAAAGGCCTCGAGATGCTGCCCACCGATGTAGCGCTCCAGCGCTACAAGTGGCTCAGGGAATACTACTGGAAGGCACTATCTGTCGCGCAGGACAAGTACACTGCCATCGCCGAGCTCAAGCAGAGCAGGGGATATTTCATTAGGTCTGAACCGAACGCGAAGATTGTAAACCCCGTGCAAGCTTGCATGTTCATAGAGTCCGAAGGCATGCTCCAAGCACCGCACAATATCATAATTGCTGAAGAGGGGTCTGAGCTCAACATAATCAATGGGTGCACCGTTGACACGAAGACTAGGAGGGCGGCTCACGTTGGGGTCAGCGAATTTTATGTCAAGAAGAACGCGACGCTCGTATTTACGATGATACACAACTGGTCAGATGAGGCATGTGTCAGACCAAGGACCTCGGCGATCATAGAGGAGGGCGGCACCTTCGTCTCGAATTACGTGCTAATAAAGCCTGTGAAGGACATACAGAGCTATCCCACGGCGTACCTGGTCGGGAAGGGCGCCACAGCGAAGTTCAACACAATAGTATACGCGAGCATGGACTCGATAATTGACCTCGGGAATAGAATCTTGTGCATGGCGGAGGGCACCTCCGGCGAGTCTGTCTTCAAAGTCGTCGCGACCGGGAACTCGAAGGTCTACAACAGGGGACAGATTATCGGCCAGAACAAGAATACGAAAGGGCACCTAGAGTGCAGGGGAATGATGCTCTGCCCAACGGCGTCGATCACAGCCATTCCAGAGCTGGTCGCAGAACACTCTGACACCGAACTGTCCCACGAAGCGGCAATTGGAAAGCTCCAAGAGGAGCAGCTCAATTATCTCATGGCAAGGGGAATAGCGCCAGACCAAGCCATCGGGATACTCGTCAAAGGATTCCTTGATCCGGGATTTCCAGGGTTGCCGCGGAACTTGCAGGATGAGATCAGGAAGAGGCTGTCGATGCTGGATAAGGCAGGCAAGGACAAAATGGGGGCGTGCGAGGAGGCATCGCCTTCATCGGTTAAACAAACGTGACGTCTCCGGTGTAAATCTTCTCCTTCTTTCCCCCTTCAGTAAGGACCACCAAGGAACCGTCATCGTCTATATCAACAGCTCGACCTCGCATTGTGCGGCCGAATGATGAGACGCTTACTTCCCGACCGATTGTGCACGAGAGTGACCTCCAGGCGTTCATTATGCTTGAAAAGCCTTGCGCTTCTGCGCTATAATATAAAGCCTCAGATTCCGCAAGCACGAGCGCGAGGAGTCCAGCCCGGTCCACCTGTTTGCCCATAAGGTCAAGCATGGATGTTGGCGCCGTCCGGATTTCGCCGACCAGTTCGGCAGTGTGGAAGTTTACGTTGATCCCGATGCCGACGACAACATAATCGATCTTGTCAGCTTCAAGGGAAGTCTCCATCAGCATCCCGCATATCTTCTTCTCTTCGACCAATACGTCGTTGGGCCATTTGAGTTTTGGGGATATGCCATAGTGCTCAAGCGCGCGAGCCACTGCGATCCCGAAGAGAAGGGTGATCTTGTAGAGCTCAGGTAATCTGAAGGTTGGCCTAAGCAGAAGGCTGAACCATAGCCCTCCCTTTGGAGAAGACCAAGGGTGCCCCATCCTGCCCTTGCCAGAGGATTGCTCAAGCGCCACCACCAATGCGCCCTCGCCTGCGCCTCTTTCAGCGAGCTCCTTGAGCGCAACCTGGGTGGATCCCGTTGACTCTAGGACGCTGACCTCTCTTCCGAAAGAGCGGCAATGGTTCTTGAGCCTTATTTCGAGCGGAAGCAACCCATCGAAACGCGGGACGAGTCGGTAACCGTTGTTTGGGTCCGCCTCAATCAGGTAACCTGACCGCCTGAGTACAGCAATTCGCTTGAAGACGGCTGTGCGGCTTATCCCAAGCTCTTGGGCTAGCGCCCCGCCAGAGAAGGATGAGCCGTTCGCAAGAAGATCCTCGAGTCGGTTGGACAAAAAAACATCACGAAAAAATGGATAGTGGCCGCGAGGTATTTATCGCTCGCGACCGGTTGCGCTTCAGTACACGCCTTCTTTCTTCAGCTGCGCAAGGTCGGCCTTTGTGCATTTAAGGAGGCTCTTGAGGACTTCCTCAGTATGCTGGCCGAGCATTGGCGCTGGCTCCGTTGGCAATATCTTGGTCTCTGAGAACTTGATCGGGAAGCCGAGCATCTTTACCTTGCCGTATGGCGGCTGGTCGACCTCAACGATCATCTCCCTGTGGTTTGCTATGTGGTCATCCTCGACTACTTCCTTGATGTTGTAGACGGGGGCGCAGGGGATATCGCTCTTGTGGAGCAGGTTAGTAATGTCCCATTTCTTCTTTCCCTTTGTCCAATCAGATATGATTGGCTTGAGCGAGTCGTAGTTTGCGTTGCGGTGAGGGTTGGTATCGTAGCGTGGGTCCTTCACTAGCTGAGGAATGCCAATCGAGTCGGCAAAGCGCTTGAAGATCCCATCGTTGCCCGCTGCGATGCATACCCATCCGTCGGTCGTCGGGTAGATGTCGAATGGGGTGATTGTGGGGTGAGCGGCTCCGCTTCTCGTTGGAACTTTGCCCTCAACGGTATATTTCAAGGCTGCAGTTTCGGATACAGCTAACATCGAATCCACTTGCGCCACATCAACCAGTTGCCCCTTGCCTGTCTTGTCGCGGTACCTTAGAGCGGCAAGTATGCCGATGCAAAGGAACATTCCGGAAGCGATGTCGCCTATTGACGAGCCTGCCCTGCATGGTGGCTTGTCTGGCCAACCGTTCATGTCCATAAAACCGCCCATTGCCTGGCCGATAATGTCGTAGCTTGGCCAGCTGCTGTATGGGCCGTATTGGCCGAATCCTGAACCGGCAGCATAAATTAGCTTCGGGTTGATCTTCTTTAGGTCCTCGTATCCCAAGCCCCACTCTTCAAGAGTTCCAGGCTTGAAATTCTGGATGAAGACATCGCTCTTCTTTATCATGTCCTTTAGAAGCTGCTTTGCCTTCTCGCTTTTTAGGTTGATTGCAACGCTCTTCTGGCCCCTGTGGATGCCAGCATAGTATGCGCTCCGGTCAGGCCCTTCGACACCCGGGAAGAAAGGACCCCAATCGCGGCACATATCGCCGGTCCCTGGCTTTTCGATCTTGATCACTTCTGCACCCATGTTTCCGAGCAACATGGCACAGTATGGCCCGAAGAGGGCGCCCGTCGCGCTAATCACGCGTATGCCTTCAAGTGGTTTCTTCAAGTGATAATCGCCTTATGCGTCAGTCGTACCCCTAAGGGCTAAATAAAAATTGCGGAAAAATCGAGGGCAGAAAAGCCTATGCGTTTCGATTTATGGCTCTGCGGTAAAATGAAAGAAATAAAAAAGAAAGAAAGGAGGATTAAAGAGGCATATTGCTGTGTCTCTTTGGAGGCCTGGTCATCAAGTCTCTCTTTGTAGACAATGTCTCGAGCGTCTTTGCGAGCACTGAACGCGTCTCTTTTGGCAGAATCACTGAGTCGATGTAGCCCATGTTTGCTGCGATGTATGGGTTGGCGAACTTGGCTCTGTATTCGGCAGCGAGCTTGGCTGTGATCCCCTTGACTTCCTCAGGAGTGCTTGCCTTCATCAGGTCGTGCCTGTTGATAATCTCAACTGCGCCTTCTGGACCCATGACTGCAATCTCAGCCGTTGGCCATGCCAAGACGAAATCTGCGCCAAGGTGCTTGCTGCACATTGCGATATAGCCGCCACCGTAATCTTTCCTCAAGATTACAGTGATCTTCGGGACGGTCGCCTCGCAGTATGCGAAGATTATCTTCGCGCCGTGCCTGATCACGCCTCCGTGCTCCTGCTTTGAGCCTGGCAGGTATCCTGGGACGTCGACGAACGTGATCAACGGGATGTTGAACGCGTCGCATGTCCTTACGAACCTGCCGATCTTGTCAGAGGAATCGATGTCGAGACATCCCGCGTAGATCATCGGCTGGTCTGCGACGATGCCGACGCTCCTACCGTTGAGCCTCGCAAAGCCTACTACGGCGTTGGGTGCGAAAGACGCCTGTACCTCGAAGAATGATCCCTTGTCGAAGATGTGGTCGATGACGTCGTGAACATCGTATGGCTTCTTTGGATCGGCTGGAACGAGTTCGTTGAGGTCCTCGTCTGCCCTGTCCGGCGGATCTGCGCATTCCATAATTGGCGGGTCGTCTATGTTGTTAGATGGGAGGTAGCTGAGGAGTGTCTTGATCTGCTTTATGCAGTCCTCGTCGTTGTCGCATGCAAAGTGCGTATTGCCGCTGAACTTCGCGTGTGAGTCTGCTCCGCCGAGTGCCTCTGATGAGATGTCCTCGCCGATTGCAGCCTTGACCACCTTCGGACCAGTGATGAACATGTAGCTGGTCTTGCGTACCATGAAGATGAAGTCGGCGAGGGCTGGGGAGTAGACTGCGATTCCTGCGCATGGCCCCATGATCGCCACAATCTGCGGAATCACGCCCGAAGCCATGACGTTCCTGAAGAAGATCTCTCCTCCGCCGCCAAGCGAGTTGACGCCCTCCTGGATCCTTGCGCCTCCGGAGTCGTTCAATGCGATTATCGGGCAACCGGTCTTGACCGCCATGTCCTGGATCTTCGTGATCTTCCGCTCCTGCATCTCGCCCAGAGAGCCACCTATGAAGGTGAAGTCCTGAGCGTAGACGTATACCGTCCTGCCATTGACTGTGCCGGAGCCTGTTACCACGCCGTCCCCAAGGACGCGCTTATTCTCCATGCCAAAGTCGGTGCACCTGTGAACCACGAATTGGTCCACCTCGACAAAGCTGCCTGGGTCGAGGAGCTTCTCCAGCCTCTCGCGCGCAGTCAGCTTTCCCGCCTTGTGCTGCCTATCGATGGCTTCTGTGCCACCGCCAAGCTTTGCCTTCTCTTTGAGATCGGCTAATTCCTTAAATTTGTCTGCTAAAGGTACGAATGCCATTTTTGTCACTCTCACTCGATCACTACTAGAGGGTCACCAACATTGACGAATTTGCCTGGAGCTACGCTGACTTCCTTGACCTTGCCGGCATTCTTCGACTTTATTGGGTTCTCCATCTTCATTGTCTCAAGCGTAAGCAATACGTCCCCCACCTTGACCGTGTCGCCAACCTTTACCTTGACGGTCATGACCGTGCCTGGCATCTGCGCCTTTACTGCGCCGCCGCTGGCTGCTGCGCCTGCTGCGCCTGCGCCGCCTGTGTTTGCCTGGGCTGATGGCGACATGAGGTCAGCGATGCTTATCTTGAAGTTCTCATCGTTGACCTTCACATCGTAGAGGCCGTATGCCTTTTCGCTGACATTGACGCTGTATTGGGCGTTCCCAATGTTCAGCTGGAATTTGCTTTGTTTTGTCATTTGTGACACCTTTTACCTAGCGCTCTTGACCCTTCCTGATACAGTCCAACCGCTCGTTACCGGCTGCCTCTGTGGCTTGCTCTGGATGTACGAAGCGATCGCTGCTGCAAGGGCTACTGTCTTCTTGTCCGTTACTGGACCGCCGGCAGCCCCTTCAGTCGCTTTTGGGGCGAGCTTGGCAAGCACGTTCTCCTTGCTCTTCCTCCAAGCATCGTCCTTGTCGATTTGGGTCTTTACGCCGTCGAGTATGTGCCTGTCGCCGATGAACTCGGTTGTCAGGTGCCCAGCGATGAACTCCTCATCCTTCATCATGACCTTGTGGAATGGGATCACGGTCTGGATGCCTTCGATTACGAACTCATCAAGCGCGCGGCTCATCCTCGCGATTGCCTCGTTCCGGTCCCTGCCCCAAGTCAGGAGCTTGACTGCGAGAGAGTCGTAGAATGGCGGGATTGTGTAGCCTGCGTATATGCCGCCGTCGACCCTGATGCCCGGACCGCCTGGCTCCATGTAGTTGGAGATCAAGCCGATCGATGGGATGAAGTTGTTCATCGGGTCCTCTGCGTTGATCCGGCACTCGATTGCATGGCCGTTGACCTTGATATCCTCCTGCTTGTACGTAAGCGGCAGGCCGGATGCGACCTTATACTGCTCCTTCACGATGTCGATGCCTGTTACCATCTCGGTCACCGGGTGCTCGACTTGGAGCCTGCTGTTGACTTCCAAGAACCAGAAGTCCTTCAGCGTGTCAGAGTATAGGAACTCGCATGTTCCGGCGTTCTCGTACCCTGCGATCTTCGCGACCCTGACTGCTGTCTCACCCATCCTCTTCCTGAGGGTTGGGTCAAGGTACATGACCGGAGACGGCGACTCCTCTATGAGCTTCTGATGCCTCCTCTGGATTGAGCATTCCCTCTCGCCCAAGTAGATGCAGTTGCCCTGCTTGTCGGCAAGTATCTGGATCTCGATGTGCCTCGGCCTATCGATGTACTTTTCGATGTAGACCTCTGGCCTTGAGAATGCCGATGCGGCAAGCCTCTGGGCTTTTGTGATCGCTTCCATGAGTTCTCCCTTGGACTTGCAGACCTGCATGCCTATGCCGCCACCGCCGCCCACTGGCTTTACGATGACTGGGTAGCCTGCCTCATCTGCGACTTCCATTGCGTCCTTCTCGTCGTGGACCGCGTCAAGCGCTCCCGGAACGATTGGGATGCCGGCCTTCTTCATGGACCTCCTTGCGCCGAGCTTGTCACCTAAAAGCTCCTGCGCCTTTACCTTTGGCCCGATGAACTCGATGCCTGCGTCGTTACACATCGTAACGAACTTTGCGTTCTGAGCTAGAAATCCGTAGCCAGGGTGAATGCCTTCGGCTCCGGTCTTTTTTGCAACCTCAATGATCTTATCCATCTTGAGGTAACTTTGAGCTGCCGGTCCAGGACCGATGTTGATTGCCTCGTCCGCATAATAGACGAACTTGGCATTCACGTCTGCATCGGAGTAGACAGCAACGGTGCTGATGCCCATCTCTTTACATGCCCTGATGGCACGTAGGGCTATCTCGCCCCTATTGGCAACAAGAATTTTCTTAAGCAAATGTCTTTTTCCTCCTTAATCCAAGTTGCGTTAAAATGCTCTCCGAAATATATATCTCTTATTGCAATTTCTGAAGCAAAAAAACGCATGCTGCCGATATTTTCTAAGCATTTTATTCATTTAGCGCAATCAAAAAAATGGGCGTCAGTCCGCCTGTCACTCTCTCACAGCCGACGCTCAAGAGACCATCGTTACTTCATCCGCCGCCTAATAATGTGATTCGGGGAGCTAAAAGGCATTGCGGTAGCCCATCAGATTGGAGTATAGCATCAGAGTCCGAGTGCTGCGACCAGCTCGGGGATGCCCTCGCCCGTCCTAGTGCTCGTGACCACTACTGCCATCCTCGGATTGGCGGCGTGCGCGTCCTCGACGAGGAGTTGGGGGTCGATGCCCATGGGGATGGACATGTCCTTCTTGTTGATTACCCCGACCTCCGCTACCCGGAAGATGTCCTGCTTCTTCTTTATCATATACTCGCCCTCGGTAACGCTGACAACTACTACCCTCTTGTGTGAACCCAGCGGAAACTCCGCGGGGCAGATAAGATTGCCGACGTTCTCTATGAATATCAGGTTGACGCTCTCCCTGAGCAGCTTCTTTGATGCCTTCCGGACTAGAGGGGCGTCCAAGTGGCACTCCTTGCCCGTGTTGATCTGGATTGATGGCACGCCGTGTCGGCCGATCCTCTGCGCGTCGATGTCCGTAGTGGTGTCGCCTGCGATGACCCCAATGCGGTACTTGCCCTTGAGCGACTCGACGAGCTTCTCGATTATGGAGGTCTTGCCCGAGCCAATTGACCCCATGAAGTCGATGACCTTCGCGCCTGCGCGGTCGAACTCCCGCCTGTTGAGCATGGCCATCCGCTCGTTCGCCTTCAAAAAGTCTTCCTCGAGCTCGATATCTAGGACTTCGTCTGCATCAGCCTTGATTATAATGGGTGTCGGCATCAGAAGCACCGCTGAAACGAACCACAGACAGATTTATATCTCCTACGTCAGCCTCTTGAGGCAGTGATGCCGATGAGCAGCGTACTTACCTGCCCGAAATGCGGAATGAGATTTAGCCTTACATACTCGAGGACTTTCGCATGCAGGGGATGCGACCAGGTGACATTTGGCAAGTGCGGACAAGCCAAGTGCCCAAAGTGCGGGGAAGAGTTCGCCTGCTGACCGCTTTCGATTTTGCGGATTGCGATCATGCAGACGGAGAATGCGATCAGAGCTTGA
>CAZWMA010000014.1:0-29478 GCA_964634735.1 uncultured Nitrososphaerota archaeon
ACTAAAATTACAAAAATTAGTATTTCTCGCAAAAAAATTTGATTTAGATTTAGGCTATCCATATAGCCTACATATTCATGGACCTTATTCCAAGGAATTAGCAACCGATTATTACATAATCTGTAAAGCTAATTTACAAGGAAACATCTTAAAACAAAGTATGACTAGCTTCATTAATAAATTTAAAGATAAAGATGAAAAATATCTAGAGATACTCGCAACAGCTGTTGATGTTCACGATTCTATTAAAGACAGAAATATAGACGAAATTGTAGCAATTACATCTAAAATCAAAACGCAATACGATCCTAAAGAAATACGAGAAATAATCTATAAAGAAAGAGAGTTAATGCGAACTTAATAATTTCTTCTTCTTTTTGAAGTGGAATATTCAGGACCAGTAATCGCTAAATTATGTTCTCGCAGACCATCCTCTCGTAATCGTGTTTCGACTTCACCTAATCGAGAAACATATTTGATGGTGGGGCCGTCTAACGTTAAAAATTTTATTGATCGGCGATCCTGTAATGCGTGCGCAATAATAAACGCGTCTGCTTGAAGGAAGCCATAATTGACATCTACAACACTCTGAACAATTGATAACCCTTCAATAGGAAAAGGCGGCGTTGACACATTGTGTTTATTTAAGAAACTTACGATTTTCATCATATACTGGTCTTTTTCACGTTGTCTGCCGTCTTCTTCATCATATGTTTCATACAACTGTGTCAATAATTCCCCAAGAGTGACTTGGCTAATAGTGGTTTGACAAACACCATTGCAACATCTATTTACCAAATTATTACAAGCTCTAAATTGATCTGGGTCAGGGCTGGCGCATATTAAAGGAAACAAGACACTTGTGTCGATATGGACATTAGTGTACTGCCCCGCGTCGTCAGACATAATCATTAGTATTTGCTCACATGTATTAAAGCGTTAAATATTATGATTTTTACTCATTTTTTACTAATCATTTATTCTTCATCGCCCACCGATTCTTTACAACGGGTCCAACCAACCGGCAACTTTACAGAACCCCGCTAACAGAATAGATATATATCGGAATTTAAATGTTTTGTAAAACAGAATACGATCTAAAAATTGAGGCGGGAGGTGGACAATTTGGAAAAGACAAGTAATGGCTTTAAAATCGTTTTAACTGCCGATAGGACGCTTATGAGCGAATACAACAATGCCATATTTCTAGGGTTCAGCGCATGTGTTCCGCACGGAATTATTCCTGACAAGTTATACTTCTCGTTATTCTGCCCGTCAGTGCCAGTTAACAAGGATGGCTCTGTTAAATATGCGCCATGTGGAACCAGAAAAATCGAAGCCACATTGCTGGAAAGAGGCTTTAACAGGGAAGACGTAGTCGTCGCTCATCCCGAGCACCTTGACAAAGTCATCGGCTCAAATACAAAAATCCTGTTCATAACAGAAAATGACCCGCTAGGCATGGGTCCAGCCACTTCAACGTTCACCCAATTGTTCGGCGGCGAAGCCTATATGACTATGAAATTCAAAGAAATTCTCAGCCACCCAGCCGTCCAAAAGTATAAGCCCAAAATCATCGTTGGAGGAGCAGGCGCTTGGCAACTAGAGGACGCTGAAACACGCAAAAAGCTGGGTGTAGACTGCGTTGTCATAGGTGAAGGCGAAAAAGCGGTTAACTCACTTTTCAACGAATTAGCGCTGGTTGCCCAGTTGCCAGAGGTTATTTATGGTCCAGTTGTTGAAGAATCCGACATTCCAACAATTCAAGGCGGCACCATTGATGGCATAATTGAGATTGCCCGCGGATGTGGTCGCGGCTGCGCTTTTTGCGTGCCAACCCTTCAACGTTACCGCTGCCTATCGATTGAAAGCATTCTAAAAGAGGTAGATGTAAACCTCAAATTCGGCAGGAGGCCGCTACTCCACGCCGAAGATATCTTCAGGTACAAAGCCAAGGGGTTTGAAATTAACAAGCCCGCCGTAAAAGAACTATTCAACACAGTTTACCATCATCCAGGCGTAAAATCTATTGCCATAAGTCACTTTGCACTTTCCTCTGTCGCCAGTGCCCCAGACCTGCTGAAGGAGTTATCAGCCATAATTGAAGTGGGAGAAGGCAGCGACTGGATGAGTGGCCAATGCGGAATCGAAACAGGCAGTCCCAAACTCATAAAGAACTTAATGGCAGGCAAAGCCAAGCCTTTCACGCCTGAAGAATGGCCAAAAATTGTCGAGGACGCTTTCCACATTCTAAATGAGAACAATTGGGTTCCGTTAGCTACACTTATCATTGGACTTCCAGGCGAGGAAGAAGAAGATACCCAATTAACAATCGACCTTGTAAACAGACTTAGAGACTGCAAAAGCCTGATAGTACCGCTATTCATGGTAAGCGAAGGTGGACTGAAAGGGAAAGCATCGTCTTTCACAGTTAACAAAATGACCCGCAAGCAAGGAGAACTTTTCCTAGATTGCTGGGAGCACAACTTGCGCTGGGGCGAAGTCTTTCTCAAAGAATACTTCTTCACAAAAGGCGGCGGCAAAGGTTACGGCGTGAAACTAGTCTTTTCTTACGGTATAAAACAAGGCAAGAAATTAATACAGAAATGCAAGAAAGATTACGAATGCAACTTGCCAGCAATGATTAAGGACGCGCGAGAAGGAAAAATAACCGTAGCACCGCTACCAGTTCGCTTCATCTACCGACTGATTAACAAAAAGAAAGACGATGGAGAATAGACTCTATGAATTCATCTTTAACTTCGATTGACTTAAGAAAGGAAAATTCAGACAAGCCCGGAGCCAAAGTTGTTCTTACCGCTTCAGCAATAGAAATGAGCGACTTTTTCAACAGCCAATTCTTCGCCTTTGTAGGTGGTTTCTCAAAGGATCCAGTACCTGCATAGATTCCGAGAAAACATCTATACCCACCCATAGAGAGTAACCCTGACGGAACTGCGAAATATGCATCTTACGGACTTAGAAAAGTGGAAGCTATCCTTCTAGAAGGCGGATTTGACAAATCAGACATAGCTGTTGTTCAACCTCATCAACTTGATGCTTTTATCGGTTACAACACCAAAGTCGTGGGCATATCAACAATGGATCCTTTAGGGATGGGTTATGTCAGTAAAAACTATTCCTCACTCATAGGTGGGGGCGAACCAATGAACGCCATAGAGTTCAGGACGTTAATGAGCCACCCAAGTTTTCGCAGGTGCAAACCAACGGTAATAGTTGGGGGTGCAGGTGCATGGCAACTGGAATGCAAAAACATAATGCGCTTTTATGGGCTTGATTGCGTGGTAATAGGTGAAAGCGAAAAAATAGTGGCTGACCTTTTCGCTAAGGCAACGAAGGGCGAAAAGATTCCTCAGGTAGTTCACAGCAACACAAGTCCAACCATTGAAGAAATACCCTTGATTAAACATCCATCGCTCCATGGATGTGTAGAGATATCCAGAGGCTGTGGTCGAAACTGCCAGTTCTGCACACCCACAATGTAGCAAATAAGAAACATTCCGCTCGACAGAATCATGCAAGAAGTAGCGGTCAACGTTAAAGAAGGCAATGGAAAAATAACCTTGGCTACAGAAGACCTCTTTCTTTACGGTGCTAAAGACAACGGTTTTATCCCTAACAAAGAAGCCGTTATAGAGTTGCTTAGAACAGTCGCGTCTTACCCAGGAGTCGCAGCCGTTCAGCCTGCTCACATGTCATTAGCTCCAGTCGTCTATGACCCGAACATGGTTAAGGAAGCTGCGGAAATACTGATTGAACGCAATTGGCAGGGCTACTGCGGAAAATGATCTTAATCTTCCAGTATTTGTCCACTATAGAATATTTGTCAATCAAGCATAATCTTACTCCATTTAGATCGATATCACTCCGAAAATACTGTCATTACCTTTGAGAATATTCTGAAGCAGTACTTGCACCTAATTAAGAGCAGATACCTTCAGACCCGCCACTTATTTTGTTCAAAATGGATTTTCACAGCAGCGGTCATTATCGATGTTCACGTTGAACGTATCTTTGTGACGCTAAATGATTCAGCCTTATTTTCTTGAAATTGAGAAGAGTAAAAAAAGAAAAAAGGGGAAGTTGTTGGTTATGCACTACTAGGATTTCATGGGTTCGGACTTGTGTTTAAATTCTGCAGTGATGCACTCGGGTGCGGGGCACAGCTTAGTTTCGAGCTTCCTACTCTTCCGATAGCTTTGCATTAAGAAGTACACGACTACACCGAAGATCATATAGCCTATGGTCAGGATCCAACCATCCCAGCCACCCAAGGATTCACTTAAGTTACCGCCACCCGCTGCTACGGGTGTGAGTGCGTAAGCAGTTGCAGCCACGCAGAATCCAGAGCCGACGAGACCTAATATGCCCATCAGTATGCCCCCTGGAGCCTTGAACGGGCGCTTCCATTCAGGGTGTATACGCCTGAGTTGTATGAAAGACAGGCATGCGCCAACATATACTATGGCTATTGTGATGCCCATTATGATGAAGAGTGTCGAGATCCACGATGTGCCCGAGAAGACGATGAGGGGGATGAGTCCAAGTAAGACTGCGATGACTGCGACTCCTGGTATTTGGTGGCTGTTGAGCTTTTCAAATATTTTGGGGAACAGGTTTGCTTGCCCAAGCGAATAGAAGAGCCTGCTGAGAGCTAACTCGAATCCATCAACGCATGTGAGGGCGCAAGCCATACCGCCCAACACTATACCCCACCAGCCTATAGAAGCCCAAGTCGATCCGCCGCCAAGGAACAATACAATTTCCGCGGGCATGTTTGCCGTATTGACTAGGTATTCCAACGGAGCGGAGCCTGCCATTGCTGTGAGAGTGACTATGTAAACCGAAGCAGCGGTAATAATCGAACCTATCACAGGTATTGCCATCTTCTTCGCAGGATAGTTTGCCTCTTCAGACATGTGCGCTACGACTTCAAAGCCGAAGTACATAGTGACCATTGATCCGGCAGCTACCATGAAGCCGCCCATGCCAAAGGGGAACAAATCGGCGAAATATGCGGTGGAGAATGTAGGCTTGAGGAAGAGATCGAGCCCATTCCATACGATGCCGGTAATGAAGAGAAGCCAGAAGAGGAAGAACTGGATGGATGCACTCAGCTCTACCTTGAACCAGTTGAGTACAGCGTAGAATAGCGCGAAGCCCAACCCTGCAAGGATGAGTGCCTCCTGCGAGGGAGGAACAATCCCCATATACTGAAGTATCCAAATAGTTGCAAGTATATTGAAGGTCGTCACCGCGTAATAGGAAATCGTTTGGGACCACATGAATACAAACGAAACCATGGAACCGAAGGCGTGTCCGATGAAATTATATGATCCACCGGCATAGGGCATCATGGATGTGAGCTCAGAGTAGACGAATGCCACAGGAATCATGAGTAGCATGGTAACAAGGAAGGCAAGGGATAGAGATGGCCCAGTAAGCGAGAACCACCAGTTGGCCATAATGAGCCATGGCCCTAGGATAGTTGCGCTAGCGAGCGCCCAGAGAACTGAAAGCCGCATTGCTTTTCTTAAACCAGGTTGTTGCGCACTGGTTTGTGCTGAAGAATTACTGTCCATTGTTTCACCTTATACCACGTTGTTAACGATATATATATAACAATTCCCAAATTTTTCATAATAATCTATCAAACAATTTCATAACGACGATGTAACTCGTTTAGGAAATGACACTTAATCAAATGGCGGCGTGTAAGAATCCTGATTCGCTCATAGAAAATGAAATATAATAAAGCGTAGCAGAAGATTTGTCGGTGTAATTTTTTGGCGGTTCATTTACACAAGTCACTTCTTAGGGTGAATCTAGAGAAGCGGTCATTTAAGGCAGAAGCCATTCCTGATGAGATAATCAGGAAGTACATAGGTGGTAAGGGATTAGCAGCCCATTACGCTTACAAGGAGCTGCCCAAAGGCGTCGATCCGCTCGCCCCGGAGAACAAGCTCTTCATATTCAACGGGATTCTGACAGGGATCTATCCCGGATTCACAAGGTACACAGTCGCTTCGAAGTCACCCGCGACGGGCATATGGTGCGATGCTTACTCAGGAGGCAGGTTCGGACAAGAGCTTGCCAAGACAGGTTACATAGGCATGATAGTGGAAGGCAAGTCCGAGAAGCCCGTTTACCTCAAGATCGACGGGGGTACGATAACATTCGAGGGAACAGAGGCATTTGGCAGCAAGAACGCCTATGAACTCTGCGAACACCTTAAACCGTTCTCCGCCATGGTGATCGGGGAGGCGGGCAGGAACAAGGTCAAGTACGCCTGCATAATGAACGACATGACGGGGCCAAGCCGGGCCGGCGTGATAGGGAGGGGCGGCTTGGGAGCCATTATGGGCGCGAAGAACATTTACGCGATAGCCATCAGGGGAGGCCTTAAGGACCGGGAGCTGATCCCCCTGGAGAGTGCCCAGGAAGTGCCCAAGATGTACCTTGAGGCGTTCAACTACCTGAGGACATTCGTGATAAAGGGGATAGACCTCGGAGGGAACCTGCCAGCGGTCGAGATGTGCGCGGGGGCAAAGGTGCTCCCTGTGCATAACTTCAGCGAGGGGTGCGCAGAAGGTTGGGAGAAGCTAGCCATCCCGGAGATCAAGAAATTCACGATTAAGCACCACACATGCCCGCTCTGTCCCCTGATGTGCGGCGTGCACGTGAAGGTCGGCGATGACGAGGTAGACAGGCTTGAGTATGAAACGGTGGCGCTTAACGGTTTTAATTGCGACCATATCGACCTTGGCAAGGTCACTCGCCTCTGCAGGCTCTGCAACGAGCTCGGGTTAGACACCATGAGCGCGGGGGTTGTCGCGGCATTTGCGATGGAGTGCACGGAATCAGGCATCTTCGATTTCGGCGTCAGGTTCGGGGACATCGATAGCCATACAGCCCTGCTCAGGAGGATATCGAAGAGGGAGGGCTCAGCGGACATTTTGGCAGAGGGGGTTCGGGAGGCGTCCAATAGGGTCGGTGGGAGCGGCATGGCCATGCAGATCAAAGGGCTCGAGTTCCCCGGCTACGACCCGAGGGGGGTCGTCGGTATGGCGCTAGCCTATGCCACTGCAGACAGGGGCGCAGATCACCTGAGGGCATGGACCATAACCGCCGAGCTGAAAGAGCCGTTCACAATCAGGGGCAAGGCTAACCTGACGAAGTACTTGCAGGACAGGAATGCGGCGCTCTGGACGCTCATATCGTGCGACAACATACCTTCAAACACGACAGGCGACCCTGAGGACTGGGTGAACCTGTGCTTAAGGATGCTCAAGACTGTGGGCATATCGATGAGCAAGGAGCAGTTCATCGAGGCAGGGGAGAGGATTTACAACCTCACAAGGATGTTCAGCGTCAGGGAGGGGGTCTCGAGGAAGGATGACTACCTGCCGGAGCGGATGTATCAGGATCGGAACGACACCAAGTGGAAGATAACGAAAGATGACTTCGATAAGCTGCTAGACAACTATTATGAGCTTAGAGGCTGGGGCAAGGATGGGACCCCTACAAAGAAGACGCTTAAGAGGCTGGGGCTGAAGTAACAGGGGAAAGAGAATGCCCATGATAAAGATGCACGGTCAGAGGGTGCCGGAGGAGCTCAAGGCGATAGAGCTTGAAGATTGGAATGGCAGCCTTGAGAGCTTGTTGAGGAGAGCTATCGAACTCCAGCCAGGGCTAGCAGCATTGATACTATCTGAGGGCAATCTTCGGACCGACTTGGGAATTCTCATCAACGGGAGGCATTGCATGTTCATTGATGGCTTGAAGACGTTCATATCCGAGTCGGATAGGATAGATATTTTATTGCCGGTTATTGGTGGCTGACAGCATCGTATTATAATATTTTTATTTTTTCACGGCAAAAACGAACAGATTATAGGCAAATCAGGCATTGCGCACAATTATTGAAAGTTCGTACAACAATCTTTTTATAAGATTTTAGCCGCTTATGAGTTAGGTGCAGTTATGGTAGAAGCAGAAAGAAATCAAACCAAGTCAGACCCAAGGGTCTATGAGCACCTGGCCGCAATTGTGGGCTCGCGCAACGCGAGTATAAGCGAGGATGTTCTTTACACTTATTCAGAAGACTTCCTTACATTCCAGGCGCCGGGAAAGGCAGATTATGTGGTTATGCCGCGAACGACGGAAGAGGTCCAAGCAATCATGCGCTTGGCAAATCTCAACAAAATCCCCGTCATCCCATGGGCTTCAAACCTCAGCATCGGCGCTTTGTGCACCCCGCTTGTCGGTGGCATCGTGCTTGACCTGAAGAGGATGAACAGGATCCTTGAGGTCAACGAAGACGACCTCTACTTTGTGGTTGAGGGAGGAGCAACCTCTGCCGATGTCGTCGGCTACATGAACAAGCATCACCCCGAATACAGGGTGCCGGTCACATTCGCGCCCCCGTCGTGCGGGTATGTGGCATCGTCACTGCTGTACGGAATGACCGACCTTTCTATGGCTTACGGCGACGCAAGCTTCTTCATTAACGCGTTCGAGGCGGTCCTCCCGACAGGCGAAGTTATCAACACAGGTTCGAGGATGGCATCGCCTTACTGGAGCCACCATTCAGCCCTTCCCGACTATGGCTTTAACGGCCTCTTCATAGGATGGACAGGGACGAGCGGCGTGGTCACCAAGGCAGGGATCAAGCTATTCCCCAAGAGACCTTACAGGACAGATTATTTCATGGACGCGGATACGGTCGAGCGCGGTTTCAAGGTCCAGCGCATGTGCGCAAGGACCGGCGTTGTCGACGACATCGCTTCCAACAACTGGGGTTGGGGAAGGGTCGAGGCTGGCGAGAAACTCCCATTCAAGGAAAGCCTGAGAAAAGGGGAGGCAGAGCTAAGCTCTTGGATCGCCCTCAGCGGCAATACGGCAAAGGAGATGGAAGCCAAGATCGAACTGATCCAGGACCTGGTAAAGCAGGGAGGGGCAGTATTAACGCTCTTCGAGGATGGCATAAAGACCTTTACCAAGGGTGACCAGATCAAGTTCTTCAAGAACCTACCAATGCAGCTCTCGAACGACATCAGCGGAGCAAGGGGCGGGAGGGCGCAATGGGTAGGAGGGTTCTGTCCGCCATCCATGAATGCCAAGATATACAGGGCTGTAGAGAAGGTATATGACAAGTGGGGCTATACGGCAGAGGGCCAGCCCATACAGGCATATAACAGGTTCATGGACCACGGCCACGAGGGCATAATCAGGTACAACATATTCGGCAGCAAGGACGACTCCCCAGAGCTCGTGGAGAGGCACAGGGCGTGCTTGAAGGATATAGCCCAGACCATGCGCGACAATGGGACAATCCTCTACAAGGCACCGCCACTCTTCGCCAGGATGAACTGGGAGAGGACGAACCCTGCAGCTATGGACCTCGTACGGACAATCAAGAGAAGAATCGACCCCAACGGGATAATGAATCCGGGGCAGGCGGACCTTTAGGAGGCTGCAACAATGAAATACCCAGAATCTATGAAGCATATTGAAGCGAAACTCAGGGAGAGCAATGTACCCGAGCAGTGCATTCACTGCGGAACGTGCAGAACATATTACCAGTCCAAGAACTTGGACAGAGTCTGCCCCAGCGGCGAGTGGAAACTGTTCGATCCATACTACCTGAGCGGGAAGATGCAACTTGCTATGGGCCTGCTTAACGGAAGGCTGAAGTGGTCAAAAGAGATAGCAAACCCATTCTTCGAATGCACGCTCTGTGGCAACTGCTCTGAGCAATGCTACGTTCTTGAAGTGGACGGGAAGCGCCCGATCTTCGAGCTCGCATTGCCGCTCCTCGAGGCGGTCAGAGCGGACGCCGTGAAGAACGGATTGGGCCCGGCTGCGCACAAGAGGATTGCAGACAGCATAAGGGCAAAGAAGAATCCGTTTGGAGAGGAAGCGGCAAGTCGGACGGCATGGCTAAAAGAGTCAATAGGAGAGTCGGCTTTGTCGAGCGCTCCGGACTTTGTCTTCTTCGTTGGGTGCACCTCATCCTACAGGCAGAAGAACATAGCAATAGCCACCGTGAAGATATTCCAGAAGCTCGGGCTGAAGTTTACAGTCCTTGCTGACGAGGCGTGCTGCGGCTCCCCATTGCTGAGGACAGGCCAGTGGGACCAGGTAAAGGATCTGGCAATGCATAACATAAATGCGATCAAGGCAACAGGGGCAAAGATGGTTGTCACCTCGTGCCCGGGATGCTTCAAGGTGTGGTCTCATGACTACGCGAAGGACAGCTACGGAGGCGCACTTGGTATCGAGCACGACCTCAAGATCGTGCACACGACCCAGCTCCTTGCTGACCTAATGAAGCAGGGCAAGTTGAAGTTCAGCAAGAGGAATGACACAAAGGTCACCTACCACGACCCGTGCCACATGGGAAGGAACCTCGGCGAGAAGGCGATATATGAGGCGCCAAGGGAGCTGCTCAGGGCAATTCCGGGCGTTGAGCTGACGGAGATGGGCAGGACCAAGAATGTTGCGTGGTGCTGCGGCTCAGGTGGCGGCGCGAAGTCTGCATTCGCCGACTTTGCAATGTTCACCGGAGAGGAGCGGGTGAAGGAAGCCTGCGAGACCGGTGCCAAGGTCCTTGCGTCTGCGTGCCCGTTCTGCCAGAGAAACCTTGACGACTCTGCGAAGGAAATGGCGTCGAAGATTTCTGTCCTCGATGTCGTTGAGATGGTGGAAAGGGCCATCTAAGCCCAATCAACCCTTTTTTTACTTTTTTTTATTAAGGAGCTTTTAGTAGTATAAGTTGAAACGGTGATTTTATGAACTCGAGGCAAAGAGTTGAAGCGGCTCTAAGATTTGAGGAGCCCGACTACGTTCCGGTCATACCGCCATTCCAAGGTTTTTGGGCGCTTATGGCAGCGGGCTATAAGGTCTCAGAGACATTCTCGAATCCTCTCAAGGGAGAGGATGCGCAGATAAGGATGCTAGAGAAGGCGCCTTGGGACGCGTTCGAGGTCCTGTGGGACTGGCTTGCGCCGGTCGAGGCGTGCGGGTGCAAGGTGCAGTTTCCAGATGACGGCAACCCAATCACTATGGAGAGGATCGTGAAGACAATTGACGACGTCGAGAAGCTGAAGATGCCAAATATTCTCGACCATATGAGGTCGGTCAGTGACTTCGGTGTTGCAAAGCGGCTTGTCAGCAGGTACGGGAAGGAGTACTACACCTATGCGACCCTGGCGCTCCCATTCACAATGGCGGGCGAACTGAGGGGGGTCGAGGCGATGATGCTTGATATCCTGAAGAAGCCTCAGCTGGTGCACAAGCTGCTCCAATACTCATCTAGCGTGTTGCTGGAGTATGCAAAGCTGGCGAAGGAGACTGGCGTAGATGCCATATGCTGGTGCGACCCGACGGGGTCTGCGGACCTGATATCCCCGCGGCACTTTAGAAACTTCGCCGCGCCTTACACGAAAGCGTTAGTCCAGAAGACGAAGGAGATGGGTTTGAAGGCATTCTTGCACATCTGCGGCAACACATCAGATAGGCTTGACATAATACAGGATATAGCGCCTGACCTGATGAGCGTCGATACGAAAGTCGACCTCGCCAATGCCATGCATGTCTTGAGCAACAAGGTCCCGATAATGGGGAATATCAGCACGACCAATATTCTATTGAAGACCCCGGATGTCATCGTCGCGGAGGGAAAGGAGTGCATAGCCAAGGCGGGGAAGAAGGGGTATGCGCTTGGCGCCGGGTGCGACCTTCCGATAGGGTCTCCGGTCGACAACGTCAAGGCGATCTGGGACGCGCAAAGGAAGTAATGGCGTCTAGCCCTTTTTTTTCTTTTTTGGCCCCAAGCCTCCCGAACTTTTAGCAAAATAATGCAAAATCAGGAAGCGCCCCCGCTCATATGAGCGAGAAGAGCAGTACGCACACGCCGGCTACAAGGCAGTAGATGCCGAAGAGATGGAATTTGCCTGATATTAAGACCCTCTTCAGCAGCATTATTGCGGCGTAGCCGACCACGGCAGAAATGGCCATGCCAGCTATAGACTGAACCTCCAGCCCGGAGGAGGATATCTCCCCCACCTTGAGCAGAAGCGCGCCCAGTATCGCGGGAATCGAGAGCAGCATCGAGTACCTGAACGCCTCTGCTTTGTCGACCCCGGCGATGAGTGCGGCAGAGATCGTCGATCCGCTCCGGGATATTCCAGGGATCACGGCGATGCCCTGCATAATGCCAACAAGAAGCGCCCGCTTCGGGCTGAGGTTCTTCGCCCCTTTGGTTATGCGTGAGGCAAAGAGCAGCAGCGAGGTGATTATGAGCCCGGCTCCGACAGACACGAGTGAGAGGAAGTAGGACTCTGCAGCGCTTATTGCCAAGCCTATTAGCGCGGTCGGGATGCTCCCCAATATTAGAAACATCCCAATCTTGAATAGCGGGTCACTCCGCCTGAATCTGAGCACTGCAGAGATTATCCCAAGCAGGTCCTTCCAGAATACTGCAAAGACTGCAGCTAGAGTGCCAACATGCAGCAATATATCGAAGGAGACAGGCACAGAGATGCCCATGATGCTCTGCGCTATCAGCAGATGGCCCGAGCTTGAGATGGGCAGCCACTCTGAGATCCCTTGCAGTATTGCCAGGATTACTGCCTGGAAGATTTCCATGACGTAGTAGAGGGCACACTGGATATTTATGATTAGCGCGAGGGCGTCTTACCGGATTTGTCAGCAGTTGCGGACGACGAGCACTAGGCAGTGCGCGTTGTTGACCACAGTGTTTGCCACGCTCCCCATGAGGAGCTCCCGCAACTTGCTCTGGCCTTTTGCGCCGATCACTATAAGGTCAGCACCCATCTCCTGCGCGATCTTCACGATGCGCATTCCGGGGTTGCCGACGGAGAAGTCGGTCTTGGTCGATGGATTGGTGCCGCACTTCTCAGCAATTGCCTTTGCGTCCTGAAGTATCCGTGTCCCGGCTTCTTCCATTGGTCGGTGCGCCTGAGGCATTCCGCTCACGTCGGAGGAGACAGGCATGGCGACAATATGCAGGAGGGTCAGGCTAGCCCCGAAGAGCCTCGAGAGCGAGCTCGCATGCTCTATCTCGTTAACCATGTATGGTGACCCGTCGACTGGAACGAGGATCTTTTTAATTTCCATAGTTGAAAGGTGACGGGTTAGCGATTAAAATGTTGTGTAGCAGGGTTAGGAGAGGCTGATGTGAGGAAGGAGGTGCTCGAGAATGCGCGGATCGTCAACAGCGGCACGCAGTTCATCGATGCTCCTGAATGGCCGCGCGCGTATTACCTGGGCTGCCCGTTTCCGTCCGAAAGCCGGCATCGACTCCAGCTCCTTCATACTTACCCGGTTAATCATGATTGGCGAAGGGATAGCGCTGACGGAGCGGGGCCCGTGGGAGAGCACTATGACGTCGGTAGAAGAGCCTAGAGGAATCTTCCCGGGGATGCCAACGAGTATCGGGTATGAGCCGATCTGCCTAGCCCAGGTCACATTCCCCTGGATAAGTTCCGCCCTGACGCCCTTCATCACTGTGTAGGGCGGCAGAACTCGCGCGAGCATGGGCGAGTCTACCTCCCTGCGCATCTGCTCCTTGTGCTTCACGAAGAGCGGGTGGTGCTTCTTTGCTAGGGAGTTCCCCACGGCTTCCATACGAGTCGAGGGCAAAGCCATGACCTGGCGCATGTTTATCCTTCGGACCATAAGCCCCATCGAGAGGATGTCCTTCATGCATGAGATGTTTGCCTCGAAGGTCTCGGCGGTCTCCCCTATCAGGCCGTAGACAAGGTTGACGCCGGGCAGGAGGTGCGGCATGCCGTTTTCTCCTCTCGTGGCGCCGACCTTGTTTATGATTTTTATGGCGGCGATGGCCTCTTCAGGATACACCTTCAGGTTATTTCGCCTGACGACCTCCTCGTCGAAGGACTCGATGCCAAGCGCCGCGACATCACCCGGGGTGTGGTATTCAACTATATGCCTGAGCGCCTCCGCGGAGAGCTCAGGGTAAGTGCTTACGGTAAGCGGATTTACGTTGTCGATGTGCAGCACCTTGAGCGACGGCGCGCATGCCCTTATCGATTTGAAGAGCTGGTGTATGGCGTCGGGGTCTGGAGCAGGGTTCGACAGCCCCTCGTCCTTGGAGGAGTATGTGAGTATGTCGGGTTGCCTTCCCAGCCGCATGTGTTGGACGCCCAAGGACCCGAGTGCCGTCGCCTCCAAAACGATGCCTTCGATAGACCTGTAGTCCGGCGGCCCGTGGAGCGGCTCGGTGCAGAAGGAGCAACCTCCGACCAGGGAGCGCGCACACCCCCGGTAAGTTTCGATCTCGCAAATCAGGCCGCTAGGGAAGAGCGGGTGCTGCTGCACTATCCGGGCACCGCGCTCTGCGAACCCGTTGACGTCGTCCTCATACTCCCTGACTGCGTCGAGGTCAATCCATTCGTTGAAGTTGTCCTTGATCAGGCTGTATACGACCGTCTCGGGGTCACCCTTTATGACCATGCTGTAAATCGATTCTAGGTCGTATGCCGGCGCTCCCTTCCTGCCGCCCCCAGCCCCGAACCCGAACCGGACGGCGGGACCGCATATGGCGCTGCGTTTTGAAGCGATTGTTTTCGAGAGCGCCAAGGCATCATTGATGGTTGCCGGCGCACCGCTGAGGTACTTTCCTGGGACAGTAACGCCCGCGATCAGGATCGAGAGGTCGCACCCTCCCGATATGGCCTTAAGCTTGTCGACCTGCTGCCGCGCGTCATCGATGGTCATGTATATCACGTCGGCATACGGGTCTGCAGACCAGACAGCCCCGGCTATGTAACGGGGGTACACATCGATGTAAGGTGGAACGCCCAACCCCGCCGGCTCGTCCGTGTATCCGTCGATTATGAGGACCCGCATCGCGCATTCACCCTGCTACCTCAGATGCTCATACCCTCTTTCAGGTATAGCTCTGGTCACTCCGCCTGAAGCGAGCCGGACCCCCATTCCGGAGGTGGCTACGCCAATCCGGATGAGGCGCCCTCCGACCCTCTCGGCTGCCGCAACGGCAGTGCCCCAGCGTTCAGCAGGTATGGTGACCACGAGCTCGTACTCCTCGCCACCGAATAAGGCCAATTCATCAGGATTGAGATTATGCAGACGAGCGAACTCGAGGGCAGGTTTTGATATTGGAAGCGAGGAGACTGCGAAGCCACACCCGCTTGATTTCGAGAGCGAGTGCAGCGTGAACGCGAGGCCATCGCTCGAGTCCATGCTCGATGAGAGGCAGCCTGAATCCGCTAGCGCGAGCCCTTCGCGAAGACGCGCGATCGGGTTGAAGACGCTCCGGCATAATGGCCCCCTAATCGGCAGCGGCGCGGGCATCCCGCCGAGGAGCAGCTTGTAAGCAGCGCCCGTGCTTCCGAATTCGCCCGTCACGGCGAGGATGTCGCCGGGCTTTGCGCCGCTCCGCGCGATTGGCGAATTTGCAAATCCGGTAAGAAAGATGGAGGCGCACAGGTCTCTGGCTTCGCCAACATCGCCGCCCAAGACCGGGATTCCGTAATGGCGGGATGCGTCGGAGATGCCCCTGAAGAAGAGCCTCAGGGAGGCGATGCTCTGCCCCTTCGGGACGCCGAGGGCGACCATTGCGGCCGCGGGCTTGGCCCCCTTCGCCGCCATGTCGCTGACGCTCATGGTAATGCTCTTCCACCCCATGGCTCTATAGCGCATTCCCTTTGGGGCATCGGTACGTTTAACGAACATGTCGGTCTTCAGAATAAGAAAGCGCCCTTGTCCAATTGGGATGGCTGCAGCGTCATCAGGGTGAGGGAGCGGGGATTTGGGCAGGATTGCACCATGAGCCCCAAGCTCAGACCATATCAGGTCAATTATCCCCCTCTCGCCCAGCGAGGCGGTCTTGATGTCACCCTTGTTGCTCACGCTTGTCCCTCCAGATGATAAACTGTGGCGCACAGGCGCCTAAACATATAGTATGTCAGCGCATCCGAATAATATTACTGATGCAACAAGGGTCGATCGCCACCATGGGTCAGCCAGAGCGGCTTGTCGCATTGTGAAGTGACACGCATGCGCGTCTTGGCAGGTTTGGGAAAAGAATTTATCTCTATACAGAATATTCACGTGCATAAAGCCCTAGTAGCTCAGCCCGGCAGAGCGACGGTTTCGTAAACCGCTGGTCGGGGGTTCAAACCCCTCCTAGGGCTCCAAATTCATCTACGAGCGAACTCATTCAGCGGTCTTTTTATCAACAAGGTTCATTACGCTCTGCATCCAGACGTTCCCAAGGGTTGCTTCAGATGGACACCCTTGCCTGCGCCATTATCTTCTGCATCGGAGCCGCCAAGCTCTTATTGAGCATCCCCGTCGGCTTTGCGCTGGGGCTCCATCCAATTGAGATCTTTCTTGCTGCATCTTTGGGCTCAATTGTGGGAATAGCATCGATTGTGTTCCTCGGTGAGAGAGTAAGGGCATCAGTCCTTAACCGATATGGGAAAAACACTGTGAGTGGGCGCTACGGACGGGCGCGACGCATCTGGGAGAAATACGGAATTAAGGGGATTGGTTTGATCGGTCCGCTCTTCCCGGGTGCACCTCTGGCCGCTGCAATCGGCGTTGCGCTTGGCGCGCCCCGCTACAAGCTTTTTGCATGGTTTACAGCCGGAGTCTTATTTTGGTCTGCGGTAATCGTTGCGCTGCTTTACCTTGGGATAATGGGCGCCTCTGCATTCTTCCAGCCACAGTGAGGCGGGAGCGGAGACCTGAAATGAACTTCTGGTCTAAAAAAACTGTTTTTGCAAGGTTGCCCTTGTGCAAAAGATGCTTTGCACAGGGGAGGACCCTGACGGGACCGGAGGGCTCAGTCGATTAGGACGATCCCGGTCGGCTCCAGTTTCCCTCTTACAGGGAACTTAATCGGGCTGCCCGCCCTCTCTGCGGTCTTCAGCATGTTGATGCCTACAGCGTGCTCCGGAAAGCGCATCATCGTCGGATGCGTGCATATATGAGCTTCCATGTTGCACTTGGTGCAGAGGATGCAGGAGCCTGCCGTGAAGGCGACCGCGAACGGATAGCCACTGTTGAATGCGGCCTTCTCCAATTCGAGCACGAGCAAAAGGATTCTCTTCGCCTCATCTGCCCACTCCGCGTAAAATTTCAGTGCATGCTCCTTCTTTGCGCCTTTAATATCGGGGTCATACACGTGCCGCATGAGGTTCAATGTGACCTCGTCGTCTGCCTTTACTTCAGACTTGAACTTGAGGAATAGGGCGAACTTGTAGTCCTTGAGCATCTTCCTGAATTCGTCAACCGATGGCGCGTAGGGAGGGCAGCACAGCTTCGAGCCGTAATCGTCGCACCCGGTCTTGCATTTAAGAACGACACGGTCTTCCACAACCACATCGGAAGCGGGGATTATCTTGGCTTCGGCGGCGCCAAGCACCATTGCTTTTTTCTCGAGAAATGACAGGTCTTCTTTTTTCATTGGTTTCGACCTTCACCCTACATTTATGTTATTGCACTATTAAAGTGATGAATGGTTGTTTGAAAGGAACTTGATTTTAAGTGTTGCCAGCAGTTATAGAGGAACCGCAGGGATGGTAAATCAAACCGGTTTAGAAAAAAGAATTGGGGTTAGACCGTCATTACATTTAACAAAATAAGTGAAAAAATGTAGATTTGTTATTACTTCATAATGATTCGGTGCGTAATATGAATGAAAAAAGATATTAGTTGCCCAAAAAAATACATCGTTAATAAGGTGAATATAATGGCAAATGACGAAATAGTGGACGAGCTTAAGCAGATTCGCAAGTTATTGGAGCCCAAGCCAGCACCGCCAGCAGCACCAGCGCCGAAGCCAAAGAACCTCATGGAAGAGTTCAAGGAATTCCTCAAAAATTACAAGGTCCTTGGCTTAGCAGTTGCATTCATTATAGGCCTCTACCTGGGCAACCTGGTTCAGTCGCTTGTTAAGGCATTCATAATGCCTTTGATTGGCCTAGTAATACCCGGCATGTCTGATTTGGCAACGCTCATAGTTACAGTAGGGAACCAGAACTTCCTTGTTGGTGACTTCCTGGTCAACCTGATCACTTTCATCGTAGTTGCGTTCGTGATCTTCATGATCGTGAAGCTAGCCAAGAAGATGAATATAGATTAAGAGGCGAAAGCTCCTTTTTTTCTTTTTTTTAGCATCAAACACTAAATACTTCTCGTACTCTAAGATATTGCTGGAGCGTCAATCTAATGGTATCTGCTGGAAAGATCAAGGCCGCCGAGGCGGCGCTGTCAGAAGTGAAGGACGGCATGGTCATCGGGATAGGGACCGGATCCACTGTAGCATTTTTCATAGAAATGCTTGGGAAGAAGATTGCCAAGGAGAAGCTGAAGATTATTGGGGTTCCGACATCGTACCAGTCGGCGTACCTTGCGACCGAGGCGGGTATCCCCCTCACGACGCTTGACGAGCACCCGGTGCTCGATCTTGCCGTCGACGGGACGGATGAGGTCGACAGAGACCTCAACCTGATAAAGGGAGGCGGAGCCGCGCTCACGAGGGAGAAGATAGTCGACTCTGCGGCCAAGAGGTTCGTTGTGATCGCGGATGCGTCGAAGTATGTCGAGGTTCTCGGGGCGAAGTTCGCACTGCCAATTGAGGTAATGCCGATAGCGCGCAAGACGGCGATGAAGAGGATTGGGCTGCTTGGAGGGGAGCCGAAGCTGAGGGACGGCGGGGACAGAAAGGACGGCCCGTGCGTCTCCGACAACGGCAACTTCATCGTAGACGCCAAATTCAAGGCGATAAAGGACGCGAGAGCGCTCGAGTGCGAGCTCAAGCGGATACCCGGCATCGTCGAGGTCGGGCTCTTCGTGAACGTCGCGCATGCGGCATACCTTGGCGACGAGAAGGGCGTGAAGAGACTCGACAAGAAGTAGCTCGAAGCGCATGCAAAAAGAGCGCTTGCGGAAAGGACAAGGTAGTGCCGGGGGCGGGATTCGAACCCGCGATTTCCGGATGTCTCATCGGAGAGCGCCTTGTCCACTGTGTCGGATTATGAGTCCGGCGCTCTAGCCAGGCTGAGCCACCCCGGCAACGCAGTTTTTTTACCGCAAGCGTCTATTTTAATTCTTCTGATTGAGGGAGAAAAGAGGGGGCGCCCTGCGGCCCCCCATGATGGTCACTTGATCGCCTCTTCGAATGCCCCCATCTGCTGGGGGATCGCCTGGGATACGCGGCGCCTCCTGATGCTGTGTTTACGATTTTTGCATCTCTTATAAGAGTTGCCTTCGACGATAGACGCCCTTCCGGAGCAGTGGCGCATGGTGCGGGGACGATCCGGATGATGGATGGCGTGGCATCAGGGGCGTTTTCACGTCGATAGTCGAAATGGGCGGGTTCCGGAAGCGACTCCTGCGCCGTCCGGGGCGGCTAGCAACAGGCGCAAAGCAGGCGGGGCGCGGTTCAAGTTTTGGGCTTCGGCAAGCGGCAGGAGAGGAGGGCGCAGGTCTGCTTTTGTTTCATTTGGTTTGCATTGGATGACGAATACGAAAATCTTTTTAAATCGACCTCAGTCTTAAAGGAACAAACACAGGGCCTTAGTAGCTCAGCCCGGCAGAGCGACGGTTTTGTAAACCGCTGGTCGGGGGTTCAAACCCCCCCTAGGGCTCCAAATAACCTTTTCTTGGAAAGAAAATGTTCACGAAAAGAAGCGGTTTATGATGCGGGTTCTGAATATTCTTCAGCGTTTCCAATACAGTACAATCTTGAGGTCTTTGATGGTTTCAGGCGCTTTTTGATGGTGAACAAGCAGCTCACAGGCAGGACAGTAGCGAGCCACCTGAACCTGATCAAATGGACTGCGGCGTCGAATTCAAGGGACCCATATAGCACGCCAAATGTAAGTTCGACTTCGTTGACTTTCCATTCTGTGTTATCTGAGGTGTCTGTAGCGAACCCAATGTCAAATGGATTATTATTGACGCTCCCATTCCAGATTGATGTATAATATGGATGGTTGGCACCGCAATGATATGTACCATAATTTGCATCGTTGCAGGTTATGGAATTCCCAAGCCTTATTGATGTAAAACTCAGGGTACTCGACAAAGTAATACGTCATATGGTAAGGATCGCCAATGTCAGGCCCAATGATCCACTCCTCGCAAGCCAGTTTGACTTCGACTTCTACATCATAGCACGAGTCTCCAGAGGCATGGACGCAATCCGTTCTTAATGACTCTGCCGCCTTCTTGCCCGTAGATACCCAGCCTGTATCGCCCTGCAGGTATGGCGGTATGGAATATGTATTGTAAACTATGCTCCTTTCGAAACTTTCAAAGTACAGTATTGTTTTGTTAGGCGCGTTTTCCTGAATCCACCATTGCACGGTTACCCCGGACACGCTGTGGACTTCCCGCTTTCAGGTAAGCATATTGGTAAGCTGTGTCGTCGGCATCCAGCGGGGTCATTTCGACGACCGCAATATCTGCACTCGAAGCTGTAGAATTAGAGGCACAAGGTTGTACCTCGTAGAGATCTACCTGAACTTGCAAAGGCGTTGCCGTGTCGACAGCAGGATCCAATATGAACATCTTGCCTCCAGCGACAGTCCCGCATACGTCGGCTATGTGCACGTAATACTCTGAAGAGGCATAACTTCCGTCTGCAAGTGTTGTCACCGTTGCCGTAAATTCAACAATGCCTGACGGGTTCAATTTGCCTGCAACTATCAGGGTAGAAGGGGGTTGTCGACATATCGTGCACGAACACCAGCAGAGGCGAATCGAAGTCAGCCCCAGCCAGTTGTGGATTGATTTGGATTTGAACACTAATTTCTGTGGGGATGCTGGCTGCTTCGCCACTCGCAGTTACAAATGCCACCGATGAAAAAACCAGCATTGCAAGGGTGAGGGAAAGGCACTTCACAAGAACATTCCTTCTCATTTTTTTACCCTTTTGGGATAAATTTTATTAGTTTAATGTATAAATGTTTAATTATTTTTTTTATTTTTCTTAAAATGTCTATTTGATTAGACCTCGGAAATAAAAATAGACTTCAAAGCGAAAAAGAGTCTACATAACAGGAATTATATAGAATTTTCCTCAAGTTGTACCTGTGGTTGCCATAATGAACAACAAGGATACCGCCCCAAGCGAGATTTTTGAAGCGCTCGGCCATCCGATACGCCTTAAAATACTCGAAGCCCTTGAAAAGGCGCCTTCCAGCTTTTCCGACCTGAAGAAATTATCCAAGATAGAGAGCAGCGGCCACCTCACGTTCCACCTGGAAAAGCTGAACGGGCTCGTGGCGCTCAACGGCGAAGGCAATTACTCGCTCACCGACGATGGGAGGGAGGCCTTGAGGCTCGTGAACAACCTGGCGTCAAGCAGGCAGAATCCGGCCGGAAAGCGCAGCAACGGGGACGGCAGGGGAGGCACAGCATTATGGGTGCTCGGCATCCTTCTGGTGGCAAGCATCGCCATCACGACCGTATCAATCATGAACACAGGTATTGCGATGACGACAGTCAACCGGTTCAACGACAATATGTTCGGCAACATGCAGTACGACATCCAGTTTGCGAGCCAACACATGCGGTCTGCGGTCTCGGCATTGAAAGCAGGGCAGTTCGACGCCGCAACCATCGCCCTTTCGCAATCCGAGGTTTACATCGATCAGATCAAGTTTACCATGCCCACATTGGCAAGCCTAGGACCCGATTACTCAAGGTTTTACGATTACGTGCTGCACAACATCGGCATCCTCAACGACCGGCTTGAGGCGGTTGAACTTTCAATTGCGAACGGCAACGCCACCGAGGCGCAGGTCGAGTTCATCCAAGCGTATATGGGCGGGCTCGCCATGCTGGACGGGGGCATGCTGAAGGGGACCAACAGCTACTCCATAACCAACATCAATGAGGTGATAGTTTACTTCAACGACTTGGTGGCCAACTCAACCTGCATCTGATGCGGGACGTGCTATAGTCTCGTTGCGCAGGGGACAAGACATCGGGCAAGGCAATCCCCTTTTTTCTTAACTATGCCTAACCTAAGCCATAGCCCATTAACTGTTTTATACACCAACGGCGGATAGCAACTAACAACTTCGGATTCCGGAAGAGGGGCAGAAAGCGTAAGGGGGCTGACACAGTCTGAAATTTGAATCCCTGACCGAAATTGTTTTTTCAGGGCTAGAAGAGCGGATGAAATCCAGCAAGAGTATTGCGGTCTGTTAAAAATAGGGCCAAGTTCGAGGGGTGGCTCAAGGTAGAGCTGTGCAGCGTCTTGCTGAACGTGCCGGGAATCAGAAAAATAAGCCCGGAAGAGCGCTGGCCAGTTTATGGCCCCCCGCGTCCAAGGCGGCTTCTATGCCCCCTTTCACACGGGGGATCCTCCCGAAGAGGTAGGGCGGGTCCGTAAGGACGAGGTCGAAGGACTGCGAGGGCAGCCTGGGCAGGACGTTCAGGGCATCGCCTTGGTACAGGACCTGGGAAGGGGGCATATCCATGCGGACGTTCCTAGGCGGGCGTTAAAAGGATTGGGCGAAGGTGGAAGAGGGGACGTGGATGAAAGTGCTTTCATGGCTCGGCAAGAAAAATAAGAAGGATATTCGAGAGCCTTAAGGGCTGCAATTATGGAATGGCGAGTTAGTCTTCATTGGCAGGATTTGGCAATGGGCTATTTCGTTCTTATCTGGATATGGTTTGCCATACTTGCAATAACCGGCGTAAGCGTATTTCCTCTAGGAATATCTACCGTCATAGTGTTTGGTTATTCTTTTATATCTCTCTTGTTTTCGCCCCCCTGTATGCGATTTGGCGTTTTAGGAATATATCCTCATCTTATGGGTTTACTTTTGATGGTGCAAAAACCATAATATTTTACGGCCATAAAGCTTCCTTTCCCTTAGTTGCTGTTGGGCACTAATAAATTTGCCCTATCCAAAATACAATTCGCTTTGCATTTGCCCATAAATCCTTTTTCTCGCTGGATCCGTTTCTCACATACAAATCCCTAAGGGCTATTAAGAGGTAAAAAGCAACTGAAGAATATGCCAGGGGCTGTGACAATCTACGTTGATGAGGCTGGAACCGCCGATTTCAGCTCTGGCTCATCAAAGACTTTGGTGATAGGTTATGTTTATGCCATAAAACCCGCAAGGGTTTCATGTGACGTCAAGAAATTAAGGCATAGACTCAATAAGAATTACCGGCTTAACGCTCCTGAATTCAAGTTCCATGATGATAGTGATCGCGTTAAAAGAATGTTCATGAAGCAAATCTCGAAGATGAACATATTTTGCGGATATGTTGCAATAAACAAGAATGCCCCTAACAGCCACTTCCGGAATAACCCCGATAGACTTTACCATTATCTCACGGTGCATTACCCGATTAAGCGCGTGGTTCATGAACTCAAACCAGATGTTATTGAATACATACTTGACCGGCAGTCATGGTCAAGAGAGCGGCGCGATAATTTCGATGCATATGTCCGCAACAAAGCGGAGTGGGTGTCTATGGTGGAATGTGGAAAGGGCTGCCCTGACATTAGACCCAAACATGAAAATTCAAGACTCAACCCTTGTTTACAAGTTGCAGATTATGTCTCGAGTTCAGTATTCCGTGCATGTGAAAGAGGGGATGATCGATACTATTCGATGATTAAGGGAAAGTTCAAAGATGGGTGGATAGATACGTGGGGACCCGTTGGATTGTAAAAAAGGTGACCCTTCCTCTACTCGGCTCGGTCCGCCCTTGGCGGCCTCATGCTTTCGAGGAAGAGCCGGTAATCCGGTGTTACTCACCATGTAAGCATTTGGACCGTAAGCTTAAATCTTTTTTCCTAAGTTTCACTTTTACCAGAAGCTGTTTACGATCCAAATCTTTCCTTTTATCACCATATTGTCGTTGCTAAATAATATGCACTCAGTTTTGAACCAAACCTTATTTATACAATAATAATTACATGATTATAGCACTAAATGGTGAAATTTATGGTCGATGTACATTTACACAACTCACCTAACTCAACAAAAAAATCAAATATGTATCCTGAAACAAAAACATGGAATCCTTTTGCTGGCTGCGGGTTCGAATGCGAATACTGTAAAAAAGCTTTCAACAAATATTGAAGATTCAAAAACACAACTGCCCTGGTTGCTACCATTTTAGGCCTCATAAGCATGCTAAACGGTTAAATAAAATTCCTACATCCAAGCCAATTGTTTTTGTAGCGGGGACGGGTGACATTTCATTCTGTCCTCCTGAATGGACTGAAAAAATAATCGCCTCCATAAAGGAAAAGAACAAAACTAATCCTGAAATTACTTATTATTTCCAAAGCAAAAACCCCATTAAATTTAAACAATTTCTTAAAAAATTCCCTGATAATGTAATCTTATTAACAACGTTAGAAACTAACCGCGATGAAAATTATGAAATGTATTCCAAGGCACCTAAACCCTCGTTACGATATAAGGATTTTTAGCGCTTGATTATGATAGAAAAGTAGTCACTATCGAACCTATCATGGATTTTGATTTAGATATCTTTTCAGAATGGATATTCAAGATTAATCTGGAGTATGTTTGGTTGGGATTTAATTCCAAACCAAATAGAATTGCCTTGCCTGAACCGACAAAAGACAAGGTGAAGCAATTTATTGATATTTTGGAAAAAGGAAAAATCTCTGTTTATAGGCACAACAAAAAAGCCAAATCAATCACAGTAAAAGGCAAGTCTCTTCGAGGAATCAAACGCTGAAGCGACTACGCACACAACATTGAGCTTAAGACTGTCCGATCGCAGCAAATACTGCGCATGCCCCCTATCATAAGTTGAAACGGGCACGAACCCAAGGGCGCTTAACATCTTCAAGGCCGACTCTGCATCAACGGGAAGGTCCCCGCCAAAGGCCTCATAGATCTTGGCGGCTTCTTTTTCAGGTTTACGCCCTCTCTTAGCGATTGTGTCAAAAAGGCGTTCCTTGAGGAAATGGTTTGAGAAGAGTCCCCGATTGAGGAAATCTTTCTCTGCCCCCTCCCGGAGCTGGTCAAATGCTTGACTAAGGTTTGAGTGGGCTACAAGCATATTCCCAGTGAATGTGAATTTCCTCAATATGCGCTCGACCCGTTCGGAATCTTCGTCAGTCCTTACTGCAATAGGCAAGACGCGCTCGCCTTTCCTCCCCCTTTTGATGAATATATAAGCCAAAGTGCCCGTGTCAAATATGATCATGAATATGTCGAGCTTTATCTCGGACACAAACGACCTCATCTCGCCATATTTTGCATTCGGCGACGCTATGCAAAACAGCGGAAAGGGCAGCTCATAAGTAAAGGCCCGCCAGGACTGCGGGATTGTGAATGATTTAAACATAAATGAATAAGGCCTCTTACGCTGCTCATCGATCCTCAAGGATTGAATTATCCGCCCACCAAAAGATCCCGAGTCGGACATGATACCACGTATTGGCATCAAGTTGTAATTATATCTAATTAACAATGGCTGTCAAAACGGGCATTATACCCGCAGATCCGCGCCTGCTGTTATGCACCCACGCAGCTTACATCCATATAGATAATATGTTAATCATTTGAGCCGCGCCGGGAGGGGCTGATGGTGAGAGCACCATGGATTTTACAGTCTAGGCATGGACTGTAAACAGTGCCGGAACCTTCTCAGGTTTTTTCAAGCCCCTCCAGATGCCCGTCTCACAGCCTGATCCCACCATGGTCTACGAACGAGGTATTATATGCGGAAAAACAAATCTTACACTATGAGCGGCACGAACGGGGAGGGCGGCTTCAGCAGGGACCGGGCAGAGCTCTTCGAGGCATTGGGCCACCCGACGAGGATCAAGATCCTCCGCCTGCTGGCCGATTCGCCACGGAGCTTCTCGGAGCTGAAGAGTGCCCTAGACATAGACAGCAGCGGGCAGCTCCAGTTCCACCTGGGGAAGCTGAAGGGGCTCGTCAGGACGACGGATGAGAGCGACTACGCGCTCACCGACGAGGGGAAGGAAGCTCTGAGGATCACTACTGTTGAGCCGACCCGGGCGGAAGAGCAGCTGAAGCGCCTCAGGAGGCGCCTCAGGCTGTTCGCCATAGTCGTGCTCGTCCTCGTTGTTGCCGGCACCGCGGCATATTATGCATACAGCCACGCGTACTCGGAATACACACTCGCCGCGAAGTCCCTGCAGCTATCGGGCTTCACGATCACAAACTTAACCGTGGTGGAGTGGAATTCCACCGACGGCAATGTCGAGTTCACCTGCGAGGTGGAATACGCCGTCATGAACCCGTCGGACTATGCCTTCGAGATCCAGTTCCACCAGATATATCAGGGCTTCGAAATCCAGCAGCACGGTTGGAGCCTGCAGCTGGTGCAGCCTGAGCCGTGCACCGTCCAGCCAAAGTCGACCGCCATTTTCAGGGCAGTCTCAGGATACTATTCCTCCGCATCGAGGAGCATCGATCCCAGATGCGATTCTTTCCCCCATGATCACGGTCTGTTCATCTGCTCATACCTTAACAACATCACGGGAAGGTACCGCAGCCTGGGAATGATGGGATACGACATGGGTGGCGAAGCCGATCTCTCGAGCGGCATTTTTCATGCAAAGCTGTTGTTTGATTGGGGCTACTGGAAAGACGCATAAGATGAAACCATCGGGAGTTCCTGAAGACTGATTCCCCTCTATCAAAGGATTCAGACTCCGGGCTTACATCAGGACAATACATCCCGTAAGCGCGGAAAAGTTGCCGCGCCTGCTGCAAGAATCAGCCGACGGTCGCGGCCGGCCCAAGCCTGTTCAGGAGATGCATGGCCGCGGCGTTCTCGACGAGCCTCGCCCCCTCCTCGGTCAGCCTCACGACCCGCACCGGGCCGTAAGAGAGGAGGCATGCCTGGATTGATGCGGCTGATGGTATGAATAGCTGGAAGCCTGCGGCCGCAATAAGACCTATATTTTGCAGCGTGCATAATTCATGTCAGGGTGCTGCCTTTGCCCAAGAAAGGCTACTCGGCTATTACTGTACCATCACGGCTCTGAAGACCTAAGGATCCAGGCAGAGAATGAGAGTATGTCTCTGGCCGATTACCTCCGCATGATTTTTGATGAAACTTTTTTGTTAAAAAGGTTCTTTGTAAACCGCTGGTCGGGGGTTCAAACCCCCCCTAGGGCTCCAAATTCTTTCTGAAGGATTGCAATACCCGGCATTGCTTGCAAGCCACGTTTTCACGTTAACCTAAACCTTAAATAAGGTTAACACAAACGGCTTCTCGGTGCGGCTTATGGGCGAGGTCATAGTTCGCGGTAGCAGGGCGAGGGAGTTGACCATAGCAGCCATCTTTGCGGCGCTTATGGCGATAGGTGCACTATTCTCGGTCCCGTTCTATCCGGTGCCGCTGAGCCTCCAGACGTTCTTCGTGTACCTGAGCGTCCTCGTCCTTCGCAGGAAGGCGTTCCTGAGCCAGGCGATATACCTCCTCATGGGGATAGCTGGACTCCCCGTCTTCTCAAAGGGCATGGCAGGATATGCGGTCCTGCTCGGCCCCACGGGGGGGTTTCTCATCGGATTCTTGCTCGCGGCGGCCATCGGGGGATTCGTTTACGGCAAAGCTGGTCCGGGTCTGCGATCATCCGCCGTTGCGGTCGCTGTGAGCCTGATTGTCACCTTCGGCACGGGATGGGCATGGCTCACGTACTGGCTAGGAGGGAACGCGGCGTTGGCCTTCTTCACGGGCGTGCTGCCGTTCCTGCCCGGTGACTTCCTGAAAGCGCCGTTCGCAATCGTCGTGTCAGGGAGGTTGTTGAAGCAAGGGATTGGAATCGGCAAGAAATGATCTTCTTATGAAAAGTCGCGTGATGAAAAAAGGGAAGGAGTAGATCGGGCGGGAGCGATGCGCGGTCTAGTACTTCCCCTTGTGGTTCAGCTTGTTCTTCAGCCAGACCTTCGAAAGCGCATCGAAGTTGGGGAAGATCTTCTGCATGATTGGGACGTAGAGCTTGATCTCATCCTCAGTCATGTACTGGAACTGGTACTCTCCGGAGTAGGGTGAAGGCGCCCCCTCGCGCGATACGAACTCGATGTGCATGAAGTGGTCGCCAGCCTTGACGGTGATTGGCCGCCTCTCGTTGTTGAGGTTGACGATTTCGAGTGCAAGGCGTCCGCAGAACCCGCTGTGCACCTTGGCTGCATTCAGGAAAGACAAACCCATCCGTCCATACCTGCTCTTAGCGGTCAGGTGGGCAACGCAATCTGGAGGCGCGAAAACGACCTCCTTGGAGATGACGTTCTGGTGCTCAAGGTACTGGAGGGTACAATCCTCCCTCACAGTCAGTATGTATCCATCGCCGTCGAGCTGCGAATCAACGAACGGCTCGATTATCCTGTACTTCTTGTTAAGTTCGATAAGGCGGTCTCTGCCCAAAACAGACATAAGAATCACTTTAATTCTCTTGTGAAGTAGCTATTTTTAAGCTTAATCGGTCTATTGATATCAAGGTGTTAGGCTTGGCAGTGGTGCAAACATGGAAGGTCGAGGGCACAAAGGTGCCAAAGCCCTTCGAGAGGGTCCTAAAGGTATGCATGTCCCCGGAGGAGGGGAGCACGAAAGACTTCACGCTCATAATATCGCTAATAAGCCCCAAGAGTTCAACCAACTACCACTCGCACGATGATGGAGGGGAGCTCATGTTCGTGGTGACGGGTAGGGGCAGCATCACGATAGAGGGAAAAGATAAGGAGATTGAACCGGATACTGCTATCTTCGCCCCGCTCGGCGTTAGGCACAGGATAGTGAATGCCTCGGACGAGACCATGAAGCTGGTATGCATCTTCGTTCCCCCTCTCCCTCCCAAGTATGTAGAGGGAGTGATAGCTGGCTCGAGGGAGGGCGGCGTTCAGGAATCGGGGAGGGGCTGAGATTGTTCGACCAAGAAGAGATTGGAAAGATAATGAAGGCGGGGAAGATAGTCAGGTCCGTGAGGGAGGAAGCTCCAAAGCTGGTATCCGAAGGAGCTAGGCTGATTGATATATGCGAGGGGGTCGAGGGGGCAATCCGGAAGCTCGGCGGTCAGCCGGCATTCCCGTGCAACGTCAGCATCGACGAGATCGGGGCGCATTACACGTCTCCTCCCGGGGACAGGACTGTCGTGCCGCCGATGTCATTGGTCAAGGTCGATATAGGGGCGCATATTGACGGGTACCTTGCCGATTCGGCCATAACGGTCTCCGTCGGATCCGAGCACGAAGAGATGATAGGCGTGGCGCAGGAGGCGCTCGCAAAGGGGATTCAGGCGGTAAAGGTCAACGGTCCGATATCGGACGTCGGCGCCGTCGTTGAGAAGCATATCAAGTCGATGGGGTTCAAGCCCATAAAGAACCTTACCGGGCACCAGATTGCGCTCTACGAGATCCACGCTGGAGTCAGCATCCCCAACGTGAA
>CAZWMA010000014.1:29578-32105 GCA_964634735.1 uncultured Nitrososphaerota archaeon
GCAACGCTCGTCGAGGCATCCCACAAGCCGATAGCGCAAGCCGAGCACACGCTTCTGACGACTGACAAGGACGTAATTGTAATAACCTGATGGCTTGCTGTTGGCGCGGCGTCAGCGGCTCGGGAAAAATGAAAGGCTGCAGAACGCTACTCCTGCAGCTGGTTCCCTAGGTCAGAGCTGGGGAGCTTCTCCTTTAGCTTGCTCTCGGCGACGATTGAGGCCTCGCGCAGGATCTTCTCTGCGTCCTCAGATGTTGGCCCGAGGAACTGCGTATCGCTTGACATGCCGGTGAAGGACACCATTGTATCGGACATGATGCTCGAGATCTCGTCCAAGGCGGTGCTAGTCGATGGCAAGAAGTCCACCAGTGCGGTCCTCACGTTCTTTATGACCTGGCTGACAGGTATGAGAGCGGCTACCACGTCGCCATAGTCCCTTGCGACCTCTATCTTGGTGTATGCCCGCTCCAACGCGTACTTGCCGTACTGGGTCCGGCTCTCGACCTTCCTGAGCTCGGCCAGCTCGCCAGCAAGCCCCTGCGCTCGAGCGTCGTCGTGCTCTTCGTAAGCCTTCACTATCTGGTTGTAAAGCGTCTTATCTTTCTGGGTAAGCCTGTCGGATATGCGGCTGAGCTGCGTGATCTCCTCGTTCAGCTTCCTCTTGGCGGTATCGAGCCGCTCCTTCATCGGGGGCGGCGGCGACATCTTATCCTTGACACGTTCCGAGACGGCGGGCTTGTCCTGCCTCTGCCAATTGTCAGGAAATTTCTCCGGCATTGTAAATCCACAAATAATAGCGTGAGCCGTAATCATATTAAGCTTTGCTGGTGGCTTCTGTGGATGGGAAATCAATACTCGCTAACATCAGGTCGGCATTGGGCGAGGGCGAAAAGACGGCGCTTGACAAGATAAGCTCCGAGAGCCCGGAGGACCCGTTCAGGGTGCTGATCGGAACGATACTCTCGCAGAGGACGAGGGACGAACGGACGGCTGAAGCGACCGAGCGCCTGTTCAAGGTATACGCGACCGCAGCAGACCTCTCGTCTGCAGACAGGTCGGATGTTGCCAGGCTGATCAGGGGCGTGGGGTTCTACAACGTAAAGAGCGCCAGGATAATCGAGGTCGCAAGGATCGTCAGCCACGAGCTGGGCGGGAAGGTCCCGGATACCATCGAAAGGCTGATGGAACTCCCCGCGGTCGGCAGGAAGACTGCAAACTGCGTCCTTGTCTATGGCTTTGGCAAGGAGGCAATCCCGGTTGACACGCATGTGCATAGGATAGCGAACAGGCTCGGAATAGCGAGGACCTCCTCCCCGGACGAGACAGAGGCGGCGCTTACGGCGTTCTTCGCCAAGGAGGATTGGGGCGATGTCAACGACCTCTTCGTCAGCTTCGGCAAGAGGGTCTGCAAGCCAATTGGCCCACTATGCAGGGGGTGCCCTCTGAAGCTGGAGTGCGAGCACTTCGTGAGGGTTGTAAAAAACAGTGATAAAAGCAAAATAAAGTTAAAATGAAGGCAAGAAAGGAAGGGGCGCTTACTCCTTGACCTCGATTGCTTGAGTCTGGCACTGCGCTACGCATGCCATGCACAGGATGCAGTCCTGCTCCCTAACAACAACTGCCTTGTTGTCTTTTAATTCAAGGACGCTTGTTGGGCAGATGGATATGCATATTGCATCGCCGTCGCACTTTTCTGAATCGATTTTAACTGAAACCATTTTGAGTTGCCTCTCGCAATCATTCAAATAGGGTTTTTAATAAAGTTTTTTATCTCAAGTTCCAGGTTAACATAAAGGTCAGGAAAAATATTCTAAGATGCGAGCAGCATTGTTTTTTCGGGCAATGCGTTCACTTGGGGAAATCATGCGGCGCCATACGCTTTTTTATTGTCAAGGATATTGAGAAGGTTGGGTAAAAAGGCAAAATAGTGCGTGATCCTCAAATCGTCTCCCCATATATTGATGGGTTTTCGGCATCCATTATCCAAATTTATTAAAATAAATTATTTTTTAAATAAACAACTCTTTAATAGAGGCATATGGATTATTATAACAGTGATAAACAATGTATAGGACAATAATGGTTGGCGTTGACGGCTCAAAGGATGCCGAATACGCTTTTGAAACGGCTGTAGACATGGCAAAAGCAATGGACTCGAGGCTGCTAATCGTGACGGTTTACTCTCCGCCTGCAATTGGCATGCTAGGCCCCATACCGCCATATCCTCCGACTATTCCAAAGGAAATCACTAGCAAGATGGAACCCGTCCTCAAATCATACGAGGAAAAGGCAAAGAATGCCGGCGTAAAAGCCGTCGAAAGCAAGATCGTGCCATCGTGGAATGTACCGGGCGCCGGCTTCGTCACAGAGGCCGAGAAGCAAGGTTGCGCCCTGACCGTCATCGGCTCCAGAGGGATGACAGGAATCAAGCGCATGATGCTTGGGAGCACTGCCGAATATGTTGCACAGAACGCCCATTGCGATGTTCACATCGTAAGACGTTAATCCTTCAATTTTTTTATTTTTTT
>CAZWMA010000014.1:32205-40332 GCA_964634735.1 uncultured Nitrososphaerota archaeon
CCTCTTGCGCGTCTCGAATATACCCTTTGGGAGGACATAGTATGCATCCTTCCCTTCTATTGCGGCACTAGAAATCTCGCCGCGTTTTTTAAGGGTGTTCAAGTCGACGCTAAGCTGATCCAAGCTTTCTAAGTATCCCAAGCGCTGGATCTTCTGAAGCAGCGCATCGGCAGTTATCGCTTCGGAGGGCGCCTTCGGCATTGACCTGATTATCAGGTTGAACCTATGACCCGCCCGTTTCTGGAATTCTTCCCCTGGTTTCAATACTCACACTCCCTATAGCAGCTCATTCAGAATAATATAAAAAAAGGGATGCCTTCATCAGGCGATCCTTTTGCCAGCGTTTTGGCCTGCTTTCACATCGTAGATCTCAGTCACTTTGAAGACAACGATTGCCCTGACTGGGAACTCGGCCCTGATTGCCTTGACATCCGCGCGCATCCTCTCGAATACAGGCCCTGAGTCTTCGAAGCGCGCTGTCCCCTTCAGCTGGTACCCCTCGTTCGTGATTGCCTTTCCGTCGCGCTCCTCGGTCACCCAGAAGGAGAGAGCGAGAACAGGATTTTCCTCAATGTTTGCCCTAGTCTTGTAGAAGTAGTTGTCGACGAGTATCATCGTCTCGTCGTCCAAGAATTTCCCCAGTCCGATAGGCACGGCGTTCGGGACTCCGGACTTTGATGCGGTGCCGAGGACTACCCGCCTTACCTTGAGTGCGCTATGGAATGCGCTTTTCACGTTCTCTGGAATCTTCATGCGATGTCACCGCAGTTTTCAGTACTTCTCGCAGAGCCTCTGGAAGAATGCAGTCTCATGTCCGCAAGACGGGCATTTCGTCGGGGGCTGCTTTCCGATGTGCACATAGCCGCATTTCCGGCAGACCCAGATGACCTGCTCGCCCCTCTTGAAGAATGTGCCACTCTCCACGAGCTCCAGGATCTCCTTGTAGCGCTCCTCGTGGTGCTTCTCGACGGTGCTGATTGCCCTGAACTTCGCCGCGACCTTGTCCAAGCCTTCCTTCTCCGCTTGTTCCGCGAACATCGGATACAGGTGGCAGCACTCCTCGTGCTCCCCTGCGATCGCGGCTTTAAGGTTGTCCGCGGTCTTGCCGAGGACAAGGGGAGCCAACGCATCTATGGCGATCTCGTTGGCCTTGCCCTTGAGGTCCTGGATGAGCTTGAAGAAGGTCTCTGCGTGCTCCTTCTCGTTGTCGGCGGTCAGCTGGAAGACCTCGGAGATCTGCTCGAAGCCTTCCTTCCTTGCTACGCTCGAATAGAAGCTGTAGCGGTTCCGGGCTTGGCTCTCGCCGACGTATGCCTTTATGAGGTTCTCAAGAGTTGTCATATCATAAGATTAGGCGGCGCTCACTCATAAAAATAGCGCAGATGATGATTTTATAAAGGTTTGCCAAGAATTTGGGCATCTCCTTTGAATTGCGGCTATAATGCAAAATAACTATATGCCCATGGAGGGATAAGAAAGCGAGGCGCATATTTGTGAAGATAACAAAGATAGGAAGCACAAACCCGTTCCAGAATCCTCATGCGGTGGAGGCGAAGAGGATCTACGATACGGAGAACGCAGAGGTCATCCATATGGCGCTCCTGCCGGGGCAGTCCCTCAAGAAACACACGACGCCCGTTGACGTCTTCTTCTACATACTAGAAGGCAAGGGGGCGGTGGAGATAGGAGAGGAGAGGCAGGATGTCGAAAAAGACATGCTGGTGGAGAGCCCGAAAGGCATCCCGCACCTTCTGAGCAATACGGGAGACGGCAGATTCAGGTTCCTTGTCGTGAAGGCCCCCAAACAGAAGGAGCCGACAAAGTTCGATGGTCGATGAGTTCGAACCATAAGGAATAGAATAGTGCGGGGAGTGGGATTCGAACCCACGAAGGCCTTCGCCACAGGGTCCTAAGCCCTGCGCCTTTGACCTGACTTGGCAACCCCCGCGCGATTATGACATCTGAAACAGCACCCATTTTTATAACTTTTCGAAGGTGAGCGGAGGGGGCATAAACGGTGCGGAAGAGGGCACCGGAGCCGGTTTTTTGCGGCGCACCACTTGAAAAGGTTTAAAAAAGGCATTACTTCATTTAAACAAAAGTGCTCTGGTCGTATAGTCCGGTCAAGTATACTGGCCTTTCGAGCCAGTAATGCCGGCAAAGATAGCCAGTGACCCGGGTTCGAATCCCGGCCAGAGCACCAAAAGCTCTTCCGAACCGCTCATTCTTCGATGCGCTCGATCGTTGCAGTCGTCATATCGAGCCCCTTCATCATGACCCTGTACCCCAACCTGCGCAAGACGGGATAGGGGTCGCTGATGCCCTCGCCCTGGAGAAGCTTGACCGCCCCTTGCAGTGTCTTTTCGGAGGAGAGGAGTCTCCCCATCGCGTCCAACTTCTTGGAGCTTATCAAGAGGTCCCCTACGGCGCTGTACCCATTCGGCGGGTGCACGTTCACAGCCTCGGTGACGGAGTCGGGGAGGACGCCGAGGTCCTTTGCGATTTCGCCAAGCGAGATGACGTCTCCGCGGAGGGGCAGAGCCTTTGAGGACAGTGAAGCAGACTCCTTGGCTACGATGGACAGCCTCTTCTCTTCCAGGTAGTCGACTATCGGTTTCAATGGCACCTCCTTCTCGAATGCAATCACCCTGCCCGGCAGTTTCTCGGACGAGCCCAAATCGGATGATGCGGCTATTATCATGTCGCCTCCCCATCCGCGGAGCTGCTGGAGCTTGGCAACCTTGCGTTCGAGGTACTCTGGCGTCCAGAACCCGACGATTTCGAAGTAGACCCTTGTCTTCCCGAGGTCGAATGCAAAGTCGGGAATCATGACTGTAGCCCCGACCGGGAGGGGGTCAGGCTCCCGCAGCAACCGCCATTGGCTTCCGAGAGAGTTGAAGCGGTGCGCGAAGCTCTCCTCTGTCGAGCTGTCGTAATCATCCCCGCGGGCGTGGCTGGCAGGCAGCATTACCCCTTCTTCCATCCCCATCTCGAACGTAAGCAGCCTGCTCGCGCCGAACCTCCTCGTGACTATCTGCGCTCTTATCCACCAGCTCTCTGCCAAGGTGATGAGCGGAAGGAGCTTGGAGAGGCTCGTGCCATACCTCTCGGTCAGCTTTATCATCGACACCGGTCCCTCGACTGAGACAGAGTATGACTCACCCGATTGGGTGACGGTGTACATCAGCCCCAGCTGCTTGATTCGTCGGAAGATCTCTTTCCATCCGCCCGAGACTCCGAACTCAAGCGATGTCGACTTGAAGAGGAGGGTCTGGGCGAGGGAGAGGTTGTATTCGGCAAGCAGATCATCGACTTTGACCTGCGAAAATGACGTCAGCACCTTCTCGTCATCGAGATCGCCCCATAGCATCGACTCGATTTGGGCGGACGAGAGACCGTGTTCCTTGGCGGCTTCGTCCAGTATGCGCCGCCGAGCATCCTTGTCGGTTACGCATCCGGAGGATTTTGTGAAGACGGTCCTTCTTATCGAAAGGTGGTCTGCGCTTGTCGATGACTCGTATGAAGATCGCCGCTCGAGGATTGCCTGCAGACCGCGGATGAGCCTGAAGTCGAAGCTGCCCAGCTCGTACTCCCTAATCCGTCCGGCTATGTCCGCGCGCCTCGCGCCTATGCTCGAGGAGTAGACCTTTATCATGCTTTCAGCCAGCGAGCGCAGCTCCGGAGTGGGGGCAACGAAGGTGGGCCTTATCCGACCTTGCATCGTCTTGGCGAGCAGGAGCTCGGACGGGAGCATCAGAGGTCGCCCCTCCTCCGGCTGCTGACGCCGGTTTCCATCGTTGACCGCGTTACGATCTCTATCAGCCGGGCTTCTTTGCCCTCGACCTTGCGGAGTATCCTGCCAAGGCGCTGAACGAACTCCCTCTTGGAGCCGGTTCCGCTCAATATGATGCCGAGCGATGCGTCCGGGACGTCTATCCCCTCGTCAAGGACCTTCGATGTGACTATCGCGCGGTAAGCGCCCTTGCGGAAGCGGTCGAGCACCTCGGCGCGCTCATCCTTTGGTGTGGAGTGGGTTATGGCAGGCATCAGGAAGAGCCTGCTCAACTTGTAAACGAGGCTGTTGTGCTGCGTGAATATGAGGGTCTTGTTGCCAGGGTTGGACTCGAGGATGCGCCTGAGCGCATCTATCTTAGATGATGAGTTTAGCGCAATGGCGCTTGCGCGGTTCTTCGCGAGGAGCGCCTCCCTCGCATCCCGGTCCCTGCCCGACCGCATGATGAGCTTGCGGAGGTCCTCCGGGGAACGCACATGAAGGTTCCTGCTCACGAGGAATGAGCGGTAAGTCGAGATATTTTTGCGGTAATCCTCGTCCTCCTCCGGTGTGAGGGCGACGTGTACCTTCTCAATCCTGAACGGCGAGAGGTGGGTCCCGACCATGTCACCGACCCCCCTCTCGAATACCTTTGGCCCGACGAGGCGAACCAGTTCCGTGTGAAGCCCGTCCTCGCGCTCGTACGTGGCGGTCAGGCCCAGCCTGTAGCGCGAGGCGAAGAGCTCGGCGACCTGCGAGTACCCGGGCGAAGGAAGGTGATGAACCTCGTCGAATATCACGAAGTTGAACTTGTTTCCCAGCTCATCGGCCCTGAGGTAGGCAGTATCATAAGTCGCCACGGTAAGCGGGGCGAGCTTGTTCTCGCCGCCGCCGTAGACTCCGATGTCGACCGAGAATGCCTTCGCGAGCCGTGTCCGCCACTGCTCCATGAGGTCGAGGGTCGGGACAATGATTATCGCCGAGGAGTTGGCTTCGTGTATGGCCAGCATGCCAAGGATTGTCTTGCCGGAGCCCGTTGGCAGGACAACGGTCCCGCGCATGCCTGCGTTAATCCAAGAATCGAGCGCCTCGACCTGGTAGCCCCGCGGGAGTATGTACATCCTCATGTCCTTGTGCGGCACCTCGTCCATAACTCTGTCAACGAAGGGCGTTCGGCTGGCGTTGAGGAAGCTTAAGCAGTCCGCGTAGTGCATCCCGAGCGCCTTGTAAGACTTTAGGGAGTTGTCCCACACCGAGTTAGGGAGCCGGGCGCCTCCGGAGAGGATAAGACCCTTGAAGTACCTCAGGGTTATCATCAGCCAAGGCTCCATTGATTAATGGATGGCTCCATTGATTTATCCCTTGGCTTTCCTTGCCAGAGCGATCGGGACGAGTATGCACATGCTCGCAATCAGCGTTATTACGGGTGCCATGGCGAATGCTGCGGGGTAGCTCCCGGTGGATTGTATGACCGCACCAAAGAGCAGGGGGCCGATCAGGTTCCCCACGTCCATGCCCATTGTGTGGATGCTCGTGAGGAAGCCCCTGCTCTGCGGCGGCGACTTGGCGAGTGCCATCGTCTGCGACCCTGGGACGTATATCCCGACGCCAAGACCGAAGACCACCGCAGCCACGTAGAGGTGCGGCGGCTCCTGGTTCAGCCATATCAGGAAGAAGGAGAGCGAGATTACAACCAGCCCCGCCCAAGTAAGCTCACGCGGGCGCGAGTCGGACACCCTTCCGGCAAGTATCCGCAGCACGAGGCTGGATGCCGCCTGTATGCTCACGAAGAGGCCAATCTCGATGTCCCCGTAGCCGATTATCTTCAGGTAGGCGGATAGGAACGTCAGGAGACCCATCCACGCGATCCCGTAGAAGACCAGGCTCGAGGTCGCCATGAGGAAGCTGCGGCCGGTGATGCCTTCGAAGGAGACTCCCTTTTGCCTCGCCTCCCTGCGGGGCTCCTTGAAGATGACGAAGGGAAGCAGGATGCAGATGAGCAGGGCGACGATGCCGAAGGTTGACCTGTACCCGAAGAGCTCCGAGAGGAAGCTGCCGATTGCGGGGCCGAGGGAGAAGCCGATGCCGACCATGAGGCTCCTCCACCCGAGTGCCTGCCCCACCTTTCCCTCAGGAGCCATATCGACTGCGCTCGCCATTGAGGATGGAACGAAGAGCGCTATCCCTACGCCTTCCAAGAGCCGGGCGATTATTACCGACTGGATGCCGTCGAACGCGAAGAGGACACCGTAAGCCACTGCGCCGAAGGCCATGCCGAGCAGCATCATCTTGGAGCGGGACCACCTGTCGCTGGCGATCCCCGAGAACGGCCTGAGGATTATTGCCGCTACGGATATGCTCGAGACAGCCAGCCCTATCAGGAAGGGCTCTGCGCCTATCTCCAGGGTGTACCGGGGGATCAGGGGGACGACGACCTGGAGCAGCATGAAGAAGAGCATCGTTACCAGGTTGATGCGCCAGATTCCAGAGATCACGCCTGAGCCTCCAAAAGTTAAGTGTGGAATGGAAGCCGCGCTATTAATTCTTTAGTGGCGCATTCTTGGCATAATTGAAAGCAAACATTTGCAGCCAGATATCGCTGCAATCATTCAATTTTAATTGGAATCGAGCGGAAAGCATGAAGAAAAGATGAAAATTTGGAGGGAATGCATGCCAGCATGACAATAGTTATATTTGGTCTTGCACATCGTTTTATTTGGGATTCCGTAAAAGTAATCAAAATTGGGGAGGGTTCTCATTGGAATCCGGAGAGACCCTAGGCAGAGGATATCCAACGACTTACGGGAAGAAACGAACCCTCCCTTGAAATTATTTCGAGTTCATATCTTAAAAATGTTATTCTGACAGTGCATACGAGATGGCGCTCAATCTTCAATTTTTGATTGCGGGATAATTTATTTCGGTATTTGTTGCAGTCGATTATGGTCATCTTTTTACATTGAGGCTAGTGCTGCCCAGCCTAAACTTCATTTTTTATTTGTGTTTTTATGTTGAATATTATTACAAAACCGTGGTCTGAGGCTGCCCACCGATGAAAGGGGTGCATTCGGAGCATGTGCCCTTTACGTTTTTTCCCAGCCAGGAGGAGAGAAGCCCCAAGAACGCGGGCAAGAAGTATATATCCAGACAGTGACCACTATTTCTATTGCATCCTCTGGAGGGAGAGGTATGAAAGACCAGTTAGATGACTTGTTTGCGAAGGTAATGGCGGCCAAGATATTCGTCAATAGGGATATAATGAGACCAGACTTCATACCCAACGACCTTCCACACAGGGAGGATCAGATCAGGAGGCTGGCGGAGATAATGGCGCCTGTCCTCAAGGGCTCTAGGCCTTCCAACATTTTCATCTACGGCGTGCCCGGGACCGGCAAGACAGCCGTGACGAAGTATGTGCTCGGGAAGGTCGATACAGAGGGCAAAAAGAAGGGTCAGGTCCTCAAGGTGGCTTTCATCAACTGCAAGCATGACGACACGAACTACAGGGTGATCGCTGACCTATGCGAGTCAATAGGGGAGAAGGTGCCTTTTACGGGGCTGTCGACGTCTGAGGTGCTCAGGCGTTTCATAAGCATCATCGACACCTCGAACAGGTCGCTCTTCGTGGTCCTGGACGAGGTCGATGCGCTTGTCAAGAAGGCTGGAGATGAGATGCTCTACAACCTAACGAGGATTAACGACAAGCTGAAGAACACGAGAATCTCGATCGTTGGAATCACGAACGACCTCAAGTTCACAGAGTACCTCGACGCCAGGGTCAGGAGCAGCCTGGGTGAGGAGGAGCTGATATTCCCGCCTTACAACGCGGAGGAGTTGGAGGACATCCTCAGGAGGAGGTCGCAGGGGGCGTTCCATAAGGGCGTTTTGGGGGACGGTGTGGTCAAGCTCTGCGCAGCGTTGGCAGCAAAGGAGCACGGCGACGCCAGGCGGGCTCTTGACCTGCTGAGGGTCGCCGGCGAGCTGGCCGAGCGCGGAGGAGATCCCAAGGTCGCGGAGGAGCACGTCCGCAAAGCCCAGAGGGAGATAGAGAAGGACAGGGTGGTCGAGGTAGTCAGGACGATGCCCCTGCACTCGAAGGTCCTGATCCTTAGCCTGCATCAGCTGACGAAGCGGAGCTCTAAGGGGGGCACGACGGGGGAGCTCTATGACCTGTACTGCGACGTCTCAAAGAAATTCGGCATCGAGCCGCTCACGCAGAGGAGGGTGAGCGACCTCATCAACGAGCTGGATATGCTCGGCATTGCGAACGCGAAGGTTGTCAGTAAGGGCAGGTATGGCAGGACCAAGCTTGTTACTTTAAGCATATCAGACAGGAACCTGCGGGATGCGCTCCA
>CAZWMA010000014.1:40432-44863 GCA_964634735.1 uncultured Nitrososphaerota archaeon
GGATGCATTGATGGCCAAGAGCGTCCCCATCGCAGGATTCAACTTCATTGACGCGGGGCGCGTGCTTGGCGAGTGCGGCGTGCCCTCGATCTTTGTCCTGGAGGAGGAGCCGGACATGGCGGCTGTCAGGCGCGCGCTGCAGGAGCACTTTGCAGACTGGGAGGTAAGGCTAAGGGCGATAGAGGTGGCAGGACCGCTGCATCGCGTGGATGAGGATGGAGAGACGCGCTTCATAGAGTGCGTTGGGATAAGCCTCCCGGATGCTCTGGCCATTGTCAGGCCGCTGACGATATTCGGAAAGCTACCGGAGCCGGTAAGGCTCGCAGTTATGGCGGCGCGCGCGTTCGGCCGCATCTCGCAGGGCAGCTAATTGAAACCTGAGGGGCCGAAGTTGAAGTTCATTTCGATCGTCTTCCCACTCATCAGGTCTATAATCGGGGTTATGCAGGGTTTTGGAACGATTCCGGCGGAGAGCTGGAACTTCGTCTGAGCCTGCCATGTCCCTGAATTGACGACCACGATGCCACGATAATTCGCTATCCCTTCAACGTGAATGTGCCCAGCGTGGAAGATGTCCGGCACGGGGTCGATGATGAGTCGGTCGCTCCGTTCGGGGGCTATGGGAGTCTTCTCGCCGAAGATGGGGGAGAGGTGCCTGGATTTGAGCAGCTCGACCATGGCATTCTGCGGGGTCTTGAAGTCGCACCCGGGGAGCGCGGGGATTGAGTCGTCGAGGCTCCTGCCATGCGTCAGCAGGAATGTGGCCCCTTCGATGCTGACTGTCGCGGGGTCCCCCAGCATCACGACGTTCTTGAGGTCGTAAACGGGCTGCGCATACTCCCTGTACATTGGCGGCGTCGGCATGGTAGGCCGGCAGGCGTCGTGGTTGCCCGGAATTATGATGATCTTCATGCGCTCGGGCACCATGGCGAGGTACTCGGCGGCCTGCTGGTACTGCTTGTGCAGGTCCAGTATGGAGAGCTCCTCCTCCTGGTTGGGGTAGATGCCAACGCCATCAACAAGGTCGCCGGCGATGACGAGGTACTTGGTCTTCTCCGCGAGCTGCAACGACTTCTCATCGCCCTCCTCGCCCCTCAGCCACTTTATGAAGTACTCGAAGTTGTCCTTCATGAACATCTTGCTGCCTATGTGGATGTCGGACGTGAGCACCGCATACGTCGGCTCTTTAGGGTAGCTGTTGCGCTTCCTGTACGAAACGTCGGGCCATATGATGTCGTTGGCAGTTATCGTCCGCCCAGTCTTCGTGCTTCCAGAGATGCAGACGACCTCATCCTTCAGCAGGCGTGTGACCTTCTTCTTCAGCTCATCGTTGTCTCTGAATGACACCTTTATCGAATCGTCCTTATCCTCCATCTCGACCTGGCAGGTGCCGTCCTTGAAATCCCTCTTGGAGGTCACCATGCCAATCGCTTTGACCTTCTGCCAGCGTTCACCGTGGGGCAGGGTCGAGACGCTTGTCACTCCAATCAGGTCGCCTCTCTGGCGGAGTATGGCCTGGAGCCGGTCGTACCGGTCAATGAAGTAATTCTTGAAATCGTCGATAGTGCCGTCGATGCGGCGGTCTTCGCTCCCGGATATGATGCGTATGCTGTCGCCCAGGTTGGCTGGAGGCGGGGCAGGCCCGGCTTCAAGCGTTGCGCTAGACTGAGGTTCAGAAGGCGCCTGGCGTGCGGCGTTCTGCCGCTTCTTCGAAGGCCAGGTGTACGAGTTCGCGGCGATAGGCGGTTCGAGGTTGATCGGGGGAAGCGCGGAGCTCGTCGTAACTATTGAGGGGGCGGCTGCCTTTGGCTGCTCCAAAAGCGGCATGAGGTGTGACGCTTCAATCACGAACGGCTTTGGGTCGGATCCCTCGAATGATGCCAGAAGCGAGTCGATAGCAGCGGCAGGATCGCCGAAGCGCGCGAGCAAATCGAACGCGTCGGGAGCAAGCTGGTAGCCTGACCCGAGTGCCTTATCGACCGCGCTCTTTATCGATGATGCCAGAGAAATCCCTCTGAGAGGACTGGGCTAACCGCATTATTAACGGTTTTTAGGCAGGTTTATTGAATGGGATGGCACAAGGTAATGCGTTGAGGGGCATTTTTCATGGAATACCGGAGGCTTCAGATGAGCAAGGGCGGGTCATTCCTCCTGTCCCTACCGAAAGAGTGGGTCAAGTCCAACGGACTCACCGGGGGCGCCGTTCTCAAGCTCGCCGAGGGGGAAGGCGGAGAGTTGACTATCAAGGCTGAGTATGCCACAGAGATGGAGAAGGGCATGTCAGCAGTGATCAAGGAGGGAGACGGGCTCGAGAGGCAGATCAGGGCAAATTACCTGTATGGCGCCGACACGATAATCATAGACCTCGGCAAGAAGATGACGCCGGCCATCCGGGAGCTCGTCAACACGTCGATACACAAGCTGATCGGGCTGGAGATAGTCGAGGAGGAGGCGGAGAGCATTACGGTCCAGTCGCTCCTCCAGCCTGCATCGATGCCCGTGAAGAGCACCCTGAGGAGGGCGTACACGCTTGCGGCCAACATGCACAGGGAAGCGGAACAGGCGCTGATACACAGGGACATGGACCTGGCGGTTTCGGTTGACAGGAGGGACGACGAGGTCGACAGGTTGTACTTCCTCATTGTGAGGCAGCTCAGGCTAGCGCTGAGGAACCCGAGCATGCCCGAGAGGCTCGGAATAAAGCCCGCAGAGTGCTTGGAGCTGAGGATGGCGGCGAAGTACATCGAGACCATAGCGGACTATGCGGGCGCCGTCGCGGCGACGGTCCCCAAGCTCGCTGGGGAGGATCCAGGCAAGGACATGATGGAGGGGCTCTTGAGGCTCAGCGGTGTCGCTTACAGGATCCACAACAACGCGGCACAGGCGCTATTCAAGCAGGATGTCAAGCTCTCAGAGTCTGTGCTCATGGAGAGCAGGCAGCTGGGCCTCGCCCTCTCGGCGGTCAACGAGATGCTGACCACAAGGCAGCCGAGGATGGCGGCGCTGCTCGACTCGATAGCAATCTACTTCTACCAGATAGGCGCCCAGGGCATAGACCTGGCGGAGCTCGTCAGCGGCGCCACTGTGTGAAGGAAAACCATATTTGAGAAGGGCACTTCTTTTGTCAGGATAGCGGAGGGAATAGCATGCAGGAGCTCGGGAGACACTTCATTTTGGAGCTGTTCGGATGCAGCGTCAAGGCGCTCGACGACCTTGAGGGCATAAGGAAGGCAATGCTCAAGGGCGCGGTTGAGGCGGGCGCTACGGTAGTGGGCGAGGTCTTCCACAGGTTCTCTCCGCAGGGAGTGACGGGCGTCGTCATAATAGCCGAGTCACACTTCTCGGTCCACACGTGGCCAGAGTACGGCTATGCAGCCGTGGACCTGTTCACGTGCAGCTCCACTACAGATCCGGACAAGGCGTTCAAGAGGATAGACGCGTTCCTGAAGCCGAAATCCTCTACGGCCATTGAGCTCAAGAGAGGCATGTTTGCGGAGGGTAAGCAATGAGCATGGGATGGAAATGGTTCATAGAGTATCAGACTCCCCACAGCGCGCATATGCACGGCATAAAGGAGGTAATCCACAGCCGGAAGACCGATTACCAGCAGATCGACATTGTTGATTCTGAGGAGTACGGCAAGATGCTTCTGCTGGACGGAAAGGTCCAGTCCACGGTGAAGGACGAATACTTCTACCACGAATGCCTGGTCCACCCGGCACTGCTGTCCCACCCTGAGCCGAAGGATGTGCTCATAATAGGCGGCGGTGAGGGGGGCACGTTGAGGGAGGTGCTGAAGCACCCCAGTGTCAGGAGGGTCGTTATGGTTGATATCGATGAGGGCGTCGTAGAGGCGTCCCGGAAGTTCATGCCAGAGCTCTCCAAGGGAGCGTTCGACGACAAGAGGGCGGAGCTCGTGATAGGTGATGGCAGGAAGTACGTCGAGGAAGGCAAAGGCAGGTTCGATATCGTGATCATGGACCTTACCGACCCGCTCGAGGGCGGACCGGGGGCGCTGCTCTACACAAGGGACTTTTACAAGATGGTGCGCAAGATGATGACAGGCGCCGGGATGATAGTTACCCAGGCCACGTCTACCTACTACAGCAGCTACTGCTTCGCCACGCTGCACAACACCATGGCGGACGCGTTCGGGAGGGCAGGAGGGTACCAAGTGTGGGTGCCGGCGTACGACTCCATGTGGGGGTTCACCTACAGCGCTTTGGGGCGCGACCCGAAGTCGATGACGGCGACGGAGATCGACACGGAGCTGGAGAAGAGGGGGATCAAGGACCTCAGGTATCTGGATGGAAAAATGTACAGGACCCTCTTCGTGCTGCCGAAGGACCTCCTGAAGGAGATCGCAGGGTGCAGAAGAATAGCCACGGACGCTGACCCGACGTTCATGCCGATCTGAGCGGCATTTTAACA
>CAZWMA010000015.1:0-42598 GCA_964634735.1 uncultured Nitrososphaerota archaeon
ACTTTTCGAGTTTGGGTATTTTTCTCTTCGGGCATATTCATTACTTCCATTGACTTCGTTTGTATGCTTCCCCTTCATCTTCTTCGTCATCAATATCGTCGGATACATCGGTTTTGATAATCAGTTAAAACCTCAACTAATTTTGTTGTAGGGTTTAAGATCGCTCCAATATACTCAAGTGTTCGGTCATCATTTTCGCCAACAGATACTACAGAGTGAATAAATCACTCAATTTTTCTTAAATGGTCACCTGTCTATCTTTGATAATTACTAATATAATAGCATATTTTAGGAAAAAATACTCTAAGCTTATTAATATTAAAATGATAGTAATGTCTGATTTTTATGTGGGAGGATGAAACGAAAAGAAGGACTCTAGGCATAAGAGATAAACAGATATTATGGGAAAAATCTGGGCATAAATGTGAAGCTTGCGGGAAAGGCATTGATTTTACTGAGATGCAATCGGGCCATAAAGTTGCAGCATCGAAAGGCGGGACCGCGACGTTACGAAATTCCGTTTGCCTATGTTATAGGTGCAATAAGCTGCAAGGAACGGATAGTTGGCAGGTCTTTTTGAAGAAGATGGGTAAAAAAACAAAAACGATGGAGGTAAAGGACGAATTGAAAGGTATGAGCCTTTCTCAGTTAAAGATCATTGCAAAGAAGAACAATATCAAAGTTAAAGGGCGTGTTGAAGAAGGATTCTTTTCAGATCATCAAATTGCTCCTTCAAAACAACAATACGTTCGCGCTCTCTCGAAACTCCCGATAGAAAAATTACGTTCTTGAGGTCCTTTTACTTTTTAAGCACATCATAAATATCTTGAATACTTAATTTATAGATCGTATGACTATGCACGCGAAAAATAATTATGCCATACAATGGAATTGTTTTATCTAACTTAGTACGAATGAAATAATCGTTGAGTGATATGCACAGCAAAAGGATTGGATTCAAATCCATATAACAATACGAAGATGTTGATTTAATTTGAATTTAAAATGCGTGAGTAGAATTGGTTTAACAATCATCGTTTCAATTATGATTGTTACTATGGGCGTGTTTGTATATTATAATTTATTCTTGAGCGCCGAATATCAATTCTCTCCCAATAGAGATAAGGTGATTATAATTCCAATTGAATTCAATGACCTGACATTCTCTAATTTCGATATGGACCTTAACTCATTCACTAGTAAACTAGTTTGTGGCGAAGATGATACATATTCCGTTGTTGATTATTACAAGGAAGCTTCCTTTGGCAAGCTCAATTTACGTTTTGAAGTAATTTATTTAGATGACAACGGCACATTAAGCCCGTTCAGAGTTAACAATAATTACACATACTACTCATCGGATAGTTCAAATCCGCAAAATTCTAGTGATCCATCAATATATGCTGACGCAAAGGGTTCCCAACTTATGAGCGATGCGTTACGAATGATATCTCAGTTGATAAAAAGTAATAGTTCTGAGCTTAAGGGATTAAATTTTCTACCTGACCATAATACTACAATAATATTACTGCATCCAAGTCAACCACAAGAAACAACAAAGAATAGCACTGATTTTTGGTCCAAAGCTTCGAATAACGCAAAATTCGGTGATTTTGGTTTAGTGAGCGTTGTTTTACTTTCATTCAATTCATCTAGTGGCACTATAATCCATGAACTCGGTCATAGTTTTGGGCTGGTTGATTTATACGATGTGGATGATGCCTTCAAATGGTATTTTTCGCCGATGGCGATTAGTCAAGACCTGCCAAATACAAGTGATTTTCTGGCAATGGAAAAAATCTGGTTGGGTTGGATCAACTCGAGTGAGATTTTAACTATAAACAAAGGCGATAGGATCAACAATACGTATCTTTATCCTTCAAATTGGAATTATTCGATAGCTAACAAGACCGTTAAAATCATCATTAATGAAAGCGCATATTATATTTTAGAGTTAAAGGGCAATGGACAATATTGGCATCATTTTTTCATGTATTTAATAGACGAGTCAAGACTTGATCATGCGAATTGCGAACGCATACTAGGAAAAGACATAATCAGGTTCTTTTATTCGGTATATTTGCCTTCACATGGATTAGGCCGCGAGTACTATGACAGTGAAAGGATGATCTCTTTCACAGAGTCACCTGAAGCAGTATATTTTCATGATAATGAAAACGGGATAAATATTACAATCTCTTATCGAGATAATTGCGCATTCATCGACGATCTCAATTATGATTAATTAATGCGTGAATTGAGACGCAGTTCTGATATAAGAAGGCCTTTGGTAGAGGATGGTTCATTAATCTTATAACCACTAAACACTGATGAATAACATACCGAATGTGCCTGTTGAGGCGGACGAAGTGGATGAAAAAGAACTGTCGCTGATGATAAGGGATTACTTGAACAAGTCATCTATGTTTGAGTTCAAGTTCATAGACGACTTCTGCGACATTGCAGACATCAAGAATAAGGTCTATATCGAAGTGAAGACCGACCACTTCGCTCATTCCCAGATACTTCACGCAGCAGCAAAGAACAACATCAAGGATGCGGAATACCTTGGCGTTGCTGATGGGAACATGGTCAAGCTGTACCGACCTCCTGACTTCGAGAAGATACTAGCTTTCGCAATGGGGTTTGACCCAAAGCTGGTATTCACGCCGAGCCAAGTGGATAAGCCGGAATTGAACGCGCAGGCTGAGGCGCTTCTGGGAGAGCCGGAAAAGGTAATCCGGCTTGAGTTCAAAGCATCCCCCTACTTATTCATAACCAAGGATAACATGCGTGATATCCGGGTCATGACTGACAGGTACAGGATAGAGCTCGACCTCCTCGTAAATTGGCTCGATGGTGTGGGCGAGAACGATACAATAATGGTGAACAAAGACGGGTGGCTCGTGAACACTGAAAGGCCGGACATCTTCACCAACGAGAGCGCAGACGAGAAGAGGGCAAAAGAAATAACTGAATTCGGAGGGTACCGGAGACCCAAGCATACGCCGATAAGAGCAAACGATATTCCTTACTTCGAGTCCCTGCGGATTAAGCATGAAGACCTCGCAGACGTTCTGCATGAGGTTGACCGGCTCCTATCCCGGAAGAAGAGGCGAGAAAGGGGCGTATTCTGGACTGAGTCGGAGATAGGGGACAGACTGGCTGACGAGATACTAAAGCTAACTAATCCGGATTATGTCGTTGAGCCGTGCGTTGGTGGCGGATCACTAATCAAGAACATCGTGCCGAAATACAAGGGCGCGATGAACGACATAAGCGCAGGTCATGTGGAAGGCTGCAAGAAGATATTTGACGGCTACGATTGGAAGTTCACAGTTTATGATGTGGTTAATACCTCCATTGATGTGCTGTTAAGGGAGTGGCAAGTTCCGGCTGGCAAGACCCTGCTGTTATACACGAATCCGCCATTCGGGACTTCATCCTCGAATAGGCTGGTATCAAAGAAAGGAGAATTGAATGACAGTCTATCGCGGCAACAGTCGATTGCGTATTCCCATGGATTGGAGAAGTATGGCAAAGGAGACCTCTTCCTGCCTATTGTTGGGAAACTGATAGAAATTGCTAAGGTCCAGAAGAATTGTTATCTGGCGTTCTTTGCTCCTTTCGGACTGTATTGCGGTAGGAAACGGTACATGCCACTCTTCTCAGCGTTGATGAAAGACTTCCTTTTTCTAAAAGGGTATGTCTTTGCAGGAGGCAATTTTCACGACATTAATCAGACGTTAGGAATATCACTTTCCATTTGGAAGTACGCACCAAATACATGCACTAAGCATCTCGACCTGCGTTTTGAATTCCTTGATAAAAACGGAGAGTCAAAAGAACTTGAATTTAAACGAACGCATCTACTGAAAGATTATTGGAGGTATAGGGACGGAAATAAATATGTCAAGACTAAGGTGCGAGGTGCAATAGGCGTAACACGTTGCGATACGTTCAATGCCCCTAATGCCAAGGTTTTTGGTCTCGATGCAAAAGAGGGGAGCGGTGCAGAACTATCCCCAGACAATTTCAAACAAAGACCTATTTTTACCGTATCAAATGTGCCTACAGAACTTGTATATGGACTTTGGAGTGTATCAGTTGGTTGCGGTGCTTTTGGAACATCATTATCTACGCCAATGTTTCCGATGTATATGCGAGATGCATACGTTCACTTACCTGACTTTAAGAGAAAAGAAGTAATCGAGATATTGGCATACTCTGCGTTGCATTCGTTGTTTAAGAATTATGCACAAGACAAAATCGGTTTCTTCGGTTCGAACAAAGTATTCAAGTTCGGAGGAGAACGCTTGACCAAGGGCGTCGAGTATATTTTCAGCGTCAGCAAAGACTGCATCGTACACGATAGCTATACCATTGCGGATATTTTTGAACAGATACGGCAGTCGAAGTTCGACAAGGAAAAATGCAGAAGGGGAATCAAGGAAGAGGTTGCTAAACGTTTGGTTCAAATCGGTTATTGGGACTATGTTCCGATTCCTGCGAATACTGATGCTACCACAGCTGAAGAAGAACGTATGTCTAAGTTATAGTGCCCTGAACTCGTTCCCACAAGGACTTCCGCAAAACCATTACTTCACATTAATGAGAAACCTTACATGGATTTCTTTCCGACTCTGTTTCGATGAAGGCACCGTCAAAAACCAGCAACCTTACTGTTTTTTTATCATTATTAAGATGTAGTTATCATCCACTAAATCTTTATTAAAGACAACAGCTTCTCTTAGCGCGAGTTTTGGAGTGTGCAAGGTTGAGCCTCACTTCTGACGAAATGGACGCGACCGAAAACCGCGTTTATCGAAGATCTCTTGATACCTTGGCTGAGCATGTTCGAAAAGTTCAGGACTCGGTGAGAGTTCTCGTGAACTCCTTTGATAGTTATATCGACGGTGATACCGAGACTCTGAATAAACGCTACATGAAGATCTCTGAACTCGAAGAGCAAGCTGACGAATACAAGTTGAGCCTGATAGACCAGCTGACGAAAGCTGCACCAGGTCTCCTATACCGTGAAGATTTCTTGAAGCTTGTTGTAAAGGTCGACGAAGTGGCAGAACTGGCCCAGTCCATATCCCGCCTACTCGTCCGTCTCTCCGAGCAGAAGTGGGTTCCAAGCAATTCCATAAGCGACGGTATCAAGGTTCTCGCTAGCGATGTCCTTTCAACCTTCGAGAAGCTTAGGGACTCGATATTGGCACTAGCCATGAATCCTCACAATACGATCAAGCTTGTTGGGGACGTTCATAGCTATGAGGCAAAAGTAGACCAGATCTACCAGGAATTGGACTTCAAAGCGTTGGTCGAAGTGAAGCAGATTGAGCGTCTCTTGGTTATCCGCGATCTGCTCGGCATGCTCGAGCATATGGCCGACATAATGGAGGACGCCTCTGACGACGCGCGTGTCCTTGCGCTGCACCGGGTAGCCTAATCCATTCTTTCCATTTTTATTATACCATGACGCCTTTTCCCCGGCATCTGCTCGGAGACAATTATGCCCACCCACACCATTACATTGATGAGCTGTAGGCGGCTTTTCAATAACGCCTGGATACGCAAACAATCTTTATGAACAAGGCGGTCTTTTACATATTGAGAATGTTTTACCTTTTGGTTGGGGTATTTGCATGGTCGCACCCGGTAAAGTTGAAGCAGAGCTCTTTGGTTCAAGAGTCCTTGTTCTCTCAAAGGAAAAGGGTGCCGATCTCTACAAATCTGGTTTTTATGGAAAGCCTGTAAATGTCCACAAACCCAAAGACATCTCAGAAGTGAACACTCAGCTTGAGCTCTCGCTCTTTGAGGCAATGTACCTGAGCAAAAAAGGGCTATTGGATATAAATAAATCCGGAGCTCCAGTTTCCCCAGATGATTTCCTCTCGCACTCAAAGAGCAGCTATCACTTGTTTGATGAATTGTATACAGTCTATACCGACCTCCGCAACAAAGGATATGTTGTCAGACCTGCCCTCAAGTTTGGGGCGGATTTTGCGGTCTATCGGCAAGGACCCGGTATTGACCACGCCCCCTTCATTATTCACGTGCTTCCGAATTCGGCTGAGGTAGATCCGATTGAGATAGTCCGGGCAGGGCGACTGTCCCATACCGTGAGGAAAAAATTCGTTTTGGCGACGATAGATCGCTTGCAACACAAGATCTACTACTACGTCTTCAACTGGTGGAAGGCATAAAAAGGGGAAAAACGGCTCCGCGCATTTAAACGCAAGGAGTACCGTTTGCAGGGTCCGACGCAAACTTCGCCAATTCTTGTCTTAGCTTCTTCGTAACCTTTCCGGGCTTTCCATCACCGATAACCCTGCCGTTTATCATCGATACCGGTATTATCTCAGCCGCCGTGCCCGTGAAGAAGACCTCCTCGGAATTGAATAGCTCATGAGGTGTCAATGGCCTGCACTCGACATGGTTCCCCATCTTGGAGGCAATCTCTACGACTGCTATCTGAGTAATCCCAGGCAGCGCACCCGTATAGGTTGGCGGTGTGAGCAATTTCCCATCCTTTACTGCGAAAATGTTCTCTGCCGTCCCTTCGCAGACATAACCCTGAGGATTCAAGAATATTGCCTCATCAACATTTGCATTGTTTGCCTCAAGCTTCGCTAAGATGCTGTTCAGGTAATTGAGCGACTTAACCTCGTGCGATGTCCCATCGATTGGGTCCCTCTTGATCCACGTTATTACTGTCTTTATGCCATTTTCAACTGCCTCTTTAGACGCTAGGTTAATCGTCCCAGCGATGATTATTACCGATGCCTTTGAGCACTTCCTTGGATCCAACCCGAGATCGCCTACGCCCCTCGTCACTATCAGCCTTATGTAGGCGTCTTTCACGGTATTTCTTTTCATTGTCTCAACGACTGCCTTCGACATTTCATCTTTGCTAATTGGCACTTTTAACATGATAGTGTTGGCTGACGCATACATGCGATCGACATGCTCCTTGAGCTTGAAAACGGAGCCATTGTATGCCCTGATGCCTTCAAAGACCCCGTCCCCATAAAGGAATCCGTGATCGAATACAGAGACTAGAGCCTTACTCTTGGGCAAGTATTCGCCATCAATATAGATCATCTGCTCTGCCAAGATAACACCTTCAATTCTTTATGCAAATTGCCTAAAATGAGATAAAAGGGTTATTGTTTTCCATTGATGGCAAACGCAATAATAATTCTGAAAACGCTTAAAAAGTCATCGCGGCATAATATGTCGGGGTAAATATGTCACAGCGAGAAGAGATGACTCCTTTTGACCGCTTAATGACTGCTTTCGAAAGGCGAAAACCGGATCGCGTCCCAGTAACCCCTTTCGTCCGCGAGTGGTGCGTCCGTCAGGCAGGCTTTAAATTCTCTGAGGTCATGACAAACACCGAGAAATACGTCTATTCTCAGCTATTCTCGGTTAGGAAATTTGGATACGACATGGTCTTGGACCTCTTGGGGATCCATGCCGAATCGGAAGCGATGGGCAGCGTTTTGAAGATACCTGTTGATGCTCCGCCATCAGTGGACGTGCCTGCAGTCAACAACTTCTCGACCGACCTCCCAAAGTTGAGGATACCTCACCCGCGGAAAGATGGGCGACTGCCATTAATATTGAAGGGAACACAGCGCCTAAAGGAAGCCGTTGGCGGCGTTATTCCCGTGATGGGCTATGTCCAAGCTTGTTGGCGCCACACCTGCATGATGCGAGGTACTGAGCGCGCCTTGTTGGACATGAAAAAGAACCCTGAGCAGATTAAAGAGCTCTTGGACATTGCGACCGAGAGCTGCATTGTTTATGGCGAGGCCGTCGTTGAGGCTGGGGCAGACCTAATTTGGGTCTCCGACCCCACCTCATCAGGCGATATGATCTCGAAGAGGTCGTTCGATGAATTCGTATTTCCCTACCTTCAGAGGCAAATTAAATCATACAAACGCATGGGAACAAAGGTCTTCCTTCACATCTGCGGCAACGTGAATGACCGACTCGAATCAATGGTTAATACCGGTGCTGACGCAATAAGCGTTGATGAAAAAATAAACATGGCGAAGGCTAAAGCCTTGATCGGCGGGAGAGTCTGCTTGATGGGCAATGTAAGTCCGGGCGTGACCTTGCTTTCAAAGACCCCTCAAGAAGTTGATGAGGAGTGCCGTATCGCTATAAATAGTGCGAAGGAAGGCGGCGGTTTCGTTCTGGCACCCGGTTGCCTAATGCCTGCAGCCGTTCCGCCAGAGAATGTACTTGCAATGGTAAACGCAGTAAAGAAGTATGGTGTGTATTAGAGGGGTTCCAAAAATGACCGACAAAACAGAGATATTCAAAAACTTAGCTAAGTGCGTCGTAGATGGCGATGAAGAAGGGTGCCAGAAGTGGGCAAACGAGGTAGTGAATGGCAATCTCGATGCATATGAAGCCATAATGGGCGGCCTTGCAGATGGGATGAAGACCGTGAGCAGCCTTTATGAAAAAGGCGAATATTATGTGCCTGAGGTTTTGCTCTCAGCCAGTGCGATGAACTTGGCTGTCGATATACTGAAGCCGCACATAAAGCTAGATAAGACCGCAAAGCCAGTAACAGTGGTTCTCGCAGTCGTCGAGGGCGACATCCACGACATCGGCAAGAACCTCGTCAAGATAATGCTTGACAGCGCTGGTTTTAAGGTCGTGGACTTAGGCAAAGACGTGCCAATAGCTGACATAGTCAAAACAGTATCTTCGAACAATGCTGACATTATCGGCATGTCCGCACTAATGACTACCACAATGCCCGGTATGAAGAAGTTAATCGACCAGCTGAACGCTGCAGGTGTGAGAGACAAAGTGAAGGTCATGATCGGCGGCGCCCCAACCTCTGCAGAGTATGCTGAACAGATTGGCGCAGACCGCTGGGCAAAGGACGCATCTTCATCGATTGGAATCGTAAAAGAGCTTACAGCAAAATAACCTTATTTGTGGTGCATCATATGAACTCAAGAGATAGATTATTCAAGGTCCTTTCCGGGGAAAAAGCCGATCGCGTACCAGTTCTTTCGGTGACGCAGACTGGAACCGTTGAGCTGATGGCGTCAACAGATTCTGCCTGGCCAGAATCCAACTCGAACACTGAAAAGATGGCCAAATTAGCGGTGGCGGGTCACACACAAGCTGGTCTGGAGGCGATAAGGCTACCCTTCTGTTTGACCGTCCTTGCTGAAGCTTTGGGATGCAGTGTAGACGCAGGTCGCAACGATAGGCAACCCTCCGTCACGAAGACAATGCTTGAGAATGGCGTTACACCTGACATCGACACATTCCTGAATAAAGGGCGAATTCCTGTGGTCCTCCAAGCAATCCGAGACATTAAGGCGATGAACTACGATGTCCCTATCGTGGTTGGTTTCGAAGGTCCGGTGACCCTCACTGGGCATATGGTTGGCGTAGAAAAACTCTGTTTGATGATCATCCGAAAGCCCGAGGAGGCACTTGGGCATATCCGGAAAGCCGAAGAGGCATGCGTCGCTTACTCAAAAGCCGTTTTAAACGCTGGCGCCGATGTTATAGCTCCAGCAGACCCGACCGCCTCTCCATCAATTCTCAGCCCAAGGATGTTCGACAAATTCGCAAAAGCTTCGCTCAAGAGCATTTCAGCGATTCATAAGATGTCCATCCTACACATCTGCGGAAATGCGACCCCTATAATCAACCATATGGCCGATTGCGGATTTGCCGGTCTGAGCCTTGAAGAAAAAGTTGACCTCAAACAGGCTAAAACCTTAATCGGCGACAGAAAAGTTGCAATCGTCGGAAACGTGCCTTCAGCAGGGGTCCTTCTGAATGGATCTGATGATGACGTCTTTAGGGAGGCGAAAAACGCGATTAATGCTGGTGTCGATGTGCTAGCTCCGAGCTGCGGCATCGCTCCACGCACGCCGACTCGAAACTTGAAGGCAATGGTGAGAGCTGCAAACACTCCCTAACTATCAGCAATCCGTTCATGGGCATCTGTGCATCAGCATGATGCCTGCATGACCTGTCCCGCTTGGCTTTCCATGAAAGCCCTTTTTTTTATTTAAATAGATGAGTTGAAAGAAAAAGGAAAAAAGCACCGCTCACTCTGTGCCTTCCGACCATCCTTTCACGTACTCTTCCTGTTCTTTGGTCATCTTGTCTATCTTGATCCCCATAGTCTCAAGCTTCAATTTAGCAATATTCATGTCGATCTCTTTGGGGACATCATAGACCATCGGCTTTAGCGCCTTTGCATTCTTCAACAGATACTCTGCAGCCAGCGCTTGGTTAGCGAAGCTCATATCCATGACTTCGCTCGGATGTCCTTCAGCTGCGGCGAGATTGACTAGCCTTCCGTCAGCGAGCACATATACCTTATTTCCGTTCTCAAGCGTAACCTCTTCTGCGTAGTCCCTTATCGATAGCCTGTTCTTTGCAGACTCGATTATTCCCTTGACATCTACTTCGACATTGAAGTGCCCCGTGTTCGCTAGGATAGCGCCATTCTTCATAACAAGCGCATGCTCTTTTGTTACAACGTTCTTGTTTCCAGTAGCGGTAACAAAAATATCCCCGATTTTGGCTGCCTGCGCCATGCGCATGACCTCAAAGCCGTCCATTACTGCCTTGAGTGCCTTCATGGGGTCAACTTCTGTAACAATTACATGGGCTCCCATGCCGCGTGCACGGTTGGCCAAGCCTTTGCCGCAATGCCCATACCCTGCAACAACGAAGTTTTTGCCTGCAAGAAGCACGTTCGTGGCCCTAAGTATTCCATCCAGTGTGCTTTGGCCAGTTCCGTAGATGTTATCAAAATCCCACTTTGTCTCAGCATTGTTGACTGCTATGATCGGGTACTTGAGGACCTTCTTAGCTGCCATGGCCTTTAACCTGACGACCCCCGTCGTGGTCTCCTCTGTTCCTCCTACGATCCTGGTCGCCTTATACTTACCAGAATGTATCTCTGTAACCACGTCTGCGCCATCATCCATAGTAATTTCAGGGTCAAAAGCCAACGCGTTCCTTATGCAATCATAATACTCGTCCTTGGTCTGCCCTTTCCACGCAAAGACGTTTGCCCCATCCCTGACGAGCGCCGCTGCGACCTCATCCTGTGTTGAGAGAGGGTTTGACGCTGTCAGGGCTACCTTTGCTCCGCCAGCCATTAGCGTTCTTACTAATACTCCAGTTTCCTTTGTTACATGCAAACACGCAACGACTTGGACACCGTTGAGGGTTTTTTCCTCCCCAAATCGCTTCTTTATGCTCATTAAAACAGGCATGTGATCTTCTGCCCATTTTAATAGATTATCGCCTTTCTCTGCTAGTTTTTCATCCTTAATGCGACATTTCATGATGTAAATCCGCCCCTTAATAACTGCATTTAGTTCAATAAAATGGTATCTTAAAAGATTTGACCCATCTGCAGATTGGCTCCATCTTTAATCAGGTCTTTTGGAGAATTTTTGTGTCCAACGGTATCTTATCGAGCTCAATGAGGGGTATCCTTACCTTGTTCTCACTTGCTGAGATCTGTATCAAAGGCAACCTTGGTTTAATCCACTTCTCCTTAATCGCGTTTTCAAGGTTCTGCTCTTTTATTACCGGTGAGAATATTTTTTGAATCAATCCCCTGAGCTCTTCGTTATCGAGCCACTCGTCCGCCTTTACCGTATGCGCTTCGTCGAAGATTATGTGTGTTTCAGGGGCATCGACATCCTCTGAGGACAGGTTCATCAGATGCTTATTTCCTATCGATATTGTGATGAATATATAATGAAGAAATTCATGTGCCACACATGCCCGCATGATTTCTTCTGAAGCATATAATAAAAATGGTAGCGATATGTCGACGCAGAGTCTATAACTCTCCCCAAACTGCCTGATGTTGGTCGACGCGTAAATTACCGTATTTGCGAAATCAACTGCCGGATAGCTGATTATCTTCAATGTCGGCTCAACAAAGATGAGTGGATAACCTATGCCTGCTGCTTTCTCAACCTCTCCTATCGCCTTCTCAAGAATCGGCAGCCTCTCGTAGGCGCTCTTGAGTATATCATCACTTATCTTCCCATTCAAGTGATACTCATTGACTTTTTCTAGGTGGAGGTCTTTTAATGCTATCATTCCAAACACTCAAAACGATATCTTTGATTCCATAAATTTTGCCAACAACCCTACTCCATTATCAATGTCTTTCTTTAGGATTAGGGCATTCTGCCCATAAAACCTGCAACGCCTGACAAATTGAAGATCTTTTCAGCAGTCGAAATCATATCAGCCACTCCAACATCTGAATCATTTAATATTCTCCATATTAACGCATTTATTTTTAAAAGTATTCATTCTCATTTTAGAGGCAAATGCGCTAGGTTAATCCTGCCCCTCAATCTTTACTTCGATCTCTTCTTCGCCTATCTTTATTTTAAACCACTTTACCTCTTTCCTCTTTCCATGCTCTACGGCATCCTCTGTCCTCCTCGTTTCACCCTTGAAGAAAGACATGGCGAGCTGAGGGAAGAGCAGGTAAGTAAGCGCATCCTCGTCCTTTCTGAACCTGACCTTCGCAGAGTCCGGAATATCAGACAACGTGGGGAGTTTTGGCGGCGCTGCAGGCGCTATCTTTTCAGTAAGATCTCTGCTTATCTCACCCGGTGGCCTACCGTAATGCCCTCTCACGTAGGTCTCAAGTTCTTTTATTATCATACCATACCTCTTCCCGGTTATCACGTTCATGACTGCCTGCGTTCCGACGATTTGACTCATGGGCGTCACAAGCGGTGGATAACCCAGGTCCCGACGCACAGCTGGAACCTCTGCTAGTACTGCGTCCATCTTGGAGAGCGCATTATACTCTTTGAGCTGTACTACAAGGTTGGATAGCATCCCGCCCGGTATCTGATGCCTCAATGCCCTGGGGTCAATCCTGTCTGTAGCCTCTGATCCATAACCTTTGTACTTCTCCCTGATCCCCTCAAAGTAATCTGCAGCCTCGTTGATGAGTTCCATGTTAAGTTGAGAAAGAAGCCTGCTGCCGCGTAGCGCTTCGTAAATCGTCTCAATAGCCGGTTGTGAAGCACCAAAGGCGAAGGGAAATAGCGCCGTATCAACATACTCTGCCCCCGCATCTATTCCTTTCATATAAGACAGCGACGCCAGACCGCATGTATAATGGCAATGCAAGGCTATTGGAAGTCCCGTCTCCTTCTTGATTCCCCTGACGATGTCATAGGCGGTTCTTGGCGCAAGAAGGCCTGCCATATCCTTGATCCTTATTGCATCGACCCCGAATTCGGCTATCTTCTTCGCAACATCGATGAAATGATCCACGGTATGGATGGGACTCACGGTATACACAACATCCCCGTGCACCTCAGCACCAACATCATGGGCAACTTTGATCGCTTTCTTCAGGTTATCGACATCGTTCAACGCATCGAAGATCCTGAAGACATCCACACCGTTTTCGAAAGACCTCTTCACAAAAGCCTCTACTACATCATCCGAGTAGTGCTTATACCCAACAATGTTCTTGCCGCGTAGTAACATGACAACCTTGGTTTTTTTGAGACTCCTTTTTATCTTCCTCAGCCTCTCCCAAGGGTCCTCATTGAGATACCTTATGCATGAATCGAAGGTAGCCCCGCCCCATGCTTCCATCCCGTAAAATCCTATTTCGTCCATCTTCTCAAGGATTGGGATAATGTCGTCCGTCTTCATTCTCGTGGCGAATAGCGATTGCTGCCCATCCCTTACTGTTGTATCGATTACCTTCAGCAAGCTATTCACCTAAGTGATTATGTAAAGCTCATATGGACGTTTAAAAATATATTGCTTTACGTTTGTATACTCTTTTTTCTTTGCGGTATGATTATTTCGCGAGTTCTCTCTATGTCACTCGGAAATTTAATATCTCTCGTGCAATATTATTGATTTAACTGAGATATTTGATTATCTAAGCGCGAAGCATTTACCCAAGGGATTGGTGCACATGGAAGACCTGATAATTGCATTAACCGAATCGATCATCGGCACGATGGTGACTATGATGTTGCTTGGCATCTTGGGTAGTGCATTCTATCTTATAGGCAAGTACGAAACCAGTCACAGTACCAGCAATCAGGATGAACCTTACGTTATCGCTGCTGCTTATCATTACCTCAGCTGCTCTCACCCAAATCAATTAAAACGTGATGATTCTCTCGCGAATCCATAGGTGGTCAGATTGAAGATCAAGATTAAAATCAATAATGTAGCCAAAGACGTTGAAGTTATCGAAGATGCCCCCGGCAAGCTTACTGTGAAGATGCAGGGGCGCAACTACGCCTGCCAGATAGATGATGTTGAAAGCATGCTGCCAAAGAAGACTCCCGACGCGTCTTCAAAGCCATCCGATCAAACTATAGCTTACGTCACTGGGCAAACTCAATATGACTTGCGTCAGGAGAATGCACGTCCATCTGAAACTGTTATCGAAATCAAATCACCGCTTCCTGGGGTGATCTCGTCGATTGAGCAAAAAGTCGGGGCGAATGTGAATCGGGGGGATGTTGTCCTCTACCTCGAGGCGATGAAGATGCTGAACGATATTGTGGCTCCAAAGAGCGGCATAATCGATGGCTTTGAGAAGTCATCCGGGCAAACCGTTAATGTAGGCGACATCCTCTTCCGCATGAAGATCATCGGTGAGTAGCTTGTTCGAAGACCTCGTCTCGCAGCTCTTGGCGTTCTTGGCAACGAGCGGCATCTTCAGCATGACCGCGGGCAACGTAGTTATGATAGGCGTTGCTGTTTTGCTCATGTATTTGGCAATAAAGAAGGACTATGAGCCTCTCCTGCTGCTTCCTATCGGTTTCGGGGCACTTCTTGCAAACCTACCATTGAGCGGGATATCTGACCCCGGAGGATTTCTTTATTATGTATACACTTACCTCCTCGAGACTGGAATAATCCCCATATTGATATTCATCGGGATTGGAGCGATGACCGATTTCAGCTCCTTAATCTCCAGCCCCAAGTCATTCTTGCTGGGAGCCGCCGCCCAGATTGGCATCTTCCTAGCCATCATACTTGCAATATTATTCGGCTTCAGCATTAGTGAAGCTGGCGCTATCGGCATTATTGGCAGCGCAGATGGTCCAACAACCGTCTACACTGCGTCGCGCCTTGCGCCGCATCTGCTCGGCCCCGTGGCTGTGGCTGCCTACTCGTACATGTCATTGGTGCCAATAATCCAGCCTCCAATAATCAAGGCGCTGACGACCAAGAAGGAGAGAATGGTGAGGATGCCGCCCTCAATAAGGGACGTCTCGAAGCGGGAGAAGCTCCTCTTTCCAATAATCACTACAATCGCTTCCTGCCTTCTGGTGCCTACTGCTGCTCCGCTTATAGGCTCGCTTATGGTGGGCAACCTCATTCGCGAATCAGGGGTGACTGAGCGCCTCTCAAAGACCGCCCAAAATGAACTGATTAACATCTCCACAATCCTGCTCGGGCTGGGAGTTGGAGGCACGATGGGCGCTTCAGCCTTCCTTACGGTGAGCACTCTGACGATTCTCGGAATCGGTGCCTTTGCGTTCGCAACTGCGACGGCTGGAGGGGTTCTGCTCGGGAAGTTCTTCTATGTACTTTCGCATGGCAAGTTCAACCCAATGATAGGTGCAGCAGGCGTCTCCGCCGTGCCGATGTCGGCCAGAGTTGTTCAGCGGATGGCAACAAAAGAAGATCCTGAGAATTTCATCCTGATGCACGCAATGGGGCCTAATGTTGCAGGGGTTATAGGTTCAGCAATTGTAGCTGGAATACTTCTTTCCTTTGCATAATTAAGTTCAAATGTATATGTCCCTTACAAATGATATGTTAAATTTTATATAGCTCCAGTATTCTATCTAAACCAATTCCCGAAGGTGAGATATTGGCTAGAGGAAATAATGAAGTATTAGCAAACCTTGAACAGATGGTTGGCTCTGAATTCGTTAGCAACGAAGAAGCCAACCTTCAGCCCTATACTTGGGACATGACTTGGGCAGAACCAAGAATGCCCGACTACGTAGTGATGCCAAAGACAGTCACCGAGATCCAACGCATTCTGAGGTTAGCAAACCACAGAAAAATCCCGGTGATTCCGTACACCAACGGCACTAACATTGGTGGCCTCTGCGTTCCAGAGGAAGGTGGCATCATCATGGACCTCAAGAGGATGGACCAAATCCTCAAGATCGATCCAGAGACATGCTACGCAGTCATAGAGCCTGGCGTAAGCCACGCTGCATTCTCAACTGCACTCAAGGAATCCAACCCACAGTGGGAGGGTCAGGAGTTCAGCAAAGGGTTTGACTTTGGTTGGGGAGTTCACCCCGCATCCGCTTCAGTCCTTGCTATGGCGATAAACCATGGTATCGGACACCTTAACGGCAGAATAGGAATCAACAGCCAGCTGCTTACTGGTATGGAAGTTGTACTTCCGACCGGCGAAGTCTGCAAGCTCGGCTCATGTGCCTACTCTGATTCATGGCACTCGTTCCTGCCACTGCCAAGGATGGACGGTCTCTTTACCGGCTGGTTGGGAACCACAGGCATAGTGACGAAACTCGGCGTGTGGATATTCCCTATACGCCCGTTCAGGGATGTTCTATCAACAGCAGCTGCAAGTGCTGAGGACATTACAAAGTACATGGTCCACTGGCGCCACTACTCGCTGTGCGATGAAGTTACAGCAGTAAGCTGGTGGTTGGCACAGATTCCAATAGTCTTCCCGTACAGGGAGAAGCCAAAGGACGCTCCGGAGTTCTATAGCTACACCGTAATTTCTGGCTGGACCCAGGAGGAGATTGATTACAAGAAGAAGATCTGGAAGTCGGTAATCGATACCGAGAAGAAGAGGGGCACAAAGCTCATCGACTTCGAATACCCGCCAGAAGCTAAGAAGGGTAGGACCGAACTTCCAAGCAGGATCGTAGGCTCTACCAAGAACTACTCAAAGTCCTGCGGTGGAGGAATTGCATGGCCTGGCACTTTCGCACCATGCAAGAGTTGGCCAATCCTCTACGAGAAGTGGAAAGAGATTTACATCAGACATGGACTCTCTCCAGCTACAAGGTTCACCGACTACCAGGGTGCGCACTATGGTATGCTCAGGTGCATGACGCCATTCAACAAGCGCGATCCAGCCTCAGTTCAGGCTGCACGCGATGCGATGGTCGAATGTGTCAGGGCAGGCATCCCAGAGGGCATGCTTCCATACAAGCCGCCAGTTGAGTACCAGAACGAGCTCAACGCAGTCGCTGATGCAGGCTATCTGTACCTTGAGACTAAGATCAAGGACATGCTTGACCCCAATAACATCATGAACCCAGGCAAGCTGGGCATCCGTTAAAGGAGGCACAAAGAATGTCCCATCTATTAAAAACTAAGCAATATAAAGAGATAGCAAAGATTTACGACTACGTTTCAATGTGCACGCACTGCGGCAACTGCAAGTACGGCTACGAGTACGGTACACCTAATAACTTCGCAGCAATGCTGTGCGTCCAGGGCGACAAGTACCACTTCGACTCCTACCGTGGAAGCAGGGGCAAGGTTTCACTTGCAAGGTCTTTGATGCACAACAGGATCGGCTTCTCCGATGCAGTAGCCCACGTCCTCTTCACATGCACTGGATGCGGCGCATGCCAGCAGATGTGCGAGACGGACATCAAGCCTTACATCCTCAGGATGTTCGAGGCTCTAAAGGCTGATGCGTGGACTCAGAACGTCAAGATCCCAGCCAACATTAAGGCTTGGAGCGAGACGATCGGCAAGAACTACAACCCGTACAAAGAGAAGCACGAGAAGCGCCTCGATTGGCTCCCTAGCAACATAAAGTCCTCGCTGCCGAAGAAGGCTGAATATGTCTACTTCGTAGGCTGCACAGCCTCGTACAGGCAGAAGGAAGTCGCACTATCAACAGTGAAGTTGCTGCAGAAGCTCAAGGTCGACTTTACAGTAGCCGACGATGAGTGGTGCTGCGCATCCCCATTGCTCAGAACAGGCCAGTACGACACCGCGAAGGACTTCGTCGAGCACAACTCTGCACTGCCAGACAAATACAAGGCATCCACATTCATAACGACCTGCTCAGGTTGCTACAGAACACTTTCCAGAGACTACAAGATGGATCCTCCGGAAGGATACACTGACAAGTACGGCAAGAACTTACAGAAGACGAAGATAATCCACACAACTCAGTTCATCGAGGAGATGCTGAACAAGGGCGAGATAGAGTTCACCGGCAAGTACGCCAAGAAGGTGACCTACCATGACCCATGCCACCTCGGCAGGCACGCAGAGGTCTACGATGCTCCAAGGAACGTCCTCAATAAAGTTCCAGGCTTGGAACTTGTTGAGATGTACCGGAACAAGAAGTTTGCCTTCTGCTGTGGCGCAGGTGGCGGTGTGAGGGGCGGCTTCGCAGACTACTCGCTCGAGACAGCGACCAAGCGTGTCAAGGAGGCAGAGGCGACCGGCGCAAGCGTATTAACAAGCGCATGCCCGTTCTGCTACACCAACCTCCACGATGCGGTTGAGATGAACAAGTCTGCTCTCAAGGTCGAGGACATCGTCCAGATCGTTGAGCCGATTGTGAAGCGGAAGTAAACCTTCCCTTTTTTCTTTTTTTCTCCTAAGTAGTAAAAATAATCTGAAATACGTGCATTTATAATATGTAAAACCCGATACAGCTTGCTTTTAATAGTTGATAGAAAAATAAAAAATAAGAAATTAAAACCTTGTCCAGAAAAAGTGTTTTCATATTTCCTTCTATTGGCTAGATTGATCGCCGCTTCAGTTATTATAATCCTTTTAATACTGCCACCTCCTCATACGCAGCTACAACCATCTTATTTCACAAAGGATAATGCAGCCATAGACAACACTCTGCAAATTACAGTATATCTGCGTGCTGTTAATGTAGACGATTCAATATCTTTCAATATAACTACTGCCTATATTGATGACTCTCCAAACGTTATCCTCTTCCCCCCATTTGCCACAACCTCTAAAAGTATAGTTCAAAAGTTCATCATCAAAGGGAATGGGACTAGTTGGACCGATGGTAACATTCATGCAATAAGATTCGTTTCATCCGATGGCTATGTGGATACTTTCATAATTGACAGTAATTAACATCAAGGAGACGATTTATTTCTCAGACATCTACAGATCCCGCCTGGTCCAGCCCCTTTTATATGTGGAAACAACCAATACTTCGCAGGCTTCTAGAACCAAAAAAGGATTTATATTGAGGGTACTTGATGCTCAAGCTTCCACTGGCACCACATTTCTACATGTAAACTTTATCTGTTTCACGGTTTTTGTTCAAGGATTTTACCGGTCCTATAAGTTTTGAAGGTCTTTTATATCGGTGATCCATAGGCATCCTCAAATGTCCCTACACCTCTGCCCAAGTCTTTTAAATCAATTTTTTCATCAATCGCTTCAAGGCTAAATTCTTCCGTTATTACTGCATATTCTATGTAAACCTGTGAACCGCCCCCTTTCATAATGAATTTTTTTGTCGCATAAGAGTCTAAGACAACTCTGATTTTTTTATCGCCTTCTTGCCCTTCAATAATCCATACGGGAGTTTTTCCTTCTTTTTTTGAGATTTTAAGGTTTGGTTTCTTGAATTTGATGATCCTTTTTCGTTTATCATCGTAAAAATTCACTGAGCTATGAAAATACTTCTTTGAATTTTTGCCTGCTTTTAGGCAGAAGAATGAAGCCGAAGCGCCATTATTAAAGAATAGCCTACCCCAATGGAATGACCCAAATGTTGTTATGCCGATAACTTTCTGCATGTGAGCCGTTCCTTTGAATTCATTTCCCAGTATGATGCCTTCTACATCTAAAAAAACATCTACCCAAGCCATACCAAACGGGGGTAAAAATACGCCCTGCGCAGCGCTTTCCTTAAGATATTTTCCATTTTTCATGTTTAGGTCAATAATATTGCCTACCTTCAATGCATAATCGGGATAACCTCCAACAAGTGTCATTTCTTGACTTGAAATGTTTGAATTTAGCGCCTTTTTTTCCAAACAGACTGTTGTTATAGCGTTTGTGTCTCCCAAATCATGCAACTTGTTTTCATTATATACCCAACCAGCGGTAGCAGCCTGAAATTTATTTTCGGTTGGGCTCTTAAGAATGATTTTCTTACCGTTAAATGTCATGCTTTGACCGTTTTTTCGGAATATCAATAACATTAACTGCACTGGCCTTTCCCCTTCCCGACCAAAAAAAAGGAGCCACCAATACTCCTTGCCCAGAGGGGGTAGCATTTCAGTGCTATACATAACTCGATCCAATATCTCATTGCTTACATTAATTCCATTTATTGAAGCAAGTTTTCGCATCAGGCTGTATGTTTTCTTGATCTTTTTTAATTGACTTGCCTTCTCATTTAAGTTGTTAAGAACTCTTGCAGGGTTCAAGAAGGGCTTCTTGTGCGATTGTTCGCTCATAATCCATCACATCATATTTCTTGTCTTTTTCATGAGAAATGCAATGCCAAACTCGGTGCCTATTGCAGCGCCTAACCTGAATAACTTCCAAAGATGAGTCAAGCCCCATGAAGATCTTGCCAAGAAGATCAACGGAGTGACAGGATTAAACGGCGCATCATCTTTAAACATGTTCATCATGTCATTCAAATCGATGTCTACGCCTATCGTCGCATCATCCTGTTTTCCAGAAATAGCGCTTATACACTCAATAACACAACTGCTGTAGCGCTTGGTTTTTATGATATAGCTGACAGGGGGGTGCCCTTTGCACCTTAAAGTACACTGAATTTTTTGTGGTCCCAGAACCTCAAGAAACCTCGACATATCTATGACGTTATGCACATCGATCTTTCTCGCACCCTCTTCACTCTCAGCATCTAAAATAGCGTCTAGGACTGCCTTAAGATGGTTCTCAAGTGCTCCGTTTCGCAGATCATCCCCAGCACTTCTGCCAAAGGCAAGCTTCTTAAAAAAATCATCCATGAACTCAACTAATTCCATCTTCTTGCCTGATCTTTGCTGCAGAATTTGAGCGCTATCTAAAAAAGTATTCATCGTCCAGAATCTTGCCATGCAATATGTTTCTAGCTCTTCCAATCGCGCCCTGTCGATATTGCTTAGTTTGAACACAGAATGCATTTCGTCATATTTCATCCAGTCACGATCAATAATCAAACCTTGTTTGTCTAGATCGTTGTAAAATTCAGTTCCGGGAAATGGCGTTGCAATACTGAATGCAGCGCGCATTAAGCCCAATTCCTTTGCAAAAACTGGGAAGTTTTTTATTTCTTCTTCAGTCTGACCAGGCAAACCAATGACGATGGTGCCCCCTGCATTGGCGCCGTTATCGCGCAAAATTTTTACAGCTTTTTTCTGCATCTCAAGTGTTATTCCCTTTCGAGTGTCTTTCAGATCTTCCATTTTTTGGCTCTCTATCCCCAGTTCATAACTAAGAAAACCGTTGTCGCACATTTTCTTGACGAGCTGAGAATTATTAGCAATATTGTCCACCCTTGCCAAGACGGAAAACCGGATATTCAACTTATGTTTATGCAGCAGATCACACAAGGAGTTGGTTCTTTCGGGGTCACCCATGAAATTTGGATCCACTACAAGGATTTGCAAAGGTGCGCCCTTATGGAAAGACACCAACTCCAATAATTCTTTCATGACATTTTCTGGGGAGCGGAAACGCTGGTGGCCATTGTTCATTACTGGTTCACAGCAAAAGTTACATTGTCCCCAACAGCCTCGAGAAATGCAGATAACATCCGCCGCTCTTCCTTTTTGGCTCATGTGGTTGTACTTGATCCGTCTCAGGTGCCGGGCAGGGAATGGTAATGAATCCAAGTCTTGAATCATTGGGCGGTTTTCGTTGTTGATTACAATCCCATCTTCTTTAAATGAAATCCCCCGCACGCCCCTTGAGCAGCCTTTCTGAACCAACTCTTTCATTGTCTGCTCACCTTCACCACGGATCACCATGTCAACCTGTGGGTGCGATAGCAGTGCTTCAGGCATGAGGGTTGGATGGTATCCGCCCAGTACAGTTGCGACGCCATTATGCTTGGCAAGGTTAGCGATGTATAACCCCTCATCATGCTCTGTAGCTGACATCGTTATTCCTACTAAATCAGGGCGGAAAAGCTCGAGATAATATTTGAATGGATGTTGCTCAAATTCCATATCAATTATGTTTATTTCTTCGACAAGATCCTCAATTGAGGAGGCAATGTATTCCAATCCTATTGGTATCAGGTCCAGAGCAAAGCCCAAACCTTTTCTTCCCTTTGGCTTGACCAATAAAACTCTTCGGTAGGCCATTTTAATGTTCCCCTTTTAGGCTATCCCTGCCGCGTTCCATACCACGTCTCTTGCAACTTTCCCGTGTTTTCTCCAATAGTGGAGACCAGCAACGAACCCCACCGAAGGTAGAATGAGGTCTACAATACCGAAGTGGAGAAGAGAGTTTTTAATTCGGTAATCTAAAAATGATGATTTCCAAATGCGCACATTATAATCCCAACATTCTGAGAGCAATTCCCATCGCAATTTTGAAAGACCATGCAGTTCGGCGCCGCATTGATCTCCGAGTAGGCACTTTTCTAGCGGAACGAAGAGCAATGGGACAAAGAAGGCTTTGTACTTGTTGAGGTCATCGATCAGCTCAAGGGTTTTTAGCACATCGTCTTCAGTTTCATCTGGCAACCCAACGATAAGAGTCGCAAGCGGATACCAGTCGTTGTCATTCAAAATTCCAAACGCTTGGCATACTAACTCTCTCCACCCTTCTGGCGTAAATGGAAGGGATTTCCCCACCATGTATTTTTGTATAAGGCGGGGGCTTCCAGTCTCTATTCCTGTCTCAGCTGTCACAATCGGTTTCCCTTGAATGCCATACCAATTCCTATCGACCAATATTTCCGATGCCGCTCGAACCATGGCAGGATCATACACGATGGGGGCCAATGACATGTGGGCAGGCTGTACGGCTTCAACTCCAGGATATGAGGCGACCTTCTCAAGTAAACCTAATACTGCTTCGCGGTTTGGGGTAAAACCGTTGTTTTTTGCGCCATACATAAAAATATCTTCCGTGACAAGAGTGACCCGTTTAACTCCTTCTTTGACATTGGTCTCGACCTCTTTCATGATCAAATCAAGTGGCAAGTCTCTCCTTTTTTGCGCAGTCGGTGTGCAGAATTGGCAGTTTCTTCCACAGCCTCTTGAGATCTCGACACAGCCATGGATTGATGCGTGCCTTATGGAAGAACTATTTCCATTTATGGAGTTTTTCTCAGCGTGAGTCACTTGCGGAAGATCTTCTCCATTCACTGCCTTGACGAAAAGTTCTACAATATTATTTTCGCTTCCGTCAATTACAATGCTATCAATGCCGTATGTTTTTATCGCATTCTTTTGCTCAAGCTGCCACGCCCCCGCACCACCCACTATGATTTTTGGATGGTGGATTTGGAAGGGTCCGCTCTTCATCAACTTGGTAAATTCTATTGCGTTTAAAGGCTCACCGTTGGCAACGAGCGAGGAATATGTTTTACTCACGTAGCCCATTCCCAAAGGGTCCATGGTTGTTATACCAACGACTTTTGTGTTAGAGCCAATAAAGGAACGGAGATGGCTAGGATGGACAACGGCTACATCCGATTCGTCAAAGCCACCCCCTAGAAGGGCGGCTTCCACTTTCCTAAGTCCATATGGTGCATATCTCGCAGTTCCGTCATTATTGCTTTCCACAGCGGGATACAGCTGTTTTCTAAAAAACCATGGTGGTACAGGCCCACTCGAAAATCCTCCCAAAAAAGCAAGGAATTGACTATTATAAAATTCGCTCATTTCTGTGGCTGAAGCAGTCAATACTATTTTATAGCCGTTTTTCGTTTTGACCGTAAGACTTTCCCTCGATATAATATTATGATTTTCAAAACATTTAAATTCATGAATATATAACTCTTGTCATCGGTGGTAAAAATATGAGCCAGGAAAAAACAGGCAAGCTCAACAATGCCAATAAAAAAATCTACTCCCTTTTCAACAGGATAAAAAAAATGGTAGGTCTTTGAGAACCAAATTTTTTTTCTACCATTTTTAAGTTTCCTGCCAAAAAACCTCTATTTGAAGAGCTCGTCATGGAAATAAAGATGCAAGTGAACTCATTTTTCTATTTACTTATTCAATAAATCAATAATTACTTCTCCAATAGGCATTTTAAACAAATTGGTCATTTTCACAAGATGGGTTTCCCCTTTCTCGGTCAAACAATAACACTTTATTTCACGACGACCTTTTTCAGCCCATTCGCCCATGATCAGACCTTCAGCTTCCAGCCGGTAAAGGAGAGGATATAACATACTTGGCCTTAGTTTTTGCCCTGTTAGTTTTTTTACTTCCTTGAAGAGGTCATATCCATGCATCGCAGGGCTTTTCGATAAGAGCCAAAGTATAATCGGGCTTTCAAGACCATGCATAAAAGCACTTATCGTATCGACCATACCACTATCACATGATATTATTTTAAATCTCGATATATCAACTTTTTGTATTTTTTAGAGAGGTTAATAATATTATGAGATATAATTAGATGATGCGATCGGAGATGTTTGTCTTTGGCTGAAGGAGAAAAGGATCTGATTAAAGCGACCGTGAGAGGATTCAGCAGAGGGATTATCCTGTGGCTTATAAGTCAGAAGTCCATGTCTGGCTACAAAGTGCTCAAGGAACTCGAGAGGCTATCTGGACAAAAACTCACTCCTGGTATAGTGTATCCACTTCTGTATGAAATGGAAAAAAAAGACTTGGTGGATGGTAAATGGATGAAAAGGGGGCGACGACGCATTAAATATTACTCAATAACAGAAGAAGGTATAAAAACAGTGAATCATTTACGCAAGGCTCTTGAGATGCCAGTAAGAGAAATGTTAAATGAATTCATTAAGGAAAACACAGGCTAAAATAAACAATAGCTAAGATTACAACCTAAGAACATTAACCCTATATACTCTAAGGCTTGTTGTGTTGAAGATCTATTGATGGATTATCCCTTATTTTTCTCGATTAAACGAAAAAAAGGGATAACGACTTCTAAAATATTCAAGTTCGTCTGGTCAATGTTATTCTTCCTAGTTCATGCTCAACAAGCTTTGATGAGATGGATTTCTAAGATAATGCCTAGCTAACCGTTTATTCTTTATCCGAACGAAAATTTTTTAAAGCGTAAAGTCCTGCTTGCATTATGCCCTTCACTGCAATCAATGGCTTATTGGATCCGGACGAACGCGAATCCGTCATAAAAAAGAAGATCGAAGGGATGCAAAACAATTATGCTAAAGTCAAGTATAAAGATCCGCTCGACGGTTTCATGAACGCTTTGAAGATGGACTTCAAAACGAAACGCATCGACGTAGAGGGATGGCTAACGCCGACGCCCCCATCGAGCATGCAGTTCATGATGGATGTCGAGAACTACGTATCATTCATCGATTCAAACGGCTGCTTGGAGTATGCCAACACCGTGAAGGAAATCGTTGCAGCCGAGCCGGAGAGCGTGCCATTGCTGTTGGGCGTTGATCACTCGTTGACCGGGGGCGCAGTTGAAGCGCTGGCAAAAAAACACGGCGGCGAGAATATCCGTTTCATAATCTTCGATAGCCATTTCGACTTCATCGCGCCGACAATGAGGTGCGGTTTGATCCAATATGATCTCGAGACAAACCCGAAGACCCATTTTTCACAAAATGACCCATTCATATTCGGTAGGCCTGACAGCTACAACGCCGACTCCTTCCTGAAGTATGTGCTGGATTATATCCCGCCAACGAATATCTTGGTGATTGGCGTCTCAGACTATCCCCCTAGATCTGCCTTTGAGATTGATGACGACCGAGTGAAGCGGTACGTTGAGTACTACCAAAAAATGGAATCAGATGGCGTGCAAGTTATTAAAAAAGACGACATCAAACCCAACGCCGCCAAGATCAAGGCAATGATTGCGAAGACGAACAAACCGTTTACCTACGTCTCGATTGATGTTGACGTATGCTCTAATACATCGCTAAAAGGCGCCCGGTTTCTGGATTATTACGGTGTCGACCACCGGGACCTATACGGGCTTATGGTCGCTATAGCGCAATCCAAATCGCGATCCAAATTAATCGGGATAGACTTCATGGAGTTCGACGTATTCTCTGCAGACGCATCATTTTTCGGAAAGCCCGATCGAACTTATGAAATCATGGCTGAGGCATTCCGACGACTGATCCAATGAACGAGTTAGTCAATTGACGATTATTTTAACGATTACTGACGATAAATAGCATTATATACTTCGACAACTATCTATTAACTGGCGATAAAAATGTCCCTCCAGCTTGTTAAGCGGGTCGTTCCAAAAGTCAGGCGGCAGAAGCCTGTCAAGTCCAGAGCAGAGGCTCTCTGGGATAGCCCCTTGGCAGAATGGGAGCCACAGAAGTAACGCTAATGCTATTAACCGCCCCCCATATTACTATAGTGGGGTTTGTTTGATGAGCAGTTTTTCATTCGCAATTGGGGACATCATTCTAGACTCTTTGAGTTCGACCTTTGCAATCATCATTGTATTGGTGATATTGCTTTGGTTCTTCGCGTCCTCCATAAAGATCGTAAAAGAGTATGAACGGGCAGTAATATTCAGGCTTGGGCGGCTCGTTGGAGCGAAGGGTCCGGGCATATTCTTCATTATCCCTTTCATTGATACATTCCGCAAGGTCGATCTCAGGATACTGACGTTCGATGTTCCGAAGCAGATGATCATTACGCGCGACAACATCACCGTCAACGTGGATGCTGTGGTCTACTACAGGGTATTCGACCCGAACTTGGCCATCACAAAGGTCGAGAACTACGTTCTATCCACCAACCTGCTGGCACAGACAACGCTTCGCGATATCCTTGGTCAAGTTGATTTAGACCAATTGCTAGCAAATAGAGAGGAACTAAACCATAGGCTGCAGCTCTCTCTTGACGCGCCCACAGACGCATGGGGGATAAAAGTCACTGCCGTTGTAATCAAAGACGCAACGATCCCTGAAAGCATGCAACGCGCTTTTGCAAAGCAGGCTGAGGCAGAACGCGAGAGGAGGTCCAGGATCATCATAGCTGAAGGAGAACAGCAAGCCGCCCAGAAGATGAGCGACGCCGCCGAGCTCTATGCGAAGAACCCATTAGCGTTAAAACTCAGAGAATTCCAAATGATCACCGAGGTTGCAAGAGAGAAGAACCTTATACTCGTAACGTCGTCGCCAGGGCAGACTTCGGTAACTGACGCTGCGGCGGTTGCCAAAGCATTGGATAAATACAAAGCTGGGTAACTAGCATGAATGATAAAAAGGGTAGCCTTTTTTTTATCCTACCTTTTTTCCTTATCCTCTTTTTGAGTTTGTCATCAGCTCCCGTATCTGCCTCCTCTGATAATCAGGTACTTGTCTTCAAGCTGACTGGAACAATCACTTCCGCTCACGCGGATGCATTTGACGACGCTCTTACAGTTGCAGTAGCCGGGAATTATTCTGCGGTCGTAATTGAGCTTTCCACTCCCGGTGGAAGCGTTGATGCTATGCTGCGGATAATTGGCTCCATCGACAACTCTGCCATTCCTGTGCTTGCATTCGTCACTCCCGCCGGAGCATCGGCATGGTCCGCTGGCACGTATATCCTTATGGCATCGCATCTCGCTGCGATGGCGCCGAACTCCGTCATAGGTTCATGCCAACCCATATCCTATTCGCCTTTTGGAAGCACCGCAATCAATGACAGCAAGACGATCAACGCGCTCGTCGAGGTCATCATGACACATGCTGCGGCCCGCAACAGGAACCAAACGCTAGCTGAGAGTTTTGTCGTCGAGAATATCAATGTGGACGACATTGAGGCACTGCAATATGGGGTCGTTGAGTACCTCGCCGATACATTGACGGGCTTCCTTGACCAAGCAGATGGCGATCAAATAAACACTGTAGAAGTGAATACTACGTTGCATACCCAAGACGCGACCGTTAAAGTTTATGAATACCGGTTGCGTGAACTTTTATTCAACTCGTTTGCGGACCCCCTCGTATCCAACCTTCTATTCATGATAGGTATCTTCGCCCTCATCTTTGGGTTCTCGGCTCCAGGCCATGGAGGCGAAGTCTTAGGCGCACTAGCCATACTGCTTGCCCTTGTTGGCATGGGGTTCAATGTAAACCTCATCTCTGTTGTTATGGTCATCGGAGGCGCTATCCTCCTCATATACGAGCTTTCGACACCGGGGTTTGGTTTATTTGGCATCTCTGGGATAATATTGCTTGCAATTGGGGCGCTATTCTTGATACCTTTCTCACCTGAAAAATGGGCTGTCTCCTCCGATTGGTATTCCGTATTTTCATCTACAATTATCGTGGCGATAATCTGCATAACCGCAATATTTCTCTTCGCGATATACAAGATACTCCAGATTAGGCGCAAAAAGCCGATAATCGGATCGATAATGGGTGAGACCGTTATCCCTACAGGGAACGCAGAACCGGACATGACCGCCTTCGTTATGTACAATGGCGAATATTGGGAGGCAAAAAGCAAAAAAGGCTTGGTTGCTGGAAAGAAATATCTTGTCGTCGACAAGGACGGGCCAGTCTTGGTTCTCGACGAACCACCGCAATAGGTATTCGTGCTTGAAATGATGACACTTTTGGAATGATGCGCCATGTTTTCAGCATTTCTCTTCGATTTAGACGGTACCCTACTAAACTCAAAGAAACCATTCATAATTGCACACAACAGGGTCTTGGCAAAGTATGGGCTCTCCCCCCTTCCATCTGATGAAGCCGCCGCCATCAATATACTGCGTCAACCTGTGGGTGCGATCTTTTCAGCGCTGCTGGGTCCTGAACGGTCCGCTGACGACTCGTTCATTGAAGCCTTCGTTGAAGATCTCAAAGAAGCTTACGGCGAGGTCTATATGAGAACCACCTCGCTCTGCCCAAACGCAGGGGAAACCATCTCCCAACTTAAGCGATCCGGTAACAAGATCGGAATAGTGACCTCAAGAGTCTCCTTCGCAGACTATATCATGCCATCGCTTAACAGCTTAGGCTTAGGGCACCTCATGGACATCGTGGTGACCTCCAAAGACGTTGTCTCGACAAAACCCTCTCCTGAACCGTACCTGCTTGGCGCCGAGAAGTTGGAGAAAAGCCCCGATGAATGCGTCGTTGTGGGCGATTCACCTGAAGACATCGTTGCGGGGAAGGCAGCAGGGATGTTCACTATCGCATATACGAATGGATTCTACTCATTGGAAGAGCTGTCGAAGAATAACGCAGACGTCATCATCGACGATCTTGCAAAGCTCCTTCAGCTCAATGCGCCCCCATTTATAGATAAATTTAAGAAATATCGCAATTAGTGTAATTTGGAGGATCAATACTTGACATTCAGCGCAGAGGGCATGTCCCTTTATGAGACCGACGAAATTAAACCTTCGAATCCTATTGTACTGTGCGGTCTGCCTGACATTGGATTGGTCGGAATAATTGCCGTTTCCCACATAATCAAAGAGACCGGGATGACCGAAGTTGGACACGTTGACTCCGATCTCTTCCCCCCTGTCGTCGTATTTCACCACGGTGAGCCAAAATATCCGCTGCGTATCTTCAAGAAGGACAATCTCATCGCATTCTTTTCTGAGACCGCTCTCTCTCCTGAATCAATATCTCCGCTCTCAAAGCTCATCGTCAAGTGGGCAAAGGAGAAGGGCGCATCATTGATCGTCTCAATTGGTGGCATCGGCGTTCCGAACAGGATTGATTTAGAATCTCCAAAGGTTTATGGCGCAGCGACGTCAGCGCAAATCCGGGATGACATAATCAGGTTGGGCATTCCCCTGATGGAGGAGGGATTCCTTGTAGGGCCATATGCCCTGATATCAAAGCAAGCGAAGATCGGAGGCGTGCCTAACCTTCTGTTGATGGCTGAGTCATACCCTCAGTACCCTGATCCGGGTGCTGCCGCAAACGTCATCTCCGAACTAAAGAAATTCGCACCAATTAACGCCGACGTCAAATCGCTCATTGAACGGTCTGAAGAGATACGGTTGAGCGCGAGGGAACTGATGCGAAAGACCACTGAAAACATGCAAAAGATGGGCAAATCGCAAGAATACGAGCTTCCGATGATGTACCTGTAGGTGGTTATGATATGCCCAAGAAGCTCCATAACTCCGGAAGTGAATTGAATCCAGATGCTATGTGGGACCATATGGAAGGCTGCCTTGAACCGCTCTCAGAGGTTCAGGAAACCGATCTAGAGATAATTCTGAAGGTCGATATACCTTGCGTAATGCGGAAAGAGGACATCAGCGTCAAGCTTACCGAAGAGACCGCAACCATCGAGGCTGAGATGGGGAGGGTCGTCCAATTCGAGCATTGGGGAACCTTCCAACGCCAAAGCAAATTCTTCAGGTATTCGAAGACATTCGTCCTTCCTGCCCGAATCGATCCCGAATATTCTAGAGCACGATTCAAGAACAACGTGCTGGAGCTGCGGCTTCCCAAGAAGGAGAGGCAGTTTACCGTCAGCGTAGATTGACCTTTCACTTTGCCATCTTTTTCATTACAGCTTTCAAGATGTCTATGCTATCGTAAAACTCCTCAATCGAAACATTCTCCAGAGGGGTATGGTCAAGCTTCGAGTTTCCCGGGCCATACACTACCGCAGAAACCTTCCTCTTGTTTACAAAATCGTTGACATCGCTCGTCCCCGTCTTTCTTGACAACCTGCACTCCTTTCCACTCTTCTCGACCACCGCTTCCTTGAAAGCGGTGACTAGATTCGATGACGTGTCCTCTTGGAAGGGCGCATTCTCATCGATGAACTCGTACTCGATCGTGGCTTTCCGTTCCTGTCTCCTCGCCGCCTCGACTAGCTCTCTCAACTCCTTTTTGATAGCTGACGTTGTCGTTAGTGCTGGCACGCGTATGTCAACCGCCATCTCGCAGCGATCGGGAACTGTGTTGTCCTGGCGCCCACCGCTCATCAGAGTGACGCACAAGGTCGGAATCGAGAACAGGTCGCTAGATTGCCCCCAGATAGCATCCTTCTCCCTGAGTCTCGCAATCAGCCTCATGGCAACGTATATGGCATTCTCGAAGAGCTGCGGTGCACTTGCATGCCCTGCCGATGTGCCCGTCCTCACTTTCATAACAAGCCTTCCTTTGTAACCGACAGTCACTGCATACGTTCCACTGGGCTCTCCGAAGATAGCATAATCAAACCGTTCTTCACACCTAGCGATGAAGTGCTTCATGCCCCTGCTCTTTCCTTCCTCATCAACGACCCCCAGCACGACGACCGTCCCTTTACCACCCTCCTCTGAGTATTTGGCTCCGGCACAGATCAAAGCCGCAAGCGGCGATTTCGCGTCGACCGCTCCCCTGCCAAAGAGCACCTTTCCTTTTCTTTTAACTTCAAGAAATCCCTCGACCGTATCCATGTGGCCGCAGAGCAGTACTTTAGGGGACCCCGACCCTATCCTGCCTTCAACGTTCCCTATCTCATCGACCTTGACCTTGAAACCAAGTTTCTTGAACTCTGCTGCCAAAAAGGACGAGATTGCCCCCTCCTCTCCGCTCGGGCTATACGTTTCGAGCATCTTTTGGAGAAGGACTTCCGGGTAACCTTCTTGCATCGATTAAGCCCCGGCAGTTCTCTTCTTCTCTTCCCGTTTTATGGCGTCGCCCACCACATGGAGCACAGTCTCCGCCTCCTTCTTGTTTATAGTCAGTGGTGGAAGAAGACGAAGCACCGTCTTCCCTGCTTCGAGGACAATGACTCCCTTGTCAAGTGCGTCCAGGATTATGCTCATTATCTCAAAACGCATATCGATGCCAAGCATGAGACCTAAGCCCCTTACTTCCCTTATCATATTGGTATCCAGCTCTTCAAAGCCCTTCTTCAGGAAGTTCCCTATCTCGGTCGCATTCTCCACGAGCTTGTCCTCGAGCAACGCGTCGATTGCGCCCGAACACGCCGCGCATGCAAGCGGGTTCCCTCCGAAGGTGTTTGAATGCTCGCCCCTCTTCAGCGAATTCATAATATCCGCTCTAGCGAAGGTCGCCCCTATTGGCATGCCGCCTCCGAGCGCCTTGCTTGAGCAGAGTATGTCTGGCTTAATCCCAAAATGCTGGTGCGCCCATATCTTACCGGTTCTGCCGAACCCTGTCTGAACCTCGTCGAGCACCATGAGTACGCCCTTCTCGTCGCATATCTCCCTTACCTGCCTGAGGTAATCCGGCGGTGGGACATTTATGCCCCCCTCACCCTGAATGGGCTCGACGAATACCGCAGCCGTATTCTCATCTATTGAGGCTACAAGCTTCTCCGTCTTGCCGTAAGGCGCGAATTTGACGTCCCCCAGCAGGGGCATGAACGGCTCACGGTACTTTGCCGCCCACGTTAGCGAGAGCGCCCCCATCGTCTTGCCGTGATAGCCATTGACCATGGCAATGATTCCCTTCTTCTGGGTGAACTTCCTGCAGAGCTTTATTGCTGTCTCAACCGTCTCAGTGCCCGTGTTGGAGAGAAATACTTTGTCAGTCCCGTCTGGCTTGATCTTTGCAAGCTTTGATAGGCACTCCTCCCTCGCGTCATTGTAAAACGACCCATGACAAGTCAACAATTTCTCTGTCTGGTTTCTTATTGCAGCGACGACCCTCGGGTTGCAATGCCCAAGCAATGCCACCCCGTACCCGCAGCTACAATCCACATACTCCTTACCTGTGCTGTCCCAGACCTTCGCCCCCTTCCCCTTAACAAGGGTTACCGGACGCTTCCAGAACGTATCCGCAATGAACGTATCCTCATATGTCATAGCTCAATCACCGTACCCCTCTTACCCGCCATCGCATCGCTCAGCGGCTTCTCTGCAAATCCCGATGTAATCACCGCCTTGCCTACCCCTCCCTTTATCGCTTCGACTGCAGCATGGATTTTTGTGCTCATACCGGGCCCTATCCCTGCGAGAAGGGTGTCCACTTCTAGTGCCCCTATCTTCGGAATTACCTTGCCATCCTTAAGCACGCCATCTACATCAGTAAGGTAGATCACAACATCTGCCTTTATTGCCTTGGCCACGTTGGCCGTCGTCCTGTCTCCGTCGATGTTGAGTGGCTCAAACTCTGTACCCATCGCCAACGGCGACACTACTGGCACATACCCTTTTGATGATAGCAGGTCGAGCATACTGCTGTTGATCGACGTTATCTTCCCCGTATAGCCGCCTTCCATCGCTATCTTCCTCCGCTGCTCATCGATGACCACCAGCCTCTTCTTCCTCTCAGCCCTTATCAAAGAGCCATCGAAACCGGAAAGGCCGATTGCATTTACGCCAAATGACTGGAGTGTCCCAACTATCTTTGTATTTATTTCCCCTGCCATTACCATTGCATAGATGTCTGCGGTCTCCCTGTCTGTATGCCTGCTCCTGAACCCTTCAGGGGACATTACGAAGATCTGCTCTTTGCCAAGGCGCTTCGCCATCTCGGTCACAAGGTCTCCTCCGCCGTGGACGATGACAACGCTGTTTTCCTTCGCCAACGATTTCAGGTCTTCTATTAGAGGGGTGTTTATGGCATCGCCTTTTATGAGGTCGCCGCCCATCTTCACTGCAATTCTCATACTGGTCTTACCCCTGGGAATCTAATTCCGGTCGTCTCTTCTATACCGCACATAATGTTGAAGTTCTGTATCGCCTGGCCAGCCGCCCCCTTCAGGAGGTTGTCTATCGCGCCGAATGTTATGAGCCTCTTGCCATGCGGGTCTATCTCAAAACCAACATCGCAGAAGTTCGAACCCACAACGTTCATCGGGTCTGGCAGGAGGTGCAGACCTTTGTGCTCTTTCACGATCCTCACGAAGGGCTCATTCTGGTACATCTCCCTGTAAGCCTTCCACATCTCCTGGTTTGTTACCTCCCTGTTCAGGAAGATGTGACCGGTTGCCATTATGCCCCTTACCATATCGATGGCATGGGGAGTCATCGCAATCGTTGGCTTCACGTTACCAAACGTCAACTCCTGCTCTATCTCCGCAGTGTGCCTGTGCATGACCGGCTTGTATGGCCTCACTAGCCCGGAGTGTTCTGGATGATGGCTTGATATGCTGACATGGGTGCCTGCTCCGGATGATCCTATCTTCGCATCGACTATTGCCCTGTCTTTCTCGGCTACCCCGATCTTGATTGCAGGCGCGAGGCTCAGTATGCTGGCAGTTGCTATGCATCCAGGGTTGGCGATCAGATGGGCATTCTTGATTTGCTCGCGGTGGAATTCAGGGAGCCCGAAGACTGCCTGTTGGAGCAGCTCTGGGCACGGGTGCTCCCAGCCGTACCATATCGGATAATCGTCTTTATTCTTCAGCCTGAAATCAGCGCTCAAATCGATAACTCTGACACCGCGCTCCAGCAGCTTCTTGGCAACAGGTGCAGATGCTCCGTGCGGCAAAGCAAGGAAGACAAACTCGCAACTCCCTGCGATCTTCTCAACGTCCGGCTCCATGAACTTGACGTCTGTCATCTTCCTTAACTGGGGATGTACCCTGTGAACTGGATCCCCCGCATTCTCCCTTGAGGTCGCCGCCTTTACTTCTGCCTGAGGGTGGTTTACAAGGATGCGGAGAAGTTCGCCGCCGGCATAGCCGGAGGCACCTATTATGCCAACTGTCTTCATCTTTTTGCCTCCTTTAGAGCATAATCTATGATCATACCTGGTATATCAATTCCTGTTGCCGGAACCGTATTCTTAAACTCAACGGTGCTGTTTATTTCATGGACAAGCATACCGCGCTCGCTCTCCATCATGTCAACTCCGAATACCCCGCCGCCAACGGCGGATGCTGATCTGAGCGCAAGCTCCCTTATCTCCGGTGTCACCGCGCAGTTCAAGACCTTTCCTCCTCTAGCGGTATTCGTTCTCCAGTCTCCAGTCTCGTTGACGCGGTATATAGCGACGGGAACATCGTCACCTATAACGAACACTCTCAGGTCCCTGGGTGGCCTCTTGATCATCTCTTGAGCATAGTATATCTGGTAAAGCGGAAACATCATCTCCCGGTGCTCAAGGGCTACCGTGGCTGACGTACTGTCGTTTATCAGGGAGACGAGCCTCCCCCAGCTCCCCACAACCGGCTTGAGTATGCTCGGATATCCCAACTCTTTAAGAGCATCAAGGGTAGACTCCGTTGTAAATGACAGGTAAGTCCTTGGCGTTGGAATCCCTGCCTTCTTGAACGCAAGCGTGTTGAGCACTTTGTTACCGCAGGTCTCTGCGGTGCTATGCTTATTGATAACTGGAACCCCATAACTCTCGATGGCCGCAGTTGCGTGCACACCCCTGAAGTGACTGACGCACCTCTGCACAACGACATCCCCCACCTCTTTTGGTTTCTTTTCAGATGTCAAATCCATGAAAAGCTTCTCAGCATCAACTAGGCTGAACTCAATCCCTTTCTTTACACAGGCGTTATAGAGCGCTTTCTCTTCCCACCTCATGTGGTCGAATAAAATATTGAGTTTAGTCATTCCCTGTCTTGCCCTCTTGAATGCGATGTAGATTCGAACTCTTAAGTTATTTAAGTGTTTCGCAATATTTTACCATGGTAATATTACGTTATTAGTATAAAATGATTCGAAATTCAAACCCATGAACGCAAAACTATCATAGAATTAGTCTTAGATACACCATCTATCATTCTGACCTCGTCGATGTATTTGTTGACCTCCTGCATGTTGCTGCCTGACAAGATTGCTACGATGTCAACCTCGCCAGCGACCTCCAGCACGAGGTCCACGCCATCGATTTTCTTTATCTCCTGAGCGACTGCCGGATTAGGGCGAGAGGGCTGAACTGATATCAGAATCATTGCTTTGAGCTTATCGCCAGTATCGATCTCAACCGTGAACTTCTTTATGACCCCTTCCTCAACTAACCTCTCCACGCGTTTCCTCACTGCTGCCTCGGAGAGTCCAATCTCTTGCGCGATCTTCGTGTATGGTATCCTTGCATTCTCCTTAAGGTGCGAAATGACAACCTTGTCAGTACTATCTGTGCTCCTCACGGCGATCGCCTCGATAGAATCTCTGCTGATGTGCCTTAAAACCTTTGACAGCGAAAGGTCGTTGCCAAGATTTAGCCCTTCGAAGAATTGATGGTGCCTAAGAATGCTTAATAATATGGTTGACCATCATTAACAATCAATATGCCTCCGTATCAAGGTATGGATGCAATTTTCTTCCACTGTAAATGAAAACTGGATTGAGGATTGATATGAGCGTTCCATCTATAAACGGTCCTGATGGCTTCGAGGACTCTCTTCCATGGCAGAGGACAGTTACGATAGACGTTTCAATTTCGCCTGATCAGTTGCCAAAACTATTGGATTATCTGATTAACGTGCTAGAACACAATCCGGACCTTGTCCAGCTCTCCAAAGTGTCCATCGATGGTGGCGCCCAACTCAAGTATAGGCTGAACGCAATTGACGGCAGCTCCCTTGATGTGGCAGTAAAATTCCTCGACAAGGTATATGTCTACTACTCGCCATATCCTCAAAAATCCGTTTCCGAAAAGGACCTGATTGCGCTTGATATGCAGCTGGAAACGATAATTCGCTCGTTCTTCTCCGAACAAAGCAAAGCCTCATTATTTTTGGTATTTTCCCCAAAAACGACGATTATTCCCGGCTCAAAGGAGCGTGGCTTCAAGAAGCTTCTGGCATCCGTGATATTCGGGAACATGCTTTACTTATTTGTCCTGACCCTCATGGTGGGCATAATCGTATACCAATTCGCCGCAGATTACACGCCTATTGTGCTTATACTGATGCAGTTCGTTATCGTCATCTTCGCAAACAAAATTATCGCCGCGCGAGGCGAATTTGACATCACTTCGGATAATCCCTCTATACACATCGCCGAACTCCGCATGAAGCGAAACGAGTTCGACCAAGTGATTAGGACATGCTTCCCCAAGATCATGGACGTTAAGAAGAAGATCTACGATTCCACTCTTGCCAAGGGAAACGAACTCGATCAAGACACAATAGTAAAGTCCATGAATGAATACGGCGCTATATGCACGCCCGAAGCGGTCAAAATCAAGAAGGTCGACGTATACAGTCTTGTGAAAGACCTTACAAACAGATTTGGCTTTAAAATGCCCCGGATTACGCTTCTGAATGTTCTCCCGCCCAACGCCGCTGCCACGGGCATCTCTCCGAACCATGCAACAGTGCTCGTGACGAGCGGCTTGATTGCACAGATGGATGAAGAAGAGATAAAGACTGTTTTGGCTCATGAGTTCAGCCATGTCCGGGCTCGCGACCCTCTCGTGCTTATGACCCTCGCAACGGTCGAGTACTTAGTCCGGGTTTACGCGCTGTGGCCCTTCTTCGCGCAGTTCGGTTTGCTGGTCGACATCGCATACCTTGTATTGTCGCTGACCCTGCTCTTCTTTGTCGCAAAGTTCTTGGAAGCCAGGGCGGACCTCGATGCTGCGCTGATTACTGGCTCGCCTAAGCTATTGGCATCATCGCTAAGAAAGCTCGGTCTCTGGAAGTTCCAATCCAGTGTATTTGAACTGACGAATATACGAGAGTGGCTGAAATGGGATCCGCACCCGCCGCTGTACTACAGGATAAAGACGCTCGATAAGCTTGACATTACAAAGTTACGCCACACATATCTCTCTGCGATTAAAGGCTGCCTGATAGGCTTCTACAATGCGCTAAGAGGGAAGTAGGTGAAATACTACGGTCCAAAAAAGAAAGGTTCTGGTCTTGTCCAGCGCTGCTACATATATGATCCCCTCTCCTCTCGATCACAATATCATCGCACTCCTCAAGAAATCTGGTCTGGGAATCCCCGGATCAGATTTGGATAAGGAAAGCCAGTACAAAGCCGCCCTTGCTCCCTATGTCAAGAGGGCAAAGGATCTCTTCAAGGGCTCATTCCAACACGTAGTAAATGCGGTCCAAGCTGCCAAAGGGACAAACCTTCAAATCGACCTATTCATCATCTCACCACGATATGGAATAATCGGTTTGGATGAAAAAGTGATACCATACCGATACTCATTTGCTCGTTGCAGCCACGCCGATATCTTGGCCGCTTCCGCTAAACTGGGCGTAAATGAAAGAATGCGGGAAATTATGTCCGAAGGTTACGACCTATGCTTCGTTGTTGCGAACAAAAATGACTTGCTGCTCATCCATGATGCCCCTGCAGGCAAAGACCTTGCCTCAATGTGCCCGTCGCTGGTGGTCTTGACCGCAAACTCGAACTCTCGCCTCTTTGATGACACGGTGAAGTTTTATGGCATCTCCAACATTGGCAAACGTTCAACAAAATTCCTTAGGCTTCTTGATGAATTGACAACTAAGCCGCTCTCGCACTTCAACTGAACGAGCATGTCATTGGCTTGCAATATTCAGCATCTTTTGGTCTATGGTCTTCCTCTTGATTACGAAGTAGCAGACTACTGCGACCGCTAATCCGATGGCGATTCCCGCCACAAGACCGCCCGAAGATGATACCAAACCTGCAGCCATTGCTCTTGTATTATCCTGAATCAGAATCGAATCATTCGTTAATGTGTCGCCAGCGTAGGCATTGTAAGTTGCGTTAGTCTCATTCTTCATTGCATCCGGACCCGCTCCCTGTTCCATCATTTGGGTAGCGAATTGGGTCTGGAAAACAATCATCGGTAAGTAAGCTATGGCAACGCCCATTATTACCGCCAACAAAGCTATCGCGATTACCTTCGTTTCCGACATCTCCGTGTCACAATTGGTTATCGGCAAAATATAATTCTACATATTAGAACGGCTTCCTTCTCCACGCTCTGATGGTCTCAACCCACATGATTGCTGATCCCGCTATCCCAAAGACAAGGGAAGCGAGCGTTTGAGGAGTGGGCGTCAGCGGATAAATCACAAGGTAAGTTATGAGCATGCTTGTAAGCAGCACCGAATAAAAGAAGTACCTTGGCACCATCATCCCTACAACCTTGATGAAGTCCGAGAAGACCTCCGTCTTTGCACCTTCGATTATGACGTAACTGCCCGTAGCATCCTTATCCACAAGCCCCATGTTCTTCAATTTCTCGAGGTGGTAAGCCGCGACGCTAGGGCTGCTCAACTCGAGCTCTCGCATTATCTCCCTCGGCCCAACGCCTCCAGATCCCTTCTTCATTATTGCCCAGTAGACCCTCAACGTAGTTCCTTTCAGCTCTGACCTAACCTTCTCCGGGGCGTCCATAGCTTTCATTCTGGGTGTCCATATTATATATGTTATTTAGAATTAAACGCATAGTTACTCAAACAAAACAACTAACGACTCGAATGTCCGTTCGTGGAGTAGCCTGCCATAAATCCTTTTTCAGATTACCGCAACGCTAAATTTCCACTGCAATCAAAACTCATCTTATGCCTCGGACCGGAACCGCATACTTGCCATTGCACGGAGGCTATGCTCCGCCTTGGCTAGTGAAGAGGATGACATCGCTAGCCCGAAATATCATTCTAATTATGGTCGCCGAGCATGGGCAGAGCTCGGTGCTGAAGAGGCTCTCTGATCCGTTTTGGTTCCAAGCGCTTGGATGCGTACTCGGTTTCGACTGGCACTCATCCGGCGTCACCACGGTAGTAACTGGCGTTCTGAAGAAAGCAATTGATCCAACCGCGACTGGGATTGCGCTCTGCGGTGGAAAAGGCAAGAGATCAAAGCTAGCCCCTTCTGAGATCCGCATTGCCGCGGAACTCTTTGGGCTCTCCACAAGCAAATCAGAGCATTTAGTCTACGCAAGCAGGATGGGCGCTAAAGTTGATAATGCCGCCATCCAGGCTGGATATCCCCTTTACCATCACGCATTCATACTGACCGAAAGAGGCGACTGGGCCATAGTCCAGCAAGGCTTGAATCCAGAGAAGCGTCTGGCGAGGAGGTATCATTGGATATCCGAAGGACTCAAAGACTTCGTGGTTGAACCTCATACTGCCATTGTAGGGAGAAAAGAACCATCCGTATTCAATATGACTGCCAATGAGGCTGATGGCTGCAGAAAGGTATCTGTAGACCTTGTACGTGACAATCCTGCGAAACTCAAGAGAGAGATTGTCACAATCAAGGAAAAAAATCAACGCGTGCTCACAGATTGGTGTGGCGGGCGAACCTTGGTAATGCCTTGGAACATAAATTGGAAAGCGCTCGACCTCGCTTACAACTCGCAGCCAAGGAACTATGAGGAGTTGCTCTCGATTGAGGGGATTGGCCCAGCAACCGTGAAGGGGTTATCACTCATATCCGACCTGATTTATGGCGAACCGCCTAGTTGGCGCGACCCTGTCAGGTACTCTTTTGCTTTCGGGGGCAAAGACGGCGTCCCGTTTCCAGTCAGACGAAAGGAGATGGACGAAGCTACGGAATATCTTCGTCTGGCGATCGAAGGCTCCAAGGTTGAAGAAAAAGAACGAATTGCAGCATTGAAGCGTCTGCGCGATTTCTCCTCAAACGCTCCCTAATGCGCCTCTTGCCCGCTTTCCCACAAGTTCCGATAAAGTTTAAATAGTTTCATGGGAGATTGATGATGGTATCTGGAGGAGAATAGAGTGCTATCATCTCGGGGGGCTTGTATTTATCAATCCCCAAGCAGCGCACTCTAAGTCATCATCTTCAGAACTTTTATTGAATTTGGAGGTAGAATGACAGTGCAATCTATCAATGGGAGGGATGGCTTTTACATCTTCTAATGAGTGTTTCCAGCCATCTCTAGAAAAAATAGACAAAAAAACTCTGGAAAGACTCCAAAAAGAGAAGTTAAATCTTGTCTTAAAGAGGGTCAATAAAGTCCCATTTTTAAGGCAGAAACTGCGCGAAGCGAAGATCGACTCGATAAGCAGTCCAGAAGAAATCACGAAGTTGCCCTTCACTTTCAAGAAGGATATTGCCGCATGTTTCCCGTTCGGCGCTCTCGCAGTACCGTTGTCGAAGGTTGTTCGGATCCATACTTCATCAGGAAGCACAAACAAACCAATCACGACCTTCTATACAAAGAACGATCTCCGGGTTTGGTCAGAACTGATGGCTCGCGCCTTCGCATGTATAGGTGCCAAAAAGGGGGACGTCTTCCAAAATACAACGTCGCAAGGCTTGTTCACAGGCGGTCTCGGTTTGATTAGCGGCGCTGAACGGCTAGGTCTCACTGTTGTTCCTCTCGGATCAGCTAATCCTGAGAAGCAGCTCGAGACCATGAGAGACTTTGGGGTTACTGTCTTCCATACGATACCATCATTCGGAGTGAGGATGGCTGAAACGCTCGAAGATAAAATGAACGGAATGCGGGCTTCGCTGAAGATTGAACGCGCTATATGTGGCGCAGAGCCTTGGACAAAAGAGATGCGGCACAAGATCGAAGACGCTTTGGAGATAGATGCCTTCAACAATTACGGCTTCGCTGAAGTTGGCGGCCCAGGCGTTGGCATCGAATGCGCGTTCAAGAACGGTCTTCATGTTTGGGAAGACCACTTCATCTTGGAGGTTGTAGACCCAAAGACCGGAGAACAGCTCGAGCCAGAGGAAGAAGGCGAACTTGTAATTACCCCTCTTGACCGGGAAGCAATGCCAATACTGCGGTACAGGACAGGCGACATCACGCGCATACTCGATAAAAAATGCGAATGCGGAAGGACCCATCGCATGATAGACTGGATGCGAGGCAGGATCGACGACATGATCAAGATCAGGGGCATCGGACTTTACCCGTCGAATATAGAGAAGATTATTGCATCGCACCCGGAGTCCAACGGGCAATTCCAAATAGTGCTCTCAGGGATTGACGACATGTTGGTAAATGTCGAAGTGAACAACGGCATCTGGAATGATCAGGAAACGGTAGCAAAGCTGAAGGCATCTCTTATTCATGAGATAAAGCGCGCCACCCTCTTGAGAACCAATATTGAAGTTATGTCAAGTGGAACGCTTCCGCGGTCTGAGGGCAAAGCTAAGCGCGTAATGGATCTAAGGAGGACATCCTAATGCTTGGGAATCTGATACAATTAATCACTGCTGAAATACCTAATTTAAGCCCGCTAGGGCTCGACTGGTGGATAGTTCTCGGTGGCTGGCTGCCGGGTAGCTTGGCCGTAGTCGCCGCCGTTATTGTCTATCTGCGATCGAAGAATAAGGAGGGTTCCGAATGAGCGAAGAGATCAATCTACTATACGTCGCCATCATCTGCGCATACATGGTCGTACTCGGGATAATCGGTTGGGTAGGCAAGAATAAGGTAAAGAGCTGTGCCGATTGGTACGTTGGCAACTTCAAGATTGGCGGAGTTATCATGGGCGTTGCCTTCTTTGCCACTTACTTCAGCGCAGTCCTCATGATAGGCTTTGCTGGAAACGCTAGCCAATGGGGCATGAGCGCCACCGTCATCGGCATGTGGCACGCCGTATCCGCGTTTGTTGCA
>CAZWMA010000016.1:0-40243 GCA_964634735.1 uncultured Nitrososphaerota archaeon
CCGAAGTTGTAGATGTTGATAATCCTCCGGAAGGGTATCATGTCATCCTCGCTGAGCATCGCTATCGCCTTCCCGGTTTCGCCTGCCCTCGCGGTTCGGCCGATCCGGTTGACGTAGTCATCGCAGTTCTTGGGTATGCCATAGTTGAACACGTGGGTTACCTTCTTGAAGTCCAAGCCCCTCGCAGCGACGTCGGTCGCAACCAGGACGTCTATCTCGCCGTCGTGGAACTCCTCCATTACGTGCTCCCTGCGGTTCTGGGACATGTCGCCGTGCAGACCCTCTGCATTGACGCCGTTCTTCCTCAGGTTCTTCGAGACCTGGTCCACCTCGCGCTTCATGTTGCAGAAGATTATCGCGAGCCCAGGCTTCTCGTTGCGCAGAAGGTGGACGAGCAGTGAGAACTTCATCCTCCTGTCGACGATGACGCAGTACTGCTTCAGCATGTCCTCGCTGACCTTCGTCTCGGTCTTCACCTTGCGCGCGCCCCTCGTGAAGCTGTCGCGTATGTCCGCTAAGTCGTCAGGCATCGTGGCGCTGAACATCAGCGTCTGCCTCTCGCGCGGAATCGAGCTCTCGATGAGCTTGATGTCGTCTATGAACCCCATGTCTATCATCTTGTCTGCCTCGTCGAGGATGAATGTCTGGATCTTGCCCGTGCGCATTGTCCTGCGCTCGAGGTGGTCCATCACCCTCCCAGGGGTCCCGACGACTATCTCGGCGTTCCTCAACCCGTCAATCTGCGGCGCGATTGATGCTCCGCCGTAGACGCATTGTATCTTCAGCCTCTTCGCGTGGGAGTACTTCTGTATCTCCGCTGCGATCTGCTGTGCGAGTTCCCTCGTGGGCGCCAGTATAAGCGCCTGCAGCCCGCCCCCTTTTGTGACCTTCTCGACAAGGGGGATGCCGAAGGCAGCCGTCTTGCCTGAGCCTGTCTCGGACTGGCCTACAACGTCGTAGCCGTCCTTAATGAGCGGTATGGCCTCAATTTGTATCTTAGTCGGCTCTTCGTAGCCGAGCTCCTTAATGGACACTAATATGTCCTCATCTATATTCAAGTCTTCAAATCTCGTAAGTCATCAACTCGTTTTTGCCTGTATCTTGTGTAAAGCTACAAAAGCAATAGAATTAGCAAGCATGGCAGGCTAACGCTATTTGTCAAGGCCTTCGTACTTTAGACTCGTTTCAAGGCAAAAACATAGCTTATAAACCTTTCTCTTTCCCAAGCATGAAATCGTGGAAAAAAAGGCAGGGTCATAAGGGCAGCAGAAAAAGAAGGCGGTGCAGGGCGGGAAAATCACTGCTTGAACGCGGCCCTGCCGGCGTATCTCGCCGATTTGCCAAGCCACTCCTCGATCCGGAGCAGCTGGTTGTACTTCGCCATCCTCTCCCCCCTCGCGGGGGCGCCGCTCTTAATTTGCCCGGCTCCGAGCGCGACGACAAGGTCCGCGATGTAGCAGTCCTCGGTCTCCCCCGAGCGATGGCTCACCATCACGGTATATCCGCTCTCGGATGCGAACTTGGCGACGTCTATCGACTCTGTGAGTGTCCCAATCTGGTTGACCTTGAGTAGGAGCGAGTTGGCTGCTCCTGCAGCAACCCCCTTCCTGAAGCGCCCTATGTTGGTCACGAAGATGTCGTCGCCGACTATCTGGACCCTTGATCCGATGCTCTTGGTTATCGAAGCAAAGGATGCGTAGTCGTCCTCCTCAAACGGGTCTTCGATGGAAATGATCGGGTACTCGTCCACCATCGCCTCGTAGTGCTCGAGCAGCCCTGTGGGCGTCAGGACTTTACCATCGACGGCGTACTTCCCATCCTTGAAGAAGCTCGACGCGGCGCTGTCTATCGCGAGCCTCACGTCGGGCTCACCGTAGCCCGCGCCTTTGATTGCATCGGTGACGACCTTGAAGACGTCTCCGGAGCGCGTCATAGGCGGCGCGAAACCGCCTTCATCCCCCACGTTTATCGCCGAGGGCCCGTACCTCTCCTTCAGCAGCCCCTTGAGGGACATGTATACCTCGGACCCCATCCGCACACTCTCTGCCATGGACTTCGCGCCCACCGGGGCAATCATGAACTCCTGGATGGAGAGCGCGTTGCCTGCGTGCTTGCCGCCGTTTATTATGTTCATCATCGGGACAGGCATCAGGCTGGCGGACGGGTTCAGTAACTTGAAGAGCGGAAGCGAGGACGTGTCCGCGGCTGCCTTGGCATTCGCCATCGAGGCGCCGAGTATAGCGTTTGCGCCCAGCCGCGCCTTGTTCGGGGTGCCGTCCAGCTTGATCATAGCCGCATCGATGTCCCTCTGACCGCGCGAGTCCATGCCCACGATGGCGCGTGATATCTCCCCTTCGACGTTGGCGCACGCCTTCAGGACACCCTTGCCGCCGAACCTCTTTCCCCCGTCCCTGAGCTCAACGGCCTCATATGTCCCGGTTGAGGCGCCTGACGGGACCGAAGCTCTGCCGAACCCCCCTGCAGTCCGGACCTCTGCCTCGAGGGTCGGGTTTCCCCTAGAGTCCAAGATCTCCCTAGCATTGACTGACTTTATTGTGAATCTGTTCTTTTCGGGCATGTTTGGTCACCTTTAATGCGGAGCTGCATAAGCGGCGGGTCACTCCAGAGAGTGCTTCTCCAGCTCGGCGAGGAGCCGCTCCCTTATCATCACAGGGGCCTCCTCCACAACTGGCTTGCCGCCTTCTATGACTTTCCGGAGCATCGGCGCCATCTTGGCCCTGCAGCCGCACTTGCACTTTGGGGCCGCGGCGGAGAATAGGGTTACCCTCCATCCGTGGCACTCGGGGCACCTCCAGGCCATCTTCCTGCCGCTGTACTTCCCACGCTTGCTCCGGGGCTTTCCGTCAACCTCGACCAAGTCCATAGAGAAGTCGACCGTTGGTGCGTTTGAGACCGAAGTGCCGACGCCGAACCCGTCGACCGGACCCTCAACGAGCTTCGCGACGCTGTGCTCGTCGAGCCCGCCAGAGACGTAGATCTTCACTTCGGCGTAGCCGCGCGAGTCAAGCTCCCACCGGACCTCGCGTATGATCTCGATGAAGTCCCCCCGCCTGGAGCCGGGCGTGTCGAGCCTTACGCCGTATAGCGCCTTCCCGAGCGCCTCGGCTGCCATCACTGCTTCGAACTTCTCGTCGCACATGGTGTCCACCAGCGCAATGCGGGGCACCTTCTTCGAAACGACCTCGTTGAAAGCATTCCAAGCGGTCTTCTGGTCTCCGAATATGAGTATCATGGGGTGGGGCATCGTGCCCATCGGCTCGAGACCGAGGAGCTTCGCACCTGCGACGCCCGAGACGCCGCCGAAGCCGCCTATGTAGGCAGCCCTGTCGAGCATCGGCGCCAGCGCAGGGTGCATGCGCCTTATCCCGAACGCGAATATCTCCCTGCCCGCGGATGCCTTCTTCACGCGAGCGGCGGAGGTGGCAACGCCGGATGCCTGGCAGAGGAGCCCGACTGTGGCGGTCTCGACCGGCACGAACGAGCAGTAATCGCCCACCACTGCCATCTGCGGGAGCCTGAACCCGCTCTGGTCCTTGGACGGGAAGATCGTCCCCTCGGGTATCGAGTAGACGTCGACCGGGAGCCCCGTGTACAGGCGGATCACCTCGTCGAGGCCGCAGAAGACGCCCCACTTCCACCCGTTGGGGAGCTTGCCCGCGGTAACCTCGGCTACAACGGGCTTGTCTGCGCCCTTCTTCTCGATAACCTCCTTCGTGCGCAGGTAGTAGATGTCCGAGGTCATCCCGGACTTTATCTCTTCGTCGGTAGCGATGTTGAACTGGCGCATTTCAATCACGACATTCAGCAGTTCCCCGGCAGCCGAGGCATGCACCGCGGCGGTATGGGCGCGCATCGCTGCCCGAGCTAATCTTGCACTGATTAGAATTCAGAGGGCACTGATACTAATAGATAACCTTTGGTCCATGCGGGTGCGGGTGCGGGGGCTGCTCAACTGTCCTTGGAATCGTCGCCCTCCTCGGTGTCGCAGAAATCGATCAGCATCTGCTTCGAGCCCTTCTTCTTGCTGAGGTCGGACCACTCCTCCTTGGAGACGGTGCCCCCGACCTGCTCCTTTATCGACTTCACGGTCTCCGGCCCTATCTGGGCAATCCGGCTCAGGTCGGAGGGGGACGCGCGGCGCAGGTCTTCTACGGTCTTGTATCCGGACGTGTGCAGCGCCCTCGCCCTGACGCGGCCGACGCCCCTCAGGCTTATCAGCGGCAGGAGCTCCTCCTTCACGCCGCTCTCAATCCTGATCAGCAGGCTCCTCAGCGGCGACGCTGACTCGGTGTAGCCCATCAGCCGGGCCAGCTCGTGGGCGGAGTGTATAAGCCACTTCGCGGACTCGACGTAGGCGTGGATGTCGCCGGAGCCGATGTCGAACCTCTCGACGATCATGTCCTCGGTAGACTCCTCGATCCAGTCCTTCAGCATGAGCGCGGTCTTGACCTCCGCGAGGACCATCTCGAACTCGAAAGTGTCCCCCTCTGGCAGGTCGTAGAGCAGGAGGTCCGAGTGGCTCTGGAGGTACGCCATCACCTGCTCGGTCTCCTTCCCCTTGACATACAGCTTCGGCATGTCGGTGGTGTGGCAGACCAGCGAGAGGAAGCTTATGGCAGGGAGCCCAGAGCGCCTTATCTTCAGCCCCTCGAGAATCGTCTTCGCGGACATCGGGTCGATGTACAGCTCCGAGACGCGCATGCCGAGCGGCGTGGGGATGAGGCTCTTCCCGTCGTCACGCACCATACCGGATGACTTGAGCGACGAGACCGCCTCGATGACGGATGACCGGTAGGAGTTCATCCCGTACTGGTAGGCGCAGAACGACCCGTCGAGGAACTCGAAGACCCCGTCGAGCGAGTGCGCGAGCCCCATGGCAATCGACGCGAGTATGTGCGACCTGAGCGAGGACGCCACGCCGAGCTTCGACCAGACCTTCTCCGGGGACGCCAGGACGTACTGCTCCATCAGAAACTCGCGCTCCTCCTCGGTCCGTGCGAAGAGGATGGCCTCGCCTGCCTTGTCGTACTTCGGCCTCCCCGCGCGCCCCGCCATCTGCTTCTCCTCCAGGACAGGTATGTTCGTGCGGCCAAGGCCGGCCTCGTACCGCTTGTAGTCGTAGATCAGGACGCGCCTGGAGGGGAGGTTGACCCCGGCGGCGAGCGTGGGGGTCGATGAGATTACCTTGACAATCTGGGAGCGGAAGGCGTCCTCGATGGCTTTCCGCTGCTGGTAGGTCAGCCCGGCATGGTGGAATGCAACCCCGTAGGAGACCGACCGGGCGAGGCGGTCCGAGAGGCGCGTGCGCTCCCCCATCCCAAGTATCCGCGAGGAGAGCTCCATGAGCTTCCGCTCCTCGTTCGGCTTCAGCATCCCCCTCACGGGCTCCTCCAGCCTCTTGGCGATTGACGTCGCGGAGAGGCGGCTCCCGGCGAAGACCAGCATCTGCCCGCCCCCCTTTATCGTGTCGACCGCGATGTCGGCTATGGGGTCTTTTTCCGCGCCCTTGACGAGCCGCGGCAGAATCTTCTTCAGCTCGCCATCCTTGAACATTATCGAGCCCTTGCAGAAGATGCCCTCCTTGAGCGGGACCGGCCGCCAGCTGCTCGTGACGAGCCCGGCTTTGAGCCACCCCGCGATCTCGTCGGCGTTGCTTATCGTCGCGCTGAGGGCGAGCACCTGCGCGCGCGGGTTGACCGTCTTCAGGCGCGTGAGCAGAGACTCGAGCGTCGGTCCCCGGGAGCCGTCACCGAGGAGGTGAACCTCGTCTGCGACGACCAGCGTCAGCGACTCGATCCACGGCGGCCTGTGCCTGAATAACGAGTCGGCCTTCTCGTTCGTTGCGATTATGAAGTCGTACCTGCCTAGCGACGGGTCGTTCGAGTCGTAGTCGCCGCTGCTGAGGACGACCTTGATGCCTAGCTTGGAGAGCCGGGAGAATTCATCGCGCTTCTCGGACGCGAGCGCCCTTAGAGGCACCAAATACAGGACTTTGCCCTTCGAGTCGAGGATGTGCTTTATCGCGCAGAGCTCGGCAACGAGGGTCTTACCGGAAGCTGTCGGTATCGCTAGGACAAGGCTCTTCCCGTCGAGCATCCCGGCGCCAACAGCGTCGGCCTGCGGCGGGTAGAGCTCGGATATCCCTTCCCCAGCGTAGAGCGCCTTCGCCCTGTCGTCAATCGGGAGCTCGGCTATCCTCACCTATTGCCCCCCTGCAAATGTCAGACCTTCTTCAGCTCGCCGGAGTGAGGCTCGTACAGGATCCCCTGCTGTATCCAATCCCCGATGAGCTTCTCCACGAAGCCCTTGTTCATTCCCTCGGTGACCGCCCTGCTCACGAACTGCTCCCTCTTCACAGGCCTGCCCTCGTTCTCGCGCTCCATCTTCGTGTAGAGCTCGAAGATGATCTGCATCTTGTCGCCCGTGGTCTTGGAGTGCCCCACCATGATGACGTCGATATCCTGGTTCCCGGTCTGCGAGTCCGTGCCGACATCCGCTAGGCACGCCTTGAGCAGCCGCGTAGCCGCGTTGACGTCCTCCTCGGTAACCTCCTTCTTCAGCGCAAGCTTCGCCCTCGCCTCGGAGAGCCTGATTGCCGCCTCGAGCTGCCTCATGGTGATCGGGACGGGCGAATCCGCGCCCTGCCCCTTCGCGCGCGTCTCAAGGAAGTACTTCTGGATGGCGCCGCTGGCGGCGTTCCCGAGCACAGGGCTGCCAAACTGCCGGATGTAGTAGATGTATTTCTTGAGGAAGGACGGCTCGATAAGGGACGTCTTCGACGTGCGTATCCCCTGGTGAAGCTTGAGGATGTGCTCGGTCATGTTCCTGTCCCTGACCTCCTCCGGCCTGTCGATGAGCCTGAAGATGAGGTCGAACCTCGAGAGGATAGTTACCGGGAGGTCGCTGATGTTCTCGGCTATGGACCTCTGAGGTACGTACCTGCCGAAAGTGGGGTTCGCCGCTGCGAGGATGCTGCTCCGGGCGTTGAGCTGGACGACTATGCCGGCCTTGGCTATGCTGATGGTGTTGTGGAGTATTAGCCCATTGCTGATGAAGGTGTGAGTTGGTTCAACTGTAACGTCGTAAACGAAATCAGTGCGATACCTTCCCGAATTAGGTATCGTCTCAACCTTTCTGACTCTTAGCCAACGGTTCTTGCTGATTGTTTCAATTGAATGAAGGTCATCATGCACCGAGTTGAGAACTTCGCTAATCTTGCCTTTCGCTTCATCTAATAGGGTAGAACGCGCCTCAAGGGTATAGCCTTCATCCTCAGCATAAGCAATTTTGCCACGCTTTATATGAAGCAGACGAGCCAAATCATCTTGAGAATAACCGACTGAGGTTCTAAATTTCTTAAGGTCGGTTTCATTAAGGGACTGTTCGATGCAAGAGATGCGATAGTTTATTATTTTTAGATAATCAGCAAGAACCTTGCGCGTGACTCCATAATTTCCACATAAATGTTGTTGGAAATAACCATTGTATGGTAAGCCTATTTTTTTAAGAATATTCCGGATTAGTGCTCCAATATGTGGCGGTAAAATATCATGAGAACGATTTGCGTTCGTTTGACGGTCCAGTAGGCATTTTATCCTTCTTACGAACCCGGGCCCCATCAGTTCAGCAAATTGCATCAGACTGTCGCTTACAACATACACTTTAAATGAGTTGTTTGAACGGCCGATATTTATTCGTGAATGGATACCTAAACTAGACAATAAATCCTGATAATCTTCAGCCAACCCACGAGAGATGGTCCTATAGCAAATAGCCGTTGGTTCAACCCCACCATCGCCTAAAAAGGCAGCCCTCGCAAATGCAACCCTGCTTGTCAAATCAGCGCAGAAAATATTATGAGGGATCCGTTTTTTATGCGATTTCACAAAAAGGTGCGGGAAATTATCTTGCATAAAAGAATAAATTGAAGTCGAGGGTATGCGAAGCGTCCTATTTTGTTTAGTGTAATCAATCGGTGCAACATTGAAAGATGACTGTATGCATGATTTCATTTCTTCGATAATTGTTGGTGAGGTGTTGCTCAAACCAACTTCTTTAGTTGAACCTGAATAGCTGTAACCTTCAGAAGCGTAATATCCCAAAAACGCAGCTAATTCAGCAGTAACATGAGATGGGGTCAGAACTGGCTTCCTGCCGTTTACAGTCGGTGCTTGGAGTTGGTCATGCCCAGAATAGTTTATGGAAAACGATGTAGGTGCGAAATCGCCAACACGCATTGTTTCTGCAGATAGCGTATCGATTTTTCCGTTTTTAAAAGTAAAGATTGGATGTTCAGGAGTGACGGTAATCGAGCGCCCGTTTGAATATGTTATCTTGATAAAGTGATCGGGAGCTTTATGCCTGCTAACGCGGTCAACGTTTACTGCATAAACACTCCTGAAGTCGGTCGTGTTTATTGCCAAGTGCATTCCGCGGGTATCGAGAATTTCGCAGTTAACGCCCTGCACCTTATTTTCAGCATACTGCGCCATCAAACCATCCACAAATTCGCCTATCAAGTTCTTTTTCCCGTCTGCAAAGGTAATTTCGAAAGATGGGTGATAGCTCTGCTGTTCCATGGCCTCGTGTATTGCCGAACGGTCCTCCGGTCGCATCTTATCAATTTCATCTATGCAGTTGTGCGAGAAGACATCGTCGGAGAAGTAATTGTGTGGTTCTTCAGGCATCATCAGGTCATAGACATAGCCTTCATAGTTCTCGCTTTCTATCAGCACTATCTTGCGGGATGAACAATTCATCTCAGCACCGTTATTGATCGCAGTAATAGAATTATCTAATGTTGCGAGGTTGTCGCCCGTTAAATAGGAAGATGCGGGCCGCCATTCAAATGATTTGCCATCAAGTAATTTATGATCAGGCGTCACTTTTACAACAGTGCCTGATTCAATATGCAATTTAATAATTAGACCAGAGTGCCATTTCCGTCTGACTCGAGTGACGGCTGTTTTACAAATTTTTCTTCCATCATCAGCAATCGAGATGGTCTGCAAGTTTAGGTCAGCAACTTCGCTCAAACCATTGCTTGCGATAATAGGTTTGAATTCTAGCGTTGATGCTAAAGTGCCAATTTGAACAGTTCTTCCATTGACATAAACAATGCTGTCCGGATGCAGGCATGCGATCCCTTTGTCCGCAATGACGAGCGCGCCGGCCTCAAGGAAGAACTCGCCAGTGTTCTTGTCCCTGACGACGGTCGCGGTCAGACCTGCGGCAGTCGATCCCTTGCCCGATGTATAAACGCCCCTCGGGGCAATCTTGGATACATATTGCAGGAGCTGGCTCTTGGCGGTCCCAGGGTCCCCCACCAGCAGCAAGTTGATGTCACCCCTGATTCTGATGTCCGAGAAGTTCTTGCTGACCCCGCCGACGAGCTGGTAGGCGACGGCCTCCTTTATCTCGTCGTACCCGTATATCGACGGCGCGATTGAGCCGATGAGCTTAGTGTATAGCTGCGGGTCCTTGGCGAGCGCCTTTATCTTCTTCTCGTCGTCCGGCGAGATGTTAAGCTCCTCGGAGCCCCTCTCGGAGACCTCGAGGTAGTTGGCGTCGACGCCGGAGGAGAACGTGGCAAGCCGGAAGCCCTTGCTCGTGAACTCCTGCTTAGCCTGGAGGACGCCCACCATCGAGATCCGGTCGCCTGGCCTCGAGAGGTCCACGATGTCGCCCTGGAGCATGCCCTCAACGGTCCGGGGGAGCTGGCCTGGAGGGAGCTCTTCCGGCTTCTCCTGTATCGATATGAGCTGCCAGTCGACGAAGGCGGACTCCTCCGTTATGAGCCTGAAGAAACCCTTCCGGGCGCAGTCCTGGTTGGCGCACTGCGGAGGGGGCACGAGGACGCTCCCTGTCTGGTCCACGATCATCTTCTCGCCGCACCGGGGGCACTGGAACATCGCGCTCTTGAGGAGCTGTTTGACGCCAGAGGCACGGGTTATGATGCCCTCGACCATTATCAGCTTGCCCATGTGGTATGACTTGAGCGTCCTGAGGGGGATTACCTCGTCGAGCTTCCTGAACCTTGCCCTGAACGCCTTGACTTTGCTGGCGTACTGCATGTTCTCGACGCGCATGGCGTCGCCGATGGCGCTGTTGAACTTGGGGAGGAGCTCGTTCGGCTTCTCCTTCAGGTCGTGCGCAAGGTCCGGGTCGAAGGATATCAGGTCATCGAAGTCGATTACCAGAGACGCCTTTCCCTGCGTCGCGAGGGTCGCTATCGATTCCCTGTACTTGAAGAAGGCGGACTTGTCCTGGAATGACTTCAGGAAGCCCACGAAGCGCTCTCGGTAATCCATGATCTCTGCTGCCGCTTCTGTCACCGGGCTCACCTCGTCTCATCCGTGAGGATCCTCTGCCGCCAGCCCTCGATCTCGGACCTGAGGACTGCGTAAAGAGCCCTCTCTTCCTGCGAGAGGAGGTCTATCATTGATTTGGTCGGGCTGCGCTCCATAGCGAGGCGCAGGATCTTCTGCAGCCGGCAATTTATCATGTCCTGGGCCTTCATCTGCGACTGCCGCTGCTCGCTCAGAAGGGTGTGGGTCGGGTTCTGCTTGATGCCCTCGTTCAGGCTCTTCAGCAGTGCCCGGACCTTTGGGTAGAAGTGGGGGGGGAGCTGTGACAGGACCTCGTTCCGCTCCTCCTTCCAAGAGAGCTTGTAAAGCTCGCTGGAACGTATCAGCTTCACGTCTTCGTCCTTGAACTGGGCTACGCCGCTCTCGGCTAGGACCGCGGCCACCCAGAACGGGATCTTCACCTCGCGCCCCTCCTCAAAGGGGCCGATCTGGGACTCGCCAGCCATGATCGCCTGGAAGGGCTTTAGGAAGACGACCGGCACAGAGTCCTCTTCGAAGAGGAACTGCTCATAGCCGATGCCCTCAAACGCCTTCCGGGACATGCCGATAACCACCAGTGAATGCAAGTAATCTACTTTTGGTTGTACCTCTTTATAGCCCTTAGGGATTTGTATGCCGGGAGCGAAATGGCAATCCCGACGAGGACCTGCCCTATATTGAAGGGGACTTCGACCGCTGCGGCGTACCCAAGTATGAGCTGCTCGTACATGAAGTAGCCTGCAACCATCACCAGCCCGGATGCAGCGGTGCTGAGCACGGTCCAGCCGACCTCGGGTCCCCTAAGAGATGCGAGCGCCAGTATGGATGCCCCGGAGGCGATCCCCACAGCCCCCCAAATAAGAGGGTTCAGCGAGATAGTCAGGACGGTCTGTCCGATAAACGGCATGCCGAGCGACAGCTCAGACTCGCCGACGTAGAAGATCGAGCCCACTGTGAATATCGAGGCAGCGATTGCGACGGCGATGGCGGCGGAGAGCGCCTTCCAGGACCTAGGAGAGAGAGACGGTTGCTTTGACGAGAGGAAGCCCAGGATGCCGCCCTCGGCGCCTTTTATGAGCAGGGTCGCCGGCGCAAAGAGGTAGTACCCCAGCGCTATATCGGCGATCATGGAACCAACCCCCCCGGCGAAGGCGCCCGCCCTCGAGCCGGCCAACAGTGCGACGAGGAAGACCGCGGACTCGCCGATGTTGAAGTAGCCGCGGGTAGCAGGGACGTAAATCGTGAATATGAGGGACGCTACAGCCACCAGCGCGGTGTAGAACGCGTAGAGCGGTATGGCCCGAGCTGATGGCATTTCTCTTTCCCTCCCAGTTAGGTACGCGTGCACCCAAAAAAAACTGCCTGTCCGGTTGCACGCCGGTTGCCACAGCGAAATTAAATAGCGGGTCAGTAAGAATGAAAGACGAAGGTGCAAATTTTTTGCCAGAGATGCGGGAAGTTATGTGGACTGAGAAGTACAGGCCGAAGACGCTGAGCGAGATAGTCAACCAGGTTGAGATTGTCGAGAGGCTGAAGAGGTTCGCGAAGGAGAGGTCGATGCCCCACTGCCTCTTCGCCGGGACGCCGGGGACCGGCAAGACGACGGCCGCGACGTGCCTCGCCCACGACCTGTACGGCGCCGACGTCAGGAAGAACTACCTCGAGCTCAACGCGAGCGACGAGAGGGGGATAGACGTCGTGAGGACGACGGTGAAGGATTTCGCGCGGACGGTCAGCATGGCGGAGGTCCCATTCAAGATACTCGTCCTAGACGAGGCGGACAGCATGACGCCGGAGGCGCAGCAGGCGCTCAGGAGGACGATGGAGATGTACACCAACACGTGCAGGTTCATTCTCGCCTGCAACTACTTCACCAAGATCATAGAGCCGATCCAGTCCCGGTGCGCGTTCTTCAGGTTCGTCCCGCTCAGGGCGGACGATGTCAAGGGCAGGATGAAGCTCATATGCGAGCAGGAGAAGGTCGACATAACGCCCAAGGGGATGGAGGCGCTGATCTACGTCGGTGGAGGCGACCTCAGGAGGACGATCAACACCCTCCAGGCGGCATCAGCTTCGAGCAGCACCGTGGATGAGGGGGTCGTCTACAGGATCTCAGGCAGGGTCAGCCCGAAGGAGCTGAAGGAGGTCCTCAGCGAGGCGATAGCGGGCAACTTCAGCGGGGCGAGGGAGAGGACAATAAAGCTGATGGTGGATTACGGGCTATCGGGCCTTGATGTGGTCAAGCAGGTCCACAGGGAGGTCCTCGGCATGCAGATCGCCGAGAAGGCGAAGCTCCAGCTCATCGAGGTGATAGGGGAGGCGGAGTACAGGCTGCTCGAGGGCGGAAGCGACGAGATCCAGCTCAACGCGATGATTGCCAAGATAGCGATGCTTGGCGGCGGGAAGGCGTGAGGGCGGGACGCCACGAAAGGGCTTTTAAAGGGCGATTCTGATGGCAGCCACGACCACGGCGGCGGGCAGAGGAGCGTTTGAGGCGGTGCCTTGGACAGAGGAGTTCAAGCCAGCCACACTGAACGATATCGCGGGGAATTACTCGGCGTCCGAGCAGCTGCTCAACTGGGTCAAGGGGAGGCTCGGCGGGCTCACGCCCAAGAGGGCGGCGATGATACACGGCCCGCCGGGGACCGGCAAGACGATCGCGGTGGGGATAATCGCGAAGATGCTCGACGCTGAGCTCATCGAGATGAATGCCAGCGACTTCCGGACAGAGGAGCTCGTGGAGAGCGTGGCAGGGGGCGCAGCGCGGCAGGCGTCGCTCTTCGGCAGGAAGACCAAGATAATATTTCTGGACGAGTTGGATGGAATCTCCGGGAGAGAGGACAGGGGCGGAGTCGGGGCGATCGCCACCGTGATAAAGGAGGCGAAGTACCCGGTCATAGTCGCGATGAACGACCCGTGGGACCCGAAGTTCAGGTCACTCAGGGACATCTGCGAGATGATCAAGTTCAACAGGATAAGGACGCCCAGCGTGGAGACGCAGCTGAAGAAGATCGCAAAGGCGAAGGGCGTGCTCTTCACAAGTGGCGCGATCAGCATGGTCGCAGAGAGGGCTGGCGGGGACCTCAGGGCGGCGATAAACGACCTCCAGATGGTCTCAACCGGGAGGAAGAGCCTGGCGGAGGAGGACGTCGGGATGCTCTACGACAGGACCCAGGAGAAGGGGATATTCGACGTCATGAAGGACATATTCTCCGCGGAGAGCGTGCTCCAAGCAAAGCTCGCTGTGGAAGGCTCAACCGCCGACCTCGAGATGGTCATCCAGTGGATCAACGAGAACGTAGCGGTCCAGTACCCGTACCCGCCGGAGAGGGCTGAGGCGTACGACTGGCTATCCAAGGGTGACTTGTTCATGAGCAACGCCCGGCGGAAGCAGATGTGGGAGCTGATCAGCTACGGCATGGAGCTGGCTACGGGCGGGGCGGCGATGGCGAGGAGCGGGCCGTACAGGTACGCGAGGTACAGCTTCCCCCGGCGCATCGGGGTCATGAGCAGGACCAAGGAGGAGAGGGGGGAGAGGAAGGAGGCGCTCCTCGCAATCGGCAGGAGCGAGCATGTCTCGATGAAGAAAGCGATGCTCGAGTATATGCCTTACATAGAGATAATCAGGGAGGCGGGCGGGTTCAAGCAGGTCCCAGAGAGCCTGCCGGAAGGCGCAGGTGTAGTGAAGGAAAATGTGCGCAGGGAGGATGCGGGAAGGCGGGAGGCTAAGCCCGAAGCGGGCGATAAGAAGGGCGGGCGCAAGAGGGGCAGGCCGAAGAAAGCAACGGGCGCAGCTGTCCCGTCGAAGGGGAAGTCGGACATACTCAGCTGGCTTGACGGTAGTAAGGTTCCCTGAGCTTTGATGCCCTCTCGAAGAGCAGTTTTAGGGCAGCATCTGTGCACCCTGCCCGCATAGGGCTAAGGAGGTCCACAAGGTTATCGGACCGCATGAGACACGGCTTCAGCTTGCCGTCGCTCGTGACGCGGAGGCGCGTGCAGCTCATGCAGAAGTGCGAGTTGTTGGCAGGCCTAACGATCTCGACGGCCAGGTCGCCCATTATGTATCGCTTCCGGTTGTTCATCTCCCCACGGGCTTCGACCCGGTCCGCCATGCCCAAGAGGCGCGACTCGACTCCTGAGAGGTCCAGGTAGTGCTCCCGGAAGAATGAGGGCTCAAGGTTGAGGTCCTCGAGCTCTATCAGCTGCAGCGAACCGCCTATGCCCCTCGCGTAGCCAATCAGCTCGTCCACCTCGCCGTCGTTAATCCCTTTCATTATGACGACGTTTATCTTGACATCCATGCCTAAGCCTTTCGCCACCTTGATCCCGGAGAAGACCCTCTGCAGCGCCCCCTTCGTGAGTGATGAGTATACGCACGGCCTTATGCTGGGCATCGAGACGTTGAGCCTGTGGAGCCCGGCGCGGTAAAGCGCCTCAGCCTTCGATTTGAGCAGTGTGCCGTTGGTGGTTATGGCGACGTCTTCCAAGTCCATGGCAATCGTGCCTTTGATGATGTCGGCAAGATCCTGCCTGAGCAGCGGCTCCCCGCCGGTGTACTTGACCCTCCTGACGCCGACGGATTTTGCGACGCGGACCACGCGGAGGACCTCGTCGAGGTTCATCTCAGACGCGGCGCGAGCCTCGCCCTCGTGGTGGCAGTAGATGCAGTCGAGGTTGCATCTCTGGGTCAGGCTTACCCTGAGGCCGCGAACGGTCCTGCCGAATGGGTCGATCACTTGGAGCCACCCTTCTGCTGCAGGAGCCAGCCTGCGATAAACCTTGCAACATCGACCGAATCGAGCTTCAGGGGCGCGAGCCCATTCGCGCAAAGCCCTCCGGCAGAGGCGACCGCGATTACGCCCTGCAGTTCCCCTGCGGTCGCAAGGTCATCTTCGCTGCGGGCTATGAGTATCTTTGGATATGGATAGTCCTTGAACCCCTCGCAGATCAGCACATCCGGCTTCAGGTGTTCCATTGCGCTGACCGCGCCCGGGATGCCTTCGCCAGGCAGGTAAACAGACGCGAGCCCATTCGCGTCGACTAGGGCGGACGCCATTGCGCCGGATTCCCTGAAGAGATGCGTGTCCTTCCCGCTGTCCGTCGGAGAGGCGTGGCGCGAGTGCTTTATCACGCATGCCTTGATTCCGAGCCTTGATAGCTCGGCGACGACGCCGGTGATCAGGCGGGTCTTTCCGTAGTCGCTGCCTGGCGCCACTATTGATAAGACGGGTGCGCGGTAGGGCATAACTTGCACTAGCAACAAAAATGCGAAGATTGCTTAAATCTTTACCCCAAACCCAACAAAAAATGATTCGTTCATCCGCGCGCCATCTTCAGGAGATGCCGGCACTCGGGCAGGATAATGCGCTCAAGCGCGAGCTTGACAGCATCCGGCGATCCAGGAAGGGCGAAGACCAGCGATCCCCCTGATATTCCGGCTGTCGCGCGAGAGGCGATGGCGGATGTGCCTACCGAGTCGTATGAAAGCCGGCGGAAGAGTTCCCCGAATCCAGGCAGCGGCTTGTCGAGGAGCGGAGCTATGGCCTCGACGCTCTGGTCGCGCCTGCTGATCCCCGTTCCTCCACTGATGACAATGACATCCGCGGCGCCCCCGGATGCGGCTGCCTTTACGGAGCCCCTTATCAGATCGAGATTATTCGGGAGGTAGACCCTGTCGACGACTTCAAATCCAGCTGAGGAGATGAGGCTGATGGCGATGTCGCCGCTCTGGTCGTTGAACTGCTCGCACTGCGATATCTTCCGGGTTATCGTGTCGCTGGTGACTATAACGAGAAACTTCAGCCCGGACGGCAGGTCTTCGTGGTGGCTCGAACTCTTCATCATCGCTCACGCCTTCAAACCGGCTATTGCGGGCCCCCCTTCCGCTTCGAGAGTACCCTGATTTCGCATATCGACGTGGACGGGTATTGCCCCTTATCGTCCTTCTCGTACTTCTTCGTCATGTCCCAGACGTTCAACAGTGCAGCGGACACGCCGGAGAGAGCCTCCATCTCAACCCCTGTCTTGGCAAACGCCTTAACGGATACGGTAACGGAGACGGAAGCATCTGCGACCTGGAAGTCCACGGTGATCTGCTCGATAGGTATCGGGTGGCAGAGCGGAACGGAGTCCGGCGTATGCTTCACGGCCTGTATCGCTGCGACCCTGGCAACGGACATGACATCCCCCTTCTCGAGTGTCCCTGACTTTATTTTTGATATTGTAGATTCCTTGAGAATTATGGTTCCTGCGGCGGACGCCTCCCTGAGGACGGGCGCCTTGCCACTTATGTCAATCATCTTCACGCTCATAGCTTTTGGACCCTCTTGGAGAAGGACTCGAAGAGCGACTGTATAGCCCATGCCCTCGGGTCCTCCTTCTTGAAACGGAATATCCGGATCCTGCCGAACCGCTTCTCCTCGATTATGCCGAGGTCGCAGAGCTTCCGGAGGTGCGCCGCGGCCGTTGTGTGGTTTAGGTTCGCACGTCGGGTAATCTCGGATATGTTCATCTCGCCTTTCTCGGCAAGCGTCTTAAGTACCTTTACCCTGCCTTTTGATGAGAAAATATCTTCGACGGACAAATTTTCAATCCCCCTTCGACAGGCCCTTCTCGACTGCCTCCACTGAGAGGTTCAGCAGCCCTATAAGCGTCGTCTTGCCCCTGAATCCGGCTCCCGATATCTTCGAGTGCAGTATCCCTAGGTTCCGGAGGTTCTGCAGGTACTCCCAGAACTGCGTGTGCTTCCGTGGCTCGATGTTCTGGCTCTCACAGATGACGCGGTAAGTCGACTCCACGTCCCCCATAGTCACGTATGCCGCTCGGTTCTTCTTCAGGACCTTTGCAACGGAGAGCAGGAAGAGCCGCTCGTGCAGCGGGAGGTCGAGGACGATGTGCATCGGGAACTGGGAGACGTCTAGCTGGGCCTTCCGAACGTGTTCAGGCATTATCTTCATGGCGCCCTCCGCGTCGGCGTACTTCCCAGCCCTCCAGAGGAGCTCCAGAGCGTACCTTGCGTCCCCCCGGGGCGCCGAGATGTCGGAGATCATGGAAAGGACCTCCTCGCTGGCGACGCCTTCCTTGAGGGCGTCGTAGCTGCGCATGCGTATGATGTCGTAGAGCTGCTCCGCGCCGTATTTTTCGAACCTCACGACGTTGTGAAGGAGTGTGCTCTGGACGCTCCTGTCTAGCCCGGAAACGAACTCGAGGTTCCGCGTGATCAGCAGCAGGCTCAGCCTCTGCGGGCGGTTGAGGTACTCGTCAGCGACCCTGGAGAGGTAATAGAGCGGCGCATCCTTCTCCCCCGCGACGGATATCAGGAAGTCTATCTCGTCAAGGGCGAGGAGGAGGTACATGTTCTCTGCCTCGAGTATCTTCCAGAGGGTCTGGAAGAGTTCCTGCGCCGAGAACCCCCTGTCTGGTATGCTCGGGAGGATCTGCTGGGCGACCTTCTTCATCACCAGGAAGAGCGTGCGGTCCTTGTAGCAGTTTACATGGATATACTTGAGGTTCAGACCCCTCTCCTTGGCCAGGGATTCCATAGTGGATCCGAACCGCTTGCCTACGGCGGTCTTCCCGACGCCTACGTCGCCGACCAGCGTCGCCTTCTGCGCTACGGAGCCCGGAGAATCCATCATGACCCTGAAGACCCTTCCCAGCGATTTTAGCTGCGAATCCCGGTGGACAAGGTTTGCAGGCACGTGGTCAGGGAATAGTTTCGATTCGTCCTTGAAGAGGGTGGGCTGGTTCATCTCATTAGCGATTATGTCGTATGCCAATGGCTTCAACCCAGTACAACATATTGCATCAACGTGGATTTATGGTTTTTGTGCTTTAGAAGAAACATTTAGCGGAGACAGTGCCGAAAGTATTAAGCCCGACCCAGACCTCTCCAGAGCTCGTCCGAGCCCGGCGGTCGCATCTCCTTCTCGCCTCCATCCGCGAGCGTGCATCTGCGCCCGTTGGCCTGTGGGGTAAGGGCACCTATCATCTTGAATGTGATGCCATTCTTCGCAAGGGCTTCCTCGACGCCTCCGGAGAGCGCAGGCTTGACGGTGAAGAGCACGGAACCCGACCCTATGAGCCTGTAAGGGTCTAAGCCCAGCTCCATGCAGATCAGGCGCGTCTCCTCGAGCACTGGGACATCCTTCAGCACGACGCGGATTCCAGAGGATGCGGCCTCGGAGAGTTCCCATGCGCCCCCAAGGAGACCCCCTTCGGTCACGTCGTGCATTGCAGTGACCCCCTCGAGTTCTGACAGTGCCAGGCAGTCGCCCACAGCGTTAATCTGCTTGATCAGCGCCTTGCACCGCGATGCGAAGCCTCTCCCAAAGCGCTTCAGGATGCGCTTATCGGAGGCGAGTATCGCGGTCCCTTCTATGCCTGCTGTCTTCGTCATGTAGAGGATGTCGCCGTGGCTTGCGCCGCCGGTTGTGAAGAGCCGCCGGTTTCCGAAGGTGCCAATCATGGATCCGATGACGATGGGGTTGGTTATCCCTTTCGTGACCTCTGTGTGCCCGCCGACAATCGAGACGCCGATCTCCTTCGCAGCAGAGTCGATCTGGGCGCATATGGCGCTTAGGTCCGAGAGCGACGAGCCCTCGGGGAGCAGTATGCATTGGATGAACCACCTTGGGATGGCGCCCCTCGTGGCGATATCGTTCGCGTTGACGTAGACCGAGAGCCAACCTATCTCGTCCACCGACCCTGTGATTGGGTCGGACTTGAATGCGAAGACCTCGCCGCCAAGCTTTATGAGAGCGGCATCCTCGCCGATGCTTGGCCCGAGGATGACGGATGAGTCGGTGCTTCCGAGCTTTCCGAAGACGGCAGCCTTCAGAAGCTCGTTTGGAATCTTGCCGACCTTCAGATGCGTCATCTTGGGCACCTTTTCTTGAAGAACATTTCAGGCGGTCTAATGGAGATAGCGGTGCGCTCACCTATAACATCTATGCGGACAACAAGGGACGGGGTGCGCAGGTTAACCTTGAAGCCAAGCTGCTCAAGAAGGGTGCCGATTTCGCGCTCTACCTCCTGCGACGAGCTGAGCGAGCGCCCCCTCCGGGCGCACGTTACTGCAGCGGTGCCCGGCGCAACCATCTGCGCGAGGCGCCGAACTTCCTCTCCAATCGCCCCCAGGTCGGACTTGACTACCGCGTCGACAGGCGAGGCGGATCTGACCAGGCTGGTCGGGCCATCGAAGACAAGCCTTGCCGCCTCATCGGAGGCAAGTTCGGTCCTGATGAGCGCGAGCCCGCCGAAACCGAGTTTCTCTGCTGAAACCTGTGGGTCGTGCGGCATGAGGATGTCGAGGGCTTCAATCATTGCAGAGCCCTCCTTGCCGTATGCAACGGTCAGAAATACAATCCCCATCAAGGCATCGCCTCAGAACGTACAGAGCGACTTATGGCTTGGTCGGATCACATCCAGCCGATCTTCTTGAAGTAAGCTATCATGAAGACCGCGGGAACAAACATGATTATGCAGAGGATGATCAGGGTTGTGTATGGGCCCAGAAACAGCCATGGCTCGCCGTTCACGCTGCCCGGCAATTGTATGTTCATCCCATACAGCGTCCCAAGGATCAAGGCAGGTGCCGTTGCCGTGGATATAATGGTCAGGATGACTATTGCCCTATTCATCCGGTGCTGGTAGAGGGTATAGTCAGTATCCTTGAAGATATCGATCGTCTCCTTTGCGGTCTCGGAGACCTCCCATATCTTCTCTATCTTGTCCCGGACGTCGCTGAAGTAGAGGTCCAAGTCGTCGCCCGTCTGCCTGCGCACGCCATCGGACAACTCCACGATCACCCTGCGTATGGGCGAGAGTATGCGCCGCACGTCAGCGATGCTCCTCCTGAGGCGCGTTATCTCGAAGAGCACGTTTTTGTCGGTCGAGAAGACGTTCTCCTCGAGATCCTCAAGGCGGTCCATAAGGCTCTCCATGATTGGGAAGGTTGAGTCAATTATCGCCGTGAAGATGTCCAGGAAGAGTTTGCCCACGCCGTCCTGCGTGAACTTGCCGGTCTCCTTGTTTGTAATCTCACTTTTTGCAAACAAGTCGTTAAGCGCGCCTATCGTCCCGTCGTGCACGGTTACCAAGTAGTCCCTGCCGATGAAGAAAGAGACCTGGGACGGCGAGCACCCGGACTCTTCGCAGAGGACCGGAAATCGGAGTATGACGAAGAGGTAGTCATCATGCTCCTCGACCTTCGTTATCTGCACCTTCGACATGCAGTCGTCGATGTTTAGGCTGTGGAATGGGAAGTGCCCGACCAGAGCCATTACCTCCTCGCGCTTCGGCTTCTCCAGGTTTATCCACCTGACCCCTGAGCCACTGATCTCGCGAGTGGGCATAATTCACTACTAAAAAAGTGCTGGCTTATGAGACTTTTCAATCATGGTGAGGAAAATTCAAAAAAGGGTGCGGTGGAGAGCTATATTATTCAGAAGAAGGGAGAAGACAGGTCATGGCTTCAAAGGTACATTACGCCAGTTTCAGCAAATCCAGGGATGCGCTCGAGGCGGTCGACTTGCTCCTCAAGGCCAGCATAGGGTCAGGGAATTTGAAGGGCAAGAGGACCGCGGTGAAGACGCACTTCGGCGAGCTTGGGAATTACACCCATGTAAGGCCTCAGTTCGTAAGGAGGGTGGCGGACTTCGTAAGGACTGAGGGGGGGATGCCGTTCGCAACGGATACCACGACGCTTTACCCTACCGGCAACAGGCTCGAGGTTGCGGATGTCCTGTCCAGCGCAAAGTACAACGGGTTCACTGAGGAGGGGCTCGGCTGCCCGATCGTCGTTGCCGATGAGCCGGACGGGGAGGGCGGCATTGATGTTGAGCTGGAGGAGGTGGAGGAGGGGAACGCGCTCCGGCGCATAAGAGTGGCAAAGCGCATAGCGGATGCGGATGCAATGTTAGTGGTGAGCCACGTGAAGGGGCACCCGATTGCAGGCTTTGGGGGAGCTATAAAGAACCTCGGCATGGGCTGCACGACGAAAGGATGCAAGGCAGCCCAGCACGGGCAGCACGGCATCGTATTCAATAGGGACCGGTGCACCATGTGCGGCAAGTGCATCGAGGTCTGCAGATTTGGCGCGCTCGAGATGGGGGCGGACGGCCCGGTGAAGGACGAAAGCAGGTGCCTCCACTGCTCAACGTGCATGTTCGAGTGTGATGCCCATGCGATATCGCACCTCCCGAACGGCAAAATGCTGTTCCAGGAAGGGTTGGCTAAGGCGGCAGCCGGCGTATCGAGGGCTATGTCAAGCAAGCCAGTAGCGTACATCAATTTCCTGCTCGATGTCACGCAATTCTGCGACTGTGCCGCGCCTGCAGGGTTGCTCGTCTTCCAGAACATTGGCATCCTCGCGTCCAAGGACCCGGTCGCGGTGGACAAGGCATCGTTAGATCTGCTCGACAGGGCGACAATCATACCCGGATGGCGCAAGAGGGGCCCGGACATTCTGGGGAAACTGAACAAGACAGACAGCGCTTTCCACCTCAAGGCGGCGGAGAGGCTGCACACAGGAAGCACGGAGTACGAGCTTATAGAGATCTAAGCTAACCTGAAGCCCAATACTGAAGACGGCGCTTATGCGTCTGAGGGGGGAAATGAAAATGAAAGAAGAGGGCCCGGGGCGGGGATCGAACCCGCGAACTGAGGCTTTCTGCGCCATCGGCGCCACAGGCCTCCGGGATAGCCGCTACCCATCGGGGGCTGCTCTTCGCAGCCTAACCCGGGCCACCTCAGGCCCTCGTTCAGCTTCGTTAAAGCCGAAGATACTTATTTATTTCTTCCCCTGAAGGGCCTAAACGATGGCTGGTGCACACAGGTACAACAGAATTTATCCCATGAATGCAATGGCATCCATGATTACCTTGACATCCCGGGGGAGGCGCGCAGCCTCGAAGAGCATCCTTGCCGTGGATTCGGAGCCGAAGAACTCGCCGTAGACCTTGTCCATGGCTTTAAAGTCGTTCAAGTCCTTCAGGTAGACCGTGACCTTCACGGCGCTCTCAAGGTCGCCGCCTGCCTCGGCAAGTATCGCCTTGATATTCATTATGGCCTGCCTTGTCTGACCCTCGATGGAAGCCTCAGTCACCTGACCTGATTTCGGGTCGATCGGTAGCTGCCCGGAGGTGAAGACGAATCCACCCGCCTTAATCGCCTGAGAGTATGCGCCTAAAGGAGTGGGCGCTGCCTTTGTAAAGATAAATTCTTTTTTCATTATTTTGTTCCCCTGTGCATCCTTTGTAAGCATATAGAACGGCTAGGTTGAAAAATGTGACGCGCCAGGTGAAGGCGTGTCGGCCAAGGAGGCACTCAATCGGCGGATTAGGGTCGCGAATGCCATAAGATGTGCCAGAATGGGTTAAAACCTTAAAACAGGTTTTACATATGTAAAGTTGGAGCGGCGTTTTCATGTTCTTGGAGGTAAGGCTTCGCGGAAGGGGAGGGCAGGGCATAGTCACTGCGTCTGAGATGCTAATCGACGCTGCCGTTGAGGGAGGGCATTACGGGCAGTCAATCCCTGCCTTTGGCGCTGAGAGGAGGGGGGCGCCTGTCACGGCTTCGGCGCGGATCTCGGATGCCCCAATACGGAGGCACTCGCTCGTCTATTCGCCGGACATCGTGGCGGTCTTTGAGCAGAAGTTGATGGATGACGCAGAGACTTTTTCCGGGATGAAGAAAGGCGGGATTCTTTTGATCAATGCAAAGACCGCCCCCGCGATAGAGGGGGTGCGGTGCGCTGCTGTGGATGCGACATCGATTGCGGTCGAGAATGGCTTGGTGGTCGCAGGGTGGGCGGTCGTCAACACGGCGATGCTCGGCGCGATAGCGAAGGTGTCAGGCATGGTGGACAAAGGCATGCTCGAGAAGGTCATAACGAGGAAGTGGCAGGGGGAGTTGGGCGAGAGGAACGTAAAGGCGGCATTGGCCGCCTATGAGGTGACGAGACTTTGAGCGGAAAGGCAGCGATTGCGACAGCCACAGAGGGAGCGAGCGGCAGGACAGGGCTATGGAGGCTGAAGAGGCCGGAGAAGGACCAAGGCAAGTGCACAAGGTGCCTAATGTGCTGGCTCTACTGCCCGGAGGCGGCAATCGGCAGGGGCGAAGGGAACGAGGTTTACGTCAAGTATGATTACTGCAAGGGCTGCGGGATATGCGAGACGGTCTGCCCGGTCAAGGCAATAAAGATGGTCAAGGAGGCGCCTTGAGTGATAGCGACAGGGAACCACGCGGTCGCATACGCCGTGAAGGCGGCGAGGGCGGATGTGGTCGCAGCCTACCCCATAACGCCGCAGACGCAGATCGTGGAGAAGCTGGCGGAGTTCCTGACGAACGGCGAGATGAGGGGGAAGTACATCAGGGTAGAGTCCGAGCACAGCGCATTGAGCGCATGCTACGGAGCTGCGGCGTGCGGGGCCAGGGCGTTCACCGCGACATCGTCGCAGGGTCTCCTTTACATGAACGAGGTGGTGTTCTGGACTGGGCTTGGCAGGATTCCAATGGTGATGGCAGTCGTCAACAGGGCTTTGGCGCCACCGTGGACCATCTGGAACGAGCATACGGACCAGCTGGCGCAGCGCGATACGGGCTGGCTCTCGATGATGTGCGAGAGCGTCCAGGAGGCTTACGACACAACGATACAGGCGTTCAGGGTGGCCGAGGATGAGAAGGTGATGCAGCCGGTCATGTTTGGGCTCGACGCGTTCTCGCTCTCCCACACCGCGGAGAGGCTTGACATTATGCCTCAGGAGGATGTTGATGCATTCCTGCCGAGGCTTGACCCGTCGAAGCTGCCCGTATTGATGGACACAGAAAGGCCTGTAACGTATGGCAACATGATTGGGCCTGATGCGTTGATGGAGATCAGGCACCTGATAAAGGATGCCTTCGAGGACTCGAAGCAGGTCATTGAGGAGTCGGCCCGTGCGTTCGAACGGGCAACGGGGAGGAGGCAGGTAGGCCTCATAGAAGGCTACAGGTGCGCCGATGCAGAGGTCGTGATAGGCGTGGCAGGCTCATCGAGCGGCGACGCGAAGGACGCGGCGGACGCCCTGAGGGACGAGGGCGTGAGGGCGGGCGTCATGAGGATAAAGTCAGTGCGGCCCTTCCCGTCTGAGGCGATCCTGAAGGTGACCAGGGGTGCAAAGGTCGTGGCTGTAGTGGACAGGGACTACTCGTTTGGAAAAGGCGGCATACTGGCCACGGAAGTCGCATCAGTGATAGGGCAGAAGGCAGCTCGCTATATCGCAGGGCTCGGTGGGAGGGACATAAAGCCCGAAGACTTCCAGGGGATTGCGATGGACGCGCTCAGATCAGCGGAGGCGGGGAAGGCGGCGGGGCGAGAGGTTTGGTGGGGCTTGAAGGACAATGGGAATGCGGGAGGCAATCGCCGTTCAGGAGGGGTAAGCTGATGCTGCTCAAGGACCTCGATGCGATAGATCGTCACATGCCCGGGAACGCGTCCTGCCCCGGGTGCATGCTCTCCCTCGCGACCAAGATAGCGCTCAATGTGCTCGGACCCAAGACCATAATGACCGTGCCGGCGTGCTGCAGCGCCGTTGTTCAGGGCTACTATCCGAAGTCATCATCGGGCGTGCCCACGCTCAACACGGCTTTCGCGGCGGCAGCTGCGACGGCGAGCGGTATATCGGCGGCAATGGAGCTGGCGGGGAAGGGGGACACGAACGTCGTCGCTTGGGCAGGCGATGGGGGGACCGCGGACATCGGCATCCAAGGGCTGAGCGGCGCGGCGGAGCGGGGCGAGAACTTCATCTACGTCTGCTACGACAATGAGGCGTACATGAACACGGGGACCCAGAGCAGCAGCCAGACACCTCCGGGGGCTGCGACCACTACATCGGTACGGGGAAAGCTGGAGCCGAAGAAAGATATCCCCGGGATAATGATAGCCCACAGGATACCGTATGTCGCAACGGCGTGCTCGGCATTCCCGCTGGACCTTGCGGACAAGATAAGGAAGGCGATGTCGATCAAGGGGCTCAAGTACATCCACATCCTCTCGCCGTGCCCTCCGGGCTGGAGGTACCCTTCGGAGAAGAGCGTGGACGTCGGGAAACTGGCGGTCTTGACAGGCTCGTGGATGCTATACGAGTGGCAGGGCGGAAGGTACAGCCTGACCGGACCATCGAAGGGCCTGATAGACAAGTCGAAGAGAAAGCCTCTCGCGGAGTATCTGAGGATGCAGGGGAGGTTCAGCCAGCTTGGCAGCAGAGAAATCGAAAGGCTCCAGGAGGAGCTCGATGCCAACTGGTCGGAGATGGGGAAGAGGTTGGAGCAGCCCCCCAGCGCCCCGAAATAGCCTACTGAAGCACCCCGTCCCTCATCACAGTCTTCTCCTGCCCTGAGGTTGAAGTTACGACCACCGTCGGCTTGGAGACGAGGAAGTCCATGTGGGTGGCGGATGTGTTCTTCCCGCCCGGGAAGTCCTCGTTGTGCCCGAACGCGAAGTGAATGGTGTTGGCGACCTTCTCAGCCTCGAGGAAGTTCGCTGACAGGCGCGCTTTCTTGTTGAGGCCGAACGCGAACTCTCCGACCACACGGGCCTGGTCATCGACACTCAGCGCATTCTCGACGCGCTGCTTGACGACAGCATCGGCGCACTCGAACAGCTCTGCGCGCCCAGCCTTCGCGGTAATCGTTAGCGGCGAGGATATTTGCCCGATGCCGCCTATCGAGAGGTCGCAGACGATCTTGCCCTTCAGCGAGTCCTCTATGGGTGCGCAGATGACCTCCCCTGTCGGGAGGTTGCCCCACTTGTAGGTCGCCCAGTCGAACCGGGTCTCAGTAAAGAACTCCCTTCCTAGAGCCCGGAACGTGACGTCGGTCCCGTTCGGGCTGGTCACCCTTACCCTTTCGGTCGAAGCCAGCATAGCCATCAGCCGCTGCGCCTTTGAGTAGATCTCCCTGTGCTCTGCTGCGGTAAGTGCGAGGGCACCTTCGGTGAGCATGTCCATGGTGATGCCCGGGCAGTGGCCGAGCCTGTACTTCCTGTGCTTGCTGATCAGGTTGATTATGCTAATCCGGAACGGCGTCTCCTTCTCGCTCTCGCGGAAGAGGGTTATGTAGACGTCCGCAGACCTGGAGGAAACCGCCTCGGCGATCTCGGATGGGATGCCGGTCCGGGTTTCGCTCCCTGTCTTGAGAACGAAGAGGCGTGACCATAGGCCAATGTCAAGGGCGCCTTCGGCGAACGCCTTGCCTATGTCCAGGCATATGTCATCGCAAATCACGGCTACCCTCTCGCCGGGCGTTGCATCCATGACGTATAAGAGTGCGTTTCGGGCTGATTCCTTTGGTTCCACCGTACTGATCTCCTTACAGGGTTGTTATTTGGAATGGGTAAGAAAAAAGGTTTGGGTCAGAAAAAGTTTGCAACTCACTCTGAAGTTGAGTGGGTGGGAAGCCTTGGGATAGCGCCATTATTGGATTATTATGTTAAATGTTATTTGTCTATCTTTTTTATCGTTTTTGATAAAAAAAAGGGAAAAGGGACATATTAAACCTCATCGACATCGTTGTTGTATAGGTTTGCCCAAAAGTAAATTGTGCAGTAGAAATCACCATCAATCTGGAATTGGTGGTACACTGATATCGGTTCAGCGCCGTCTATTTCAGGGTCAAGGAATGCAATCGAACTGGGTTCCATGGTATATCCAACATCAATAGATGGGTTAGCGAGGTAATGCCTAGTTTTGGCAAACCCGTTTGAAGGAACGGTTTGATCCGCCCAAGAAATGTCTAGACCGCCAGGTACGCTGTATGTAAACGATGCTGTTGCGCATGGATCATTTCCCGATACGCCTATGCTTAGGCCATAAGTTATTGTTGCACTAGTCCCTGAATTTTTCGGACCCCAATCATCGAGTATCTGGTCAATGAATAAGTCAGTGTTCCAATCGGTTATGCTATAGAAGGTGTGTGGGTTGAAGTCTCTTATGACGTACCTATATCCCATCGCCCAGTGCTGGATATATGCCATAAAGAATTTGTAGGTGCCTTCCCCTGTTGTCGCACTGCAATAGTAATATGAGACTTTGGCTTCTTCGCTACCCTGCGGTTCGTACATAGGCCAACCGCCATATGCGATGACTGATTTCCATCCAATATATCCTATATATGTCCAGTTAACAGTGCTTATCGAAGTGGGTCCGATTAACGCAGCAGGGCTCATCCTTGTACCCATATTGGTACCAAGGATATTGATGGAACGGACCTGTTTCTCTTCAAAGTAATTGTTGACAGCAAATGCGATGCCACTCACAACATCACTTGTATTTTCAACAACCGTGTACCCATATGGTTTGAAAGAAATCGCGACTATATCGACGGTATACAGCCTTTGGTCAATTGAAAATGTGGCTTTTTCTGCATCAGCACTTCCTATAAGTGTAACAGGTATCCGTAGTCCGTTAATGCGCAGTGCTTCCAATATGATTTCCATAAAGTTACTCCTCAGCTCTTTTGCGCCGACTATCACGATTACGAACCCATCCTCGCTAGTAAGGCGGTTGGCGAGTTGTTCGAATAATACATTGGAAGAGGTGCCCAAGTACCCGCTGCTTACGACCAAGACCTCACAGCCTTCAAGGGTGTCAACATACTTGATATGGCCTAGGCTACTTAATTCTTGAGACGCTAAGTTGCTATCTTCGATAGGTATGCATAGATCAATGCCATCAGGAAGTTTTTTCTGCTGATAAGATGATACTGACGATTTGGCCGATGGAAATGCTAAGATACTAAGTATAAGAATACAGAGAAGCAGCATAGACATTGTTTTACTGTATTGCATAATTATTACCTAATAATAATTAGTTTGTATAATATGTATATAAGTACTTCATAACAAAGAATTGGTCAATAAAAATTGACTTAAACTTATTGATTATTTGTTTCAATGAATTGGATAGCATTTATTTTATATTAAATAAAAAAATACCTTACATGCACCTCAGGTCAATAATTATTGACAACCGTATTACCTAAAGCCTTGGTAGAGGGTAACTTAGTCAATGAACGAGGTATTATAAGTGAAACATCTTAAGTTGTATTTATGAATGGTGAGAATGGAAAGGATGAGTTTTGTAAAGACAGGGTAGAATTATTTGAGGCATTAGGTCATCCCACTAGGATTAAGATATTACAACGCCTTGCGAACTCGCCTATGGGATTTTCAGACTTAAAGAAGGTTTTCGATATCGAAAGTAGCGGATTGCTTCAGTTCCATCTTGGGAAACTACAAGGGCTAGTAAAGACTACGCAGGAAGGCACCTACACCCTTACTGATGAGGGAAAGGAGGCTTTAAGGAGCATTGTAGCAAATGCTGATTTAAGCAATAACCATCTTTTAAAAAAAATCAATCGGAAAAAAACCAAAATATTGGCAGTTGTGTTAGCACTAGTTATCATCATTAGTGTAGGATTAGCGTGGAATGCATATTTAGCGAATAATCTCAACAGTCTGAACGCCGCAATAGAGAATGTCCGTTTTGTAGGAGCGGAATTCAGTGATGTGGAATTGTACCAGAATGTATCCACAAATCAGGGGGACTTAGCATTCAGATGGGAATTGTTTTGTGATAATCCAACTAACGGCAGATTATCAATAGAGATACGTCACTTAGATATCCACATACCGATCATGGGCAATCGTTCCCTTGGTCTTAATGCAAATCAATACTCGACTGTAATTGAAGGCGTAGTTGAGCCTCATTCTAAAATTAAAATGAATGGAACGCTCTTCTTTAATACGACGCTTAATGACGCTCTGCTGATTATGGATTATTTGTTATCTAATGGTACGAATATGTCGTATATTGAGATATACGTTGCTTTTTTCAATGACTGCCCTTATGTTGTTCTGTACAAGACATTTGATTCACATCAATATGACATATATGTGAACGGCTAGTCGCAATTATTGGAAGGATAATGAGGACAATTTGCCAATATTGTATAGACTTGTTTGCACTGCCCTTTTTCGCATATAATTATTTCACCGAGACTTGAGTTTGATTATCAGCCTTAGAACGTTATTACTACTGATGGGAACGAATAGGAATTTGGGCGAAAGGAATAATGAATCCAGCGGAGCAGAATAACAAGAGCAGAGCATCGAAAGTGCCAGTCACTATCTACTCCGAATTGCAACTGGTAAAGCTAGAGCGGGGTGTCATTTAGCGGGCTTTTTAATAGAAAGAGCCCAATCTAGACTTAATCATGCTTCAACGCTGAATGGTCATTTGATTATCGCTTGAACCCTACCAATCCTGCCGTCGGTAAGTCGCACCTTAATGCCGTGGGGATGGTCAGGACTATTCGTCAGGATGTCTTTTATGATGCCTTCCGTCAATTTGCCGCTCCGCTGGTCCTGCTTCAGCACGATCTGCACGCGCATACCCGGGTTGATTTGGCTCCTCTGCTGATTAGGTTGCATGTTCAGCCATACAGGCAGCGCGGCTTATAGGGTATTCGAAATCAAATCCCCAATGCAGACAGCTAGCCAGAATAGCATCCCGAAAGATCCAGAGCTGACCCGCGGCGCAAGAGCTGGTTGTGCTAAGTATCGGCAGGTTATGGAGGGGGGTCATGCTCTGCACGAAGCCAAAGCATAATATCGGCGGCGCGACAGAAGGATGGGCAGGAGCGGGCTCGGATGAATTGGCTGGTAATTTTTGACGGTAATAACTGGAAGCTCTACTGGTTTGAGGCTACGAACAAGCACATGGATGATATGAAGTCACTCGGGGCATTCCTGGAGAGCCTGAAGGGAGGCAGGGAGGAGTGCTTCTCCATCGTTCCAGACATCACATCAGGATTAGAAGCCACTAAAATCAGGGGATACACGGTCTTTGTGAAGAAGGCAGCCCAGCAATAGAGCATCAGATGCGGTTTCGGTTACAAATCGTGCATTTCCGTTAATGTATGTTAAAAAAGCAGGCCATTATTTCAGAAGAGGATGTTTGGTGCTCTGGACGGGATTCGAACCCGTGTCACTGACTGTCTCCGCTTTCGGCTCGAGAGGCCAGTATACTTGACCGGACTATACTACCAGAGCTTACACTAACACAAAAAGCGTACAATATTAAGTTTTTCGCAGTAAGGTAAATCACTCGTTCCGCCGGGGCAACCCCAATGCCAGGGCGGTCGCCACGATGCAGAGGGCTGCTCCAAGCAGGTAGACCATGCTTGGCATGTACTCGACGATGTAGCCGCCAGCAGTTACCCCCAATATGCCGCTGAACATGCTAAGCGATAGAAGGAGACCGTAGGCGGTGCCCACGAGCTTGCCCTTGGTCACCTGGCGCATGACGTAGTACAGGGGAGGGTAGAGCCCCATGAGGGTAAGCCCGAGCGCGACTATCATTGACGCTGAGAAAGCGAGCTGCGATGAGAAGAACATCAACGAGAGGGCGATCGCTGCTGCGGCGTTGAATGCGATGGTTACCAGCCTTGCCCCTCGCCTGTCCGTGAGCCTGCCACCGATTATCCCGCCGATTATGCCTGTGCCTATCAGAAGGGAGGTCATCATGTCTGCAAGCGTGATGCCTGTGCCCTGCATGAAGAAGATCGTGGGCAGGTAGGTGTGGATGAGCTTCTGGACAGCGCCGAGTATCATGAAGAGCACCATAACGAGAATTGCCTGCCGGGTCTTGAGCGCGGACAAGTCGGACTGCGAAGATGCTGGCGCAGAGTCGTCGCCCTTGAACAACAAGGTTGTGGCGAGAGCGATCAGGATGTTCGCGATGCCCCAAACGACGAAGACGGACCGCCACCCGGCTATCAGAGCCATCGGTCCGGCCGTAAGGAACGCGACGAGTATCCCGATGTCTCCCGAGCTGCTCTGCATCCCCAACGCCAGCCCGGTCTTGCCTGAGCTCATTATGCGCGAGGTATACGCGTATCCCACAGGGTGGTAGAAACTCCCACCTACGCCGATTATGAAGAGGGCTGGAAGGAAGAGTGAAGGCGCAAGCCCGGCGACGAGGGCCCCTGCGCCAACTATCAGTATTCCAATCCTCAGGAGGAGCGCGCTCGAGACGCGGTCAGCGTACCTCCCGATGGGGGTCTGGAGGACCCCAAGGCAGAGCGGGATGATCGCGCTCACATATCCAGCGGTGATGTATGAGAAGCCGTACTCGATCACGACGAGCGGCAGGATCGATGGTAGCAAGTACACAGTACCGTCGTTCATTATGTGGATGAGCAGGTTTCCAACATAACGATTATCCATCGGGTCCAGCCTTCTTTTGTTGATGCAGCACGCGTCTATAAAAACAGTGAGCACCCTCGATAGCAGAGATGGACCGCTGCAAAGGCAGGGTAAAGGTATATTGGGCTAATTCCCCGATACTTGAACCATGGCAGACAAGGCGGGGCCGTGGAAGGACTACCTGGACTTCTTGGAGGCGAGCCCTTACTCGCTCCAGTTGATGACGGCCAACCTGTCCCCGTCTGAGCCCATATCGGCACCTAAGACGGTCAGCGTCGATAAGATGGGCTACAAGCTTTATCCGTTCCAGGAGAAGATACTGCGGAGGATGGGCAAGGACACCCTGGTGGTCGGCCTGCCGACGGGATTGGGGAAGACCTACCTTGCGGGCGCGTTCATCGCGGAGGAGTCGAAGAGCCCGGGCTGCAGGGTCCTCTTCCTGACGCCGTCGGTCCCGCTCGGGGTGCAGCAGACCCTCTTCGCGCGCAAGATGCTCGGACTGGGCGAGGCGTGCTTCATATCGGGCAGCATACCCCCGGATCAGAGGAGGAGGCTGAAGGTATGGAACGCCGGGTTCGCCGTGACCACGCCCCAGACTTTCTACAACGACGTGCTCGAGAAGTACTCCAGACACATCGAGGCAGCAAAGGAGGCGGATGACCCCGTTTCGGAGCTCTCCTCGAGGCTCGGGCAGGCTGGATTCAGGTTCCCCTACTCGCTGGTCATCGCCGACGAATGCCACGGGTACATAGGCGAAACCGATGGCCACGCGATATTGCTGGCGGCGAAGGCATCCGGCGCCAAGATCCTCGCCCTGAGCGCAACGCCTCAGCTCCACGCCCCACAGCGGCTAAAGGAGCTCAAGAGGGTATTCGAGAGGGTCGAGGCGATCTCCGTCGAGGAGCCCGAGATAAAGGCGCAGATGCCGGAGAGGCTGATCGTGATGACCCGGCTCCCGGCGCCGCAGAAGCTGATATCGATATACTACCAGCTCAACGATGTGATCAAGAGGTACCAGGTGAAGGTCGCCCGGATATACGGTCCCGCCCACGCCAGGGGCTACTGCACGAAGCACGGGCTTTGCGTCTGCCTCATCGCCCTCAAGGTGATGAAGTCAAGGATCGTGGAGGACGGGGCGAGCAGCGTAAGCGAGTACGGGACGTGGAAGCTGAGCGAGCTCAAGGCGCCGCTCCGCGAGCTTGGAGGGAAGAGCATACACGACACGTACAAAGATGTGCTGGACGAGAACCCGAACCACAAGATAGCTGCGGCGAAGAGCATAATCGCAAGCGAGACGTTCAAGAAGGCAATCATATTCGTAGAGTCCGTCGAGGCAGCGAAGCAGATGGGCACGATCTTCCACAAGCTGAGGGGGATGGACGACGTCGCGGTCCTCGTCGGGAAGGGGGACATGGCAATGGAGCAGCAGGCATCGGCGCTTCTGCAGTTCCGGGAGAAGGCGAGCATCCTCATCTGCACGAGCATAGGGGAAGAGGGGCTCGACATCCCGGCAGCGGACATCGAGATATGGATCGACCCGCCTAGCAACCCGAAGAAGTGGATCCAGAGGTTCGGGAGGATACTCAGGCAGTCGGAGGGGAAGACGGTCGCCAAGACGTATGCCCTGATAACGATGCAAACGCACGAGAAGAACAAGCTCATCGGCGTGAAGAAGAAGGTCGAGAAGGTGTACGGGTTCACTCAGAGGATGGTCGAGGAGGACCTCCCCAAGCCGCTCCCGAAGGACCAGAAGAGGCTTTCGCAGTTCTTCTGAGCGGGCTGCCTGCACTCATTCAGGAGTCCCCGCGGCTTTCTCTAGAGGTGGAAGCATGGCTTAGAATGGTTGCCACCCATTCCCGGTTCTCCCAGAGCGCGCATCCTCCTCTCGTCTCCCTGAGCTTGCCCCTGTTCGCCCGTATCTCTTTCAGGAATTCGGAGGAGAGCGCGCGAATCCGGTCCTCGCCCATCTCGACCTCAGCTTCCCTATGTTGCGCCCGGGCGTAGCAGCCCTTGCAGTTGAGGTTGCATCTCTTCGTTACGCTGTAGATCAAGAAAGGGGGACGTGAAGCCCCTTCTCTTCACAGGAGGTCCTGAGCTTTGCCGCGTTCTTCTGCCTCCTCGATGTCTGGAGCATGAAGTATCCCATCGCTGGATCCTTTGCGCCTATTCTGAGGGCGTCTTTGAACAGGATGCCGATCTGCTCGTTGAACAGCTTGGTCAGATCAGAGTCTTCCAATCGCAGGTGACCCCTTGATTATTTTTAATAGAATAAGGAATTGGGACAGTAATAACTTTTTATTGATAATGATAGCTGAAATAGAGCCCAATTCAGTCGAAAAAAGTGGCAACTGGGGATGACCGGCAGAGTATAGATGAGGAGTAGCTATGAGGAATGAAATGGAATCGCCCTAATGGGCAGGCGGTGCGGGCGGACAGGTTTCCGTGCGGGCACCGTTCCTCATAAGTGAGACGACCGCTCCAGCAACGCAGAGCGCTACAGCTGCGAATATGACGTTGCTCACGACGCCGGCAAGCAGCGCATTATCCGCATCAAGTATTGCGCCGTAGTATCCAACAGCGCTGAGCTGGAATGCCACGAGGATGCTCGCTACGGAGACCCCCAGCGACATTCCGAGGTTCCTGAAGGTCGCGCTCACTGACGAGGCGATTCCCCGTTGCTTGGTGGGGAGCGCGCCCATAAGCTCGGTGTTGTTAGGGCTCTGGAAGAGCGAGCCCCCGAAGCCCTGGATGGCGTAGGTTGCGATTATGAGAGTGAGGTTACCGGCTAGCATAGCGGACCCGAGGGCGACCAATGCGACTGCGACGACCATTATTCCCATGGATGCGTGGTATCGCCAGTGGTATTTGTCATACAGGGCTCCACTGAACGGTGAGCCAATCATCATAACAACAGGCGTGATCATGTAGATAATTCCAACCTGGGATGGCGAGAAGCCCATTACCCCCTCGAAGTAAAACGGCCCGACGAGGTTAACCGTGAAGAGGGATATGAAGTAGAGGAGCATGCTGAAAGATGGCATCGAGAAACGCCTGACCTTGAAGACGGACAGGTCGAGGAGAGGGCTCTTGCACCTTGATTCGTTCCATAGGAACACCCCGAACGAAGCGGCAAAGGCGGTCGCCAATAATATGCCTGTAAAGGTCAGCGAGGACGAGTCGGACACGTCGCCCAAGAAAAGAATAAGCGAACTCATGAAAGCGATCAGGGCGCCGGCTCCAATCCAGTCCATGTTGATCCTCGGATTGCGAATCTCGTTCAGCTTTAGGTATTTAGCCGCCAATAGGAGCGCGGCGATGCCGATGGGGATGTTGATGAGGAAGATGTACGTCCAGCCCATTGCGTCCACTATGAACCCTCCCAAGGCGGGACCTGTGATGCTCCCGATTGCTACAGTTGTGCCGAGGTAACCCATCGCCCGCCCCCGGCTATTCGGAGGGGCTATCTCGAAGAGCATCGCGCTGCTGATTGAGAAGACCATCGATGCGCCGAGCGCCTGAAGGACTCTGAATGCGACCAGCTGCTCCAGGCTCATTGACATGCCGCATGCGAACGACCCGATCACGAAGACCGTAAAGCCGGTCATAAAGAGCTTGACCTTCCCTGTCCGCTCGGACACTTTGCCGAAGACCAGGAGAAAGCTCGTCATAGTCAGCAGGTAGGCAGTCATGATCCACTGCGACTTTGCGAGCTCCGTGTTGAAATAAGTCGTTATGGTCGGCAGAGCGATATTCACCACTATGCCGTCGAGGACGGACATGAACACCCCAACCAACACGATGAATAGCATCAGGTTGTGCCGCTTGTAAATTGGTGGGTCTGCACAGATCTTTGGCGACGGCGCTACATCAACGGGACCGGGGGGCGTCATGCTTGTTTCCTTGCCTTTTTGATTTGGAGTCTGCTCTCAAATTAATTATTCTACCTAAAACGCACTGCTTGTAAAAGGGTTATGGTGGACCGGACGGGATTCGAACCCGTGGCCTCCCGCACTTTGTTGCGGTGGCTGCAACGGCATTGCAAGCCCGCATTGCCAAGCGGGCGCTCTGCCAGTCTGAGCTACCGGCCCTCTTCAGTGGAATAAAACGGATTACTATTAAAAAGTTATGTTTTTCCTTGCTGACGCTCAGTCTACCTTCTCCAGGAGCTTCTCAACGGCATCTTTGTACTTCGCCCAGTCGGCCTTTCTCGCGATGGTGAACTTCTGCTTCCGAGACCACTTGTCGTCGCGCTTGTTCCACATGTAGAGCATGACCTTCTTCCTTCCCTCTTCGCCGGCAAGCACGACGGCGGTCCACCAGCTCGCGTTCTTGGAGATCGTTATATGATCTATGACCTTGATCATTTCATTCGTTGGGAGTTTCTCTTCCGCGGGTGCGCTTGATGTTGGTGTTTCGGACATATTATATCACTAGCTCAAAAGTACTGGCGGGAATAATAAAACTTAGCGGCGATGCGCCGCACGAAAAATTGTTTAGGAAAAGGGTATTGCCTTGGGGTTTTCCCCTTCGGCAGATCACTGGCGGAGTTTCGGTGTCTTTCCGTATCCGCAGTGCGAACAGAATTTCTTCCGGATATGGTACGAATGATGACCGCAGCGTCTGCAGGGTATGTGAGTCATTCCCCTGTTCCTGCGACCGAACGACGTTGTGCCCTTCATTTAACTCACCTCGGTGAGGGAGAAACGATTACTACGTTGTCTCCTCTTACGATGATAGCACCGAGCTTTTTGGGCTCTTTGTCCTGGACAAGCTCCTCCGCTTCATCAAGAACTAGGTTCAAGTGCTGGTCAAAGCTCTTCATAAGACCCCTCACTTCTCTTCCGCCTTTCAGCTTTACCAAGACGAAGGAGCCGAGGGATTCGCTAAGCATTTCAGTGGCGCCAATTTCACTCATTGTAGATTCCAGCCGTAAAGATTAATTAGCATTTTCGCATTAGGAGAGACGTTATTTAAGTTTATCGGAGATGCAGGGAATTGCTCGTTAAGAAGAGGCACCCAATAAGCTCCAAAGACCTCAAGGTGGTACTAGAGGAGGTGAAGAAGGTCGCACCGGAGATGCTCGACTCGATCGACAAGAAGGAGGCGGTCGAGAGGGTTGAGCTCGAGGATGGAGAGAGGATCTACATGCAGGATGGGAAGCCTATACTCATCGAGCACGGCGGGAAGATCATGCCCGCGCTGACAGCGGCGCCGGTGGTGCTCTCAAAGATAGCGAAAGTAGTTGTAGACATGGGAGCGGTGCCGTTCGTTGCAAAGGGCGCGGACATAATGGCACCTGGGATAAGGTCAGTCACCGAGGGTGCGAAGGTTGGCGACGTTGTAATCGTACAGGACGAGAAGTACGCCAAGGGGCTCGCAGTGGGCATACTGCTGATGGAGAGGGAGCAGATTCTGAAGAAGGTAAAGGGCAAAGCGGTAAAGAATGTCCACCATGTTGGCGACGAGGTGTGGAACGGAATGCTCGCCATCAAGGGATCTTGAGCCAAGCTCCCCGAGTATCGCTTGAGGCAATCATTTTACCCGTATCCGGTCGCCTATGTTTGGCGCTATCGCCTCGATGTGGAAGAAACGCCTGACCGAGTCTGCCATGCCAACGCACTTCGATTCTTCGCCGTGGACGATTATGACTTGTTTCGGGCGAGGGGAGATGTTGTTGACGAACTTGAGCAGCTGCTTCCGGTCACTGTGCCCGGAGAAGCCGTCTATCGACTTTACGCTCATCCGGATCTGTATCACATCCATCTTGCCAGCCGAGTTCGAGAGCGGGATCTCCTTGAGCCCCCTGAGGATGGACCTGCCGAGCGTCCCCTCGATCTGGTAGTTGACGAAGATCATCGTGTTGTTCGGGTTCGGGGCGAGCAGTTTGAAGTACTCGAGCGCAGGCCCTCCGGTGAGCATGCCCGACGTCGCCATGATGATGCACGGGCCGCCCTCGGCTATGTCCGGCCTTGCGCTCTTGTCGTCAACGCTGACGAAGTGCTCCGATAGAAACGGGTTCTCCCCCTTGTGGAAGATCCTATTCTTGAGCTCGCGCGCCAGTTCCTCAGGGTATGCCGTGTGTATCGCAGTTACCTCTTGGAGCATGCCTTCGATGTATATCGGCACCTGCGGCAGTATGCCTGACTTGATCGCCTCGTCGAGGACCAACATTATCTCCTGGGCTCTCCCGACGGCAAGGATAGGTATGAGCGCCTTTCCGCCTAGCTGGAGGGTGGTCCTTATGGTCTCGAGGAACTGCTGCTCGGTCTCCTCTCGGGTCGGGACGATGTCGTTCGGCGCGCCATACGTGCTCTCCATTATCAGCGTCTCGGCGCGCGGGAACGAGGCGGCAGCCGGCTCGAGGAGCCTGGTCCGGGCATACTTGAAGTCGCCAGTGTAGACTATGTTGTAGAGCCCGTCCCCGATGTGGAGGTGGACCATTGCAGAGCCCAGTATGTGCCCAGCGTTGTGAAGGGTGAGTCTTATGTCCGGGGTGATGTCGGTGACCTCGCCATAATCGAGCGGTATCGTGTGAAGCAGGACCTTCTTGACCTCCCTTAGCCCGTACGGCATTGGCTTCCCCTCCTTGACGGCAACGTCCAGGTAATCGAGCTGGAGAAGGGTCATTAGGCTCTTGGTAGGCTTTGTGCAGTATATCGGTCCGCCGTAGCCGTACTTGAAGAGTATCGGGACAAGCCCGCAGTGGTCGAGATGTGCGTGGGTGACTATGACGGCGTCCAGCTCCTCGATGTTGAACTCAGATATGTCGAGGCGCGGGAACTCATCGAAGTATGACTGCGCGCCCGGTCTGACGCCGCAGTCGATAAGGACCTTGCTGTCCAAGGTCTGGATGAGTATAGCTTGCCTTCCGACCTCCCTGAACCCGCCAAGGGCAGAGATGGTAATCCAGCTCTCGTTGTACACCCTCGGGCGGTGTATCCTCCGGCCTACCTTCCTGAGGAAGTCCAACCTGTACTCAGTCTCCTTGCTCTGGTAGTAGACAGCCTGATCGATAATCCTGGACTTGAGCGGCGGGGAGCGTATGATTGTTGGGCGCCAGCCGGTCTGGGATGCAATGTCCCTGAGGGTCGATCCGCCCTTCCCTATGACCAAACCGGGCTTCTTTGCGAGAATTATGACCTCGCCGGTCCCTTCATCGAAGTTCATCTCCGTAATCTCGGCCTCGACGGGGATGAGCGTTGAAATGATATTCTTTGCTTCCTCGATCTTCTTGCGCGCGCTGGGGTCTGCGCGGACTATTACCCTCTTCTTTATCTCCCGAACAATCCTCTTGATTGGTTCGCTGTTCTCGATTAGGAAGTTGGGGTTGTCGGCGTAGATCACTATGTAAGGCCCCTCGAACTCGACCTTCGTGAGCTTAGCCTCTGCAGGGACCTCCCTGGCAATTACTCTCTTTATGTCGCCGAAAGTATCAACAGTACTAGCGTTCGCCAAATGCGGCATCTCCATATATTAAAAAGGAATCAGTTTTGAGCAAGCAGCTTTGCTATCTCTGCGTCGGTAAGCTCCCTGAAACCTTCCTTGCTAATCGTGATAACGTCGATCCCCTCGCCGCTTCCTGGGTCGCGCTCTATCGATGACCTGACCGCCCTGGCAATCACAGGCAACGCTTCAGTCATCGTAGGGTTCTTCTTGAGGCTGGTCTCTAGGACGCCAATGGCGTAGGGCGAGCCCGATCCGGTCGTTATGAACTTCTCCTGCGTCAGCGTCCCGAACCAGTCGAGGACATACAGGGACGGCCCGGTCTCGTCATATCCTGCAATTATGAACTGCACGATGTACGGGTAATTGCGTGCGCTGAAGAGCACATTGGACGCGTAAGTGGCTATCGTCTTCGTCGAGACGGGCCCCTTGTTGTTCATCTTTAGGAGATTGATCTGTGACTTCAGGTAATCCATTATCATCTGGGCATCTGCAACGAGCCCTGCTATGGTTGCTGCCTTGCTCTCGTCCAGCTGGAATAGCTTCCTGCCCTTCTTGTGGGCAACGTATGTACCTGCGGTGACCCTTCTGTCCGTTGCGAGCACGACACCGTCAGTGCAGACGATCCCAACGGTAGTAGTTCCGTGCTTAAGCTTATCGTAAAGAGCTGATTTGTCAGTCAATTCATGTGGCAACAAGCCAAACGCCTCCGCTTCAAAGCGTAGAATTAGCGAAGTTATTTTACACCACAATCCGCTTGTATTTAAGCATAACCGTCGAGGGGCTGATGAGGAATATTCTTTAAGAATGATGGCGAAATGCCGCCTCACTATTGGATTATATAGGGCAACCGATATAATTCTTGGTGCTGGGGAGTCATTAAAAATGCACATACACGCTATCAACTTGCCCAGGTTTGTTGTGGTAGGCGCCAATGTCCTACCGATGATTACCGAGGTAATGACAAAGCTGAATGTAAACGGTAGGGTCCTCCTGGTCAGCGGCGACAGCTACACGAAAGGTCCTGCTGAGCTTGTTGAAGATAGCCTCAAGAAGATGGGGCTCAAGGTGGATTGCTTCGCGGCCAAGGATGCCACCGAAGAGACTACCAAAAAAGTAGAGGCAATTATAGGCGAATGCAAGTCGGTCATGGTCATTTCAGTCGGCGGCGGGAAGAGCATCGACG
>CAZWMA010000017.1:0-32646 GCA_964634735.1 uncultured Nitrososphaerota archaeon
TGAAGCAGGTAAGCGGATTTGGGGTCTGTTTAACTACTTTTGAGAAAGTTAAATTCTAATCGCCCGCACAAAGCACATTTAGAGAGAAAAATAAATTGCGAGCATCTGTATAGAATTACCTAATAACGATACGAATAACCCAATGATACTCCATTTGAAATCATTATAAAATAGCGTAGCATGCAAAAACTTTTTGAGGTTTTCGTCAACTTGCTTTCCAGACATTTTATAAATTTCCTCTGGTCCAGGGCTAATTTGAGTTGAGCTACCAATTGTTAAAAATGCACGTTTAATTGAGCCGTATTTTTCTTTAGCATTTATAAAAAAGATAAACTGCGCGGCAAAAATAACGAAAACGCCAGCCGTCTCGATAATTAAGCCAAAAAATTGAAACATTTTTTCACCAAGTAATGATATTCAATCATATACCAAAAATCTGTTTCTTCTTTACTTTAAATTCTCCCTAGTACGCTAGCTGTCCTCTTGAGAGAGCGATATTGATTGTAAAGGTTAAATTTTAAAGTGAACATCAATCCACTTCTATTTGCGTGTGTTTTTTATTTTTGTTTTTTTGTGTTGAGAGGGTTGGTAGTATAGTAGTAAGGAGAAAGAGAGAAGGAGAGATCAGTCGTAGTAGTCGTAGTCAGTTATTGTTTGGGTTTGGGGCTTAAAATTAAATGGTTTGCATGCCCATCAAATGCTTCTTAAACCATCATAATAATCGGTCTTTAATTATGTCCCATATATTGCAACTCTAGATTACATTCCTGTTTGCCTGTCGTCTTGCAATCTTCATCTGCTGTCCACCTTTGATGTTATGGTCGTATCCATCCATGCCTTTGAGACGCCAAAGCCTGCAGTCCTATCCTTTCCTACATTGCTGTACTCCGCATACTCCAAAAGATTCGCCACTAACTTAATGTGCTTCCTGTCAGCCATCTCGTACTTGGTCCAACCCTTAAAACCCGATCTTGCCTTTGCCCTATCAACTATAATCCTCTGGACGGAGAGTTCATGATTACGATCCCTTATAATGGGAATTGAAACAAACGGCAAACGCATCCAAAAATATTAGTTACCCTGCGCATCTCTCTCCTTATGACTTCCGCCATTGACGCGAGGGGCGTCGTTAAAGTCTACGACAAGCATTCTAGGGCACTCGATGGCGTCGACCTCCAGGTCGAATCTGGCAAGGTCTTCGCGCTGCTCGGCCCCAACGGCTCCGGGAAGACGACCCTGATGCGCATCCTCACGACCCAACTCCCCCCCACCGAGGGAAGAGCTGAGGTGATGGGGCACAACACGGTCCGCGAGAGCGGCGATATCCGGCGACTCGTGGGCTACGTCCCGCAGGAGATGAGCGTCTGGACGGACATCAGCGGCTACGAGAACATGCTGATTTACGCGAAGATCTACGGCATCCCGTCTGAAACAAGGAAGAAGCTTATCAGAGAAGCGATGGAGAACATCGGGCTGGGCGAGGCGGCGGACAGGCTCGTCAGGTCATACTCCGGCGGCATGATACGCAGGCTCGAGATCGCCACCGCCCTCCTGATAAGCCCGAGGATACTCTTCCTCGACGAGCCGACCATCGGCCTCGACCCGATGGCCCGGAAGGTGGTCTGGGACAAGCTGACGTCATTCAAGAAGGAGTTCGGCACGACCGTCTTCTTCAACACCCACTACATGGACGAGGCGGACCTTTACGCCGACGAGATAGGCATAATCAGCCGCGGCAAGATCATCACGACCGGGACCGTCCAGGAGCTCAAGCGCTCCGTAGGGGGCGAGGCCCTCATCCTCGAGCTCGGATCGAACGGCATCGGCACATCCGTGCTGGATAGTGTGCGGGAGGTGGAGTCAGTGAAGGAAGCCAAAGTCGCCGAGATGGAGCTGAGAGTGATGGCCGACGACGCAGAGACCGCTCTCCCCGGCGTGATGCGCATACTCGACGGCTCCGGCGTCTTAGTGAGGAAGGTATCTATGAACGCCCCCACGCTCGACGACGTATTCCTGAAGTACGCCGGCACGAGGCTCGAGTCCGGCGGCAGGATAACCGAGGTGGCGAGGGTGCGCAGGACCATAAGGAGGGGCGGCTGAGTGGACCCTCTCCGGAACGTCCTCATAATGGTGGAGCTGGAGCTCAGGCGCATTCGCCACGACCGGACCGAGATATACACGAGGGCGGTGCAGCCCGCGCTCTGGCTGGTCATCTTCGGGCCCGTGATGGGTGCCCTGAGGGCGATCCCAACCGGAGGCATACCCTACACCGACTTCATAACGCCAGGCGTGATTGTGCAGTCGATGGCGTTCGTGAGCATCTTCTTCGGGCTGACAATGGTCTGGGAGCGCGAGTCCGGCATCCTCAAGAAGCTGCTTGTAACCCCCGCCCCCAGGTACTCTATCGTCGTAGGGAGGTCGATGTCATCCGGCGTCAGGTCTGTATTCCAGGTCCTGATAATCATCCCCATCGCGCTGCTGATGGGGGTCCACATAGTGCCGAACCCGCTCTTCTTCCTCGCCGCCCTAGCGGTGATATTCCTCGCCTCGGGAGGCTTTGCGGCGATCTCGATAATGATCGCGTCCCTCATGAAGAGCCGGGAGCGGTTCATGGGCATCGGCCAGGTCATCACGATGCCGCTCTTCTTCGCTAGCAATGCCCTGTACCCGATCGAGATGATGCCGCCGGTCCTGAAGGAGCTGGCGACCGTGAACCCGCTCAGCTATGTCGTCGATGCCATGCGGGGGCTTCTGATTACCGGAGACATCTCGCAGCTACCTTTGGACATCGCCGCGATAGCAGTATTCGACGTTGCAATGTTCGCAATCGCCTCCATCTGCTTCAAGCGGATAATCGAATAGTTGCCCATCTGCAACCGGCAAAACCTGTTTATCTACCCCCGCTCCGAAGTGAATGGTTTTTATATTCGTATATACAGTAATACATGTATGACAGTTATCACAGTCCGCGTGGATGAGGATACAAAGAGGCTCATGCGCACACTGCCGCTGAACTGGAGCGAGGTCATTAGGGATGCCATCAGGGCAAAAGCCGTTGAGGAGAGGCAGAAGAATATGGGCAAGGCAGTCCTCCTCAACGAACGGCTGCGCCGGCCGACTGGGGGCGAAGCCCCCGCCGAGGACATAATCAGGAGTTCAAGGGATGCCCGGCATGGCTAAAGCGGTCCTTGATGCGAGCATAGTCGTGAAGTGGTTCGTGGACGAGCCCGGATCGAAGGCTGCGCTGGCGCTCCGGGACAAGTACGTTGAGGGCGACCTGCAGATCGTTGCGCCGTCGCATCTGCACTGCGAGGTGCTGAACGCATTGGTCTGCAAGAGACTGCACAGCGCAGCTGAGCTACGCGATATCTCAACCGCCATCGATTCGTACTTCTTCGACCTTCGCCAGCTTAATGGGGCAACTGCCCTTGCCGCCCTTCGCATCGCTTCAGAGAACGCCATTACTATTTACGACTCCTCCTACGCCGCGCTCGCCTACCTCGAGAATGTCCCGCTCTACACCGCAGACCGCAGCCTTGCAGAGAAACTCTCGTCCTGCCGCGGCGTCTCGGTGACCTGCATCAGCCGCTAATGCCACGGCTGGAACGATTTGGCGGACAGCGCTAGTGTTAATTCCCCCTTCGCCAGTACCAGATGCATGGCAAAGCTCAACGTGGGCACACACGTATCGATAGCCGGATCGCTGGACCAGGCAATACACCGGGCTGCTGAGGTCGGCTGCACTACATTTCAGATCTTCACAAGGAACCCGAGGGGATGGGCATCCGCCCCGATATCCGATGGCGTGAGGGATGCCTTCGCCAAGGGGCTCCGCTCATCAAGGCTCTCGCCGGTCGTGGACCACATGCCTTATCTCCCGAACTTGGCATCCCCGACACCCGACGTCCGCTCGAAGTCCATCGGAACGTTCAAGGCAGAGATCCTCAGGTGCGACAGGCTGGGCATCCCATTTCTGGTCACGCACCTGGGAAGCCACCTCGGCACTGGAATTGAAGCCGGGCGCAGCCGCATAGTCGCGGCTTTGAACGAGGCGCTCGCCATGAATGCGAAGTGCATGGTCCTCCTCGAGAACACAGCGGGGCAGAAGAACAGCTTAGGGACGACATTCGGAGACCTGCTTGCGATAATCGAGAAGGTCGACTCGCCCGAGCGGATCGGCATCTGCCTCGACACCTGCCACGCATTCGTAGCCGGATACGACGTGAAGAAGAGGTTCAGCGAGGTCCTCGATGAGCTCGACTCGGCCGTCGGCATCGAACGCCTCAAGGTCATCCATCTGAACGACACGATAGGCGGCATAAGCTCCCACCTCGATAGGCACTACCACATCGGCCTAGGGGAGATAGGCGAGGACGGCTTCCGCAACATACTCGCGGACGAGCGCATTCACCAGCTCCCGCTGATAATGGAGACGCCCATCGATGAGAAGCGCGATGACCGGGGCAACATCGCGAAGGTCCACGAGCTGGCACCCAAGTAAGCTTCCAGCTCTGTCTTTTTAATGGCATATTATTATATAGTGATATAATGATGTCACTGTTAGGTAAAGACGCCATGCCCGGAACAGAAGAAAGATATTCTACCATATCCGTCCCAGCGAGCACGAAGGCGACCCTTCAAGCTGCCAAGGGCAACATGGAGTGGGGCCCATTCCTCCTATCGCTCTACGAAGAATGCCTAAGGCTAAAGAGGGCAAAGTCCCACGAGGCGCTGAAGAGCATGCTCTCAGGAGAGGACCTGGAGAACGCCAAGCGCTCGTCCGATGAGTTCCGGAGGTCCTTCAAGCTCCGCAGCCAAAGGCCAGGTGCCTGACCGTGCTGGACACCTCCATCGTCATCGATGCGCTGAAGGGCGACGCGGGATACGAGCATGGTAAGATCTCCGTGCTGACGCTGCTGGAGTTCCTCAGGGGCATCCCGCCGGAGAAGCGCGCTCCGGCAAAGGCGCTCCTCGAGGAGGCTTACGACGTTGTGGGGATAGGCAATCGCGCCGTGCTGGAATACTGCGGGCTTTACGAGTCCTTGAAGACGAGAGGTGAGACGCTGCCTGACGCAGACCTCCTGATAGGCGCTACAGCGCTCGCTTTGGGCGAACCGCTCATGACAAAGGACCTGGGAATGAAGCGGCTGAAAGAACAGGGCGTCAACATTGTCATGAAGTGACGCCGCATTCAGCGTTCTCAGTATCCGTGCACTGGGCTTCCGGAAGTTCACTCGCCCTTCCAGACGTCCCCGCCGAGGTATGCCCCGTCCGGCGCGTAGGCGTAGAACACGGTTGCCACTGAGCCGTCTGACGCGTCTGCCATGGCCTCCCGCGTCAAAGCCCTTGCAGCCTTGAGCGCTGTCTTCGCGTCGTCGCACCACCCGTAGACAAATGACTCGTCGCTGAACTTGTCCACGCAGACGATCTTGCACTTCCCGTCCTTGGAGGTCCTCATCTCCCATACCTCCTTCTCCTTCTCCATGAACTTCTTAAGTGCCTCCTTGACCTGTTCCGTGTCCGGGATATCGTCTGATTTTCTATCCATCTCTATCACGTGTTTACAAGTGGGTGGCGCGTATTTAATTATAGTTCAATTAATCAGTTTAATAAAATAAAGAGGCATAATGCGAGCTTTTATATATACCCTCTACGGAGAAGTACTTACCGAGGGCAAAAAGTATATTGTCGCTGTATGCTTTACCCCTTTTGAAGGGTTTTCAATCACTCCTCGCCCTCACCCTTGTCCTATTCGTGCCGAATCCACGCGCTCTCTTCCTTTACGAACAGAGTGATTTACCTTGGCAACCCAACCCATGATGGCTTTATCAGCTGCGATAGACGCCTCGGATGAGCACATGCTCTATCCTCTCGTGGCTGACTACCTCTCCCTCAACGGATTCAAGGTCACGACCGAAGTCATCTACCACTGCCGGAAGCCCTACGAGATCGATGTCGTGGGGATACGCGAAGGGCAGGTCCTCTCGGTCGAGGTCAAGCTCAGGTCCTTCCGGAAGGCACTGCAGCAGGCGATGAAGCGCCTCAGGCACTCCGACTACGTATACCTGGGATTCCCGATGCGCTATGCGTCGTTCGTCTGCGGCGAGTACAGGAAGGCGATAAACAAGTTCGGATTCGGCATCCTCGCGATTGACGAGGACCGGGCATACGAACTCCTCCCGCCAAGGCACTCGAGGCAGCTCAACACCTCCCTCAAGAAGCGCTTCCTGAAGGATGTCCGGCAGCAGATCCGCAGCGCAAAGCAGATTCAGGTAAACTCAAGCGAGACCTGATCCGCAAAGCGCACAAAAAATTAGTTTTAGTAAGAGCCGCTCTTGCAGTACTCCTGCCTTACCCTCATCCTATTCAGCCCCGCGACGCTCTCTATAGTGATGTACCCCTCCCTCTCGAGGCGCTTCGCCGCCCTCCAGAGAGTCGTCTTCGGCAGGTTGAGCCTGTTCCTGATCTCCGATTCTAATGCTTCGCCCCCGCTCTCAGCAAGGGCTTTAATGATGTCGATATCCTCATCCCTCAGCTCATCCTCGGAGGCGATCTTCTCCACATCGACCTCGCGCCTCTCCTTCACGTAGGGTTTGCCGGCGAGGTTCGCCTTCCCGCCTCCGCCCCTTCTGCTCATCACAACTATCAGCGCTGCTGCCGCTGCTATCACTAGCGCACCTGCCGCCGCATAGATGATGATTGGTTGCTCTTGGGCAACCGCACTATTTGCAGCTGCTATCGCTTGCGACGCGAGGTCCAGGGCCAAGGCATAGTTGCCGGACGCGTAAGCCTGCTGGGACTGCGTCAATAAATTCCTCGCGGTGTCCAGCCCGCCAGCCCTCCCCTCCGATTCCGCCTTCGATATGGCCGCGCTCGCCTCTGCCTGCATTGCGCTCGATTGGTGAGCTGTTGCATTCGCCTGAAGTGCCGAGCTCCTCGCCTGCTCCGCCAGATCCTCCGCGCTTGCATAGCTGCCTGCATCGAACGCCGCCCTCGCCTGGCTCAGCAGCGTGTCAGCACTCGAGGTCTTGATTCCCGACGAGTTGATGCTTGAGATGACCCCTTGGGCATCTGCGATTGCAATTATGGCATAATCTGCCGTTCCCACGACGCTGAGGACGTATGATATCTCAATGTCGCCCTCGGACATCAGAAGGGATGCGCCTTCCCCGATGCTCTCGATGGTGTCAGGGACCTTGTTGATGCTGATGACTGTCGCCCCCTCGGGGAACGTTACCCTCACAGCCGAAGGCGATGTGAAATTAAGCGTCCAGTAGCTGCCTGACTTTGATGTCAGGTCATGGGTCGTATACCCCACCCTAACAGATGCCTCCCCCAGCGTATTGACCGTTATCAGCCCCGGGTAGCTTGCGAACCCAAGCGGCGCGCCCGTGCTGCCCGTTGCCATGACATCGAGGTAGGTCGTTCCAGGGGGGCTGAAGCTTAGCGTTGGGTTGATTGCATCAACCTCGATATAATAGTCCCCAACGACTGCCCCGTCCTCAAAGACCGTCATAAGCGCTGCCTGTATGGAGTACTGCTGCGCTGAAACTGGCGCTCCGCCCATCGAGATTGCCGCGATGAGCATTGCCACTGCCAGTGTTGCTGCCACTGCTGTGGTGTCAACTTTCATGCATCTCTTTCTTACCATTAACTATCGCTCCAGCGTCCTCCAATCACTTCAGCGCCCTCAGTTGCCTCCGAAGCCCTGAAACCCTGCTTGGCTGCCCAGGGCTGTTCCCTGCCCCTGCCCAGGACCGCCTCCGCCCATCTGGTTCATCTCTGACTCCGCTTGGTTCGCCATCTGCCCTGCTTCGGTCAAGAGCGCATCGGCTCCAGAGTTGTTGCCGTACTGGAGCTGCCTGGACGCCTCGCTCAGCTTGTAGCTAGCGCCGTCCAACGCCGCCTGGACATTGCCTGTGTCAGAGCCGTTGCCCTTCATCTGCATCGCCCTGTTGCCGAGGTCGGCGACCCTCCCCTGCATACCCTCTATTCCTGCCATGATTCTTGCCCGTTCCTGGTCCCTGTGCTGCTGCTCCATGCCTGAGACCTCGCAGTCCGTTGCGCAGATGCGCGCCCGGACCTGCTCAAGCTGGGCTTCGCCCTCGGTCGCATTGGCGCATTCCATATTGCGGAGCTCATTCTGGACCTGCTCCATCGCCTGCTCTTGGGCAGAGACGTTGAAGCCGTAGCCCTTCATTGCCGCTATCCTCTGGCCTATTCCCTCGGCCTGGAGCTGCAGGCTCACTATGCCTAGCTCCATCTCTGCGCGCTGCTGGTTCCCTCCTGACATCTCACCGCACGCCTCTCCCGCCACGAGCCTAAACTGCTCGAGTTGCTGAAGCGCGAGGGTAATGTTGCCCTCACTGATGCTCCCGTTTGCAAGCTGCAGCTGGATCATCGATTGGTCGATCATTTCCATCGCCCTTGTCCTATTCTGCTCTGGGACGCCGCTCTGCGCCATTACCCTCTCCACGTACCTGTTGAGCGCCCCCTCTGCATTCTGTATGTACTGCTTGGCTCTGAGTATGTCTGCCTCTGATGAGACGCCGTCCATAGCCTGATTTGCGGCTTGGATCTGAACTTTAGCCTGAACCATTGTCTGGTTGGCTTCTTCGAGATCGCCCCTGTTAAGTGCCTGCGTTGCGTTCACGAGCCTCAGTCTCGCCGCCTCAACGCATCCTTCTACATCCGATATATTGAGCCCGTATACTGCCGCCTCTCCGCTCGCGTTGGCTATCTGCGCCATTAGCATGTATCCACGCGCGATCTCGGACCTCAGCATCAGTGCCTCCATAGCCATCTCCATATTTTGGGAGGTGCCGTTTGCGCCGAGCTGGGTGGCGCAGTTGATCACTTCCCTGAACATATGTTGCGACTGTATTGCATATTCGTAACAGAGCTGGTACTGTTCCTGGTTCCTGTACTGTAGAGCCAGCTGCGACATATTCGCTGCCTGCTCGTAAGTGCTATTCAGTTCCGCAGGGATCGTTATGTTGCCTTCCCTAAGTTGGGTAATTGAACCGCTGGCTTCAACCATCGCGAAAACCGCAGTTTGTATCATATACTCTGCCTTGGCTTCTTCATTGCTCATCGCGAAGATTCCAGTTCCAGCCAAGACAACAGCTGCCGACAAAGTCAACGCAATTATTGCAACAGCGTAGAACTTGTTCATAGCCATCTTTTATTCACCTGCAATTACATCCTCGCGATGCGATTTTAGGGACACTGCGGAACACTATGCCATCCTCGTTCCACTTAACATTGGCACCGCTCGATATTATCTATTTTTGCTCCTCGGGAGCTTCTAGTTGGTATGCAAGGTCAGTCATGGTTTGTGGTGCCTAGTTGCAGAAGATTTCGCAAAGCGGTAACTTGAATGGGAAAAAGACAAAAAAATAAAAAAGGAAAAAGCCTGCGCGAAGATCCCGATGCCGCAGCTATGCCTATGGCTGGCTCGTCCTGTCGCGGTCCCGCTGCATCACGCCGCTTCCGCCGCCCTCAGCGCCGATGCGTGCCATCAGCTTGTCGCATGTGCCGTCCCCATCGCCGTCGCCGGCGCACACGCATGTGCTGTTGTCCATCAACCTAAGCCTGTTCTGGAGCATCAGCTGGTTGCCTTGGCAGTCGCCAGCTTGGCCCTGCAGTTGCGTCTGAGCTTGTGTAGCAGCTGCTACTGTGCTTATCGAAACCGCGGCTACCGCCATAAGGAGAACCGCGATTGCTAATCCTTTCACTCTTGACTTCACTTTTTTTCACCACATACCTGATCGCAGGGACGGGATTTTAGGGACACTGCGGGACGCTGCGGAACGCTACTCTTCGAATTTTTGACGTTCAAGCCAAGCGTTGAATCCGCAGAGCGCACCACGCCAACCGATCTTGTGGCGCGCTTTCATGGTTAATGTTAATAGCCGCTCCGACGATACCTCAGACATTGAGCTTGCTGGGGGACCGGTTTGGGGCGTCGAAGAATCTTATTTGGCATCGCATCCGTATTCGCGCTCCTCGCGCTTGTGTCATTGCAGGTTCAGCCCGTCAGCGCATTCGACGTCGACACGCACTATTACCTCACATACTACATCTGCAGGGAGTGCGGATTCTCGGAAGAGCAGGCCCGGATTATCGCCAGTGCAGACCGTTCAGTCGATTGGGGCGGAACAAACACCGGCTTTCTCCTTCTCCACAACAACCAGATGTGGCATGGGCTCTCATACCCTGCCTTCAACGACCTAAGGGAGGCTTACCTCTGGCTCCGGGCAACGGAGAAGGCTAACCCGCAAGCCCCCGCCGCGTCGGACGCCGGGCTCGTCGCCTTCGGTCAGTTCCTCCACTTCCTTCAGGACCGGCACGTGCACGAGCTGTACTTCCTAGCCCCTGTTTGGGGGCACTTCTATGACGGGTACAAGACCGACTGGCTCGCATTCCGGCCTGACTCCTCAAACGCAATGGCGGAGGAGACCTTCTTCTATGTCTCGGCATTTGCATCACAGTACGGCACGTCCAACTCAACCGACCTGTGCCTCCAGCAGGTGATGAGCGACCTCATCGCCGCAAACCATGATGTGGGCTTCTGGGTAAACGCAGAGGCTGAATCCGCCTCCCAGGTGATAGAATCCTACCTCGGGGAATCCATCCCATCGGTGCTCTCCTACTTCTACAACTCCCAAGGCGACGTCGTATCATCTGCGCTCTATCCAAAAATACCCGTCTTCAGTTACCTGCAGCTCTTCCACGAGCAGATATGGCGATGGCCGGCTGCATGGGTGTCCTGAAAGTGCCCAAAAGTATTGTGAGAGTCCTTAATGAATCCAAAGATAGGCTTAAGGGCTGCAAAAAGAAGGTTCAGAGCCCCCTTTTTTGCGCCACCTGAAGCCGTAGTTAAAAAAAACAAAAGGCTCCTCAGAGCTCAACCATAGTCTCTGTCTTCATCACGCCCGGGATAGCGCTTACCTTCTTCACGAGCGGGCCGATGTCATCCCTCTTCTCCGTGCTCGCGAAAGCCACGACGTCGAACCTCCCGAATGTCGGGAAAGCCTCGACCATGCCGGGCAACCTCTCAAGCTGCTTCACTACTTCGAAGACAGAAACCTTCTCGGCATTTATCAGCATGCAAATCTGTACCATCTCAATCCCCTCATAACAGCGTCTCTATGAGCGTCTCGGTCGCGATAACGCCCGGCAGCTTCGCTATCCTGTAGACCGTCATGCCCAGCTTCTCCAGGCTCTGGAACTCGTACTCCGTGACCACGTCAAAAGCCCCGAGCACCTCAAAGCCCCTCTTGATGCCGTGCATCTTGAGGACATCCTTGAGCACATCGCCCGGCGTTCCTGGCTTGCAGTGGATCATTATGCAAGATAGGCCCATCTCTATTACCTCCTATGCATATGGTCGACGCTAATCTATTAATTTTTTTATCCAGGCAGGAAGGTCACTGGAGCTTTGGGAGGAATGTGTAGAGTGGGTTGCTCCTATCGATAGATTTGTTGCCGCCCAACCTCTGACCATACGCCTTGATGCCCTCCACCACAGCCGCCGCCTCGAATAGGTAGGACGACGCCTTCAGGGGGCCGTAGAATAGTATATCCGCACCGCCCAGCTGGAGCATCGTGTTGAGTGCCACGTTGACCGACCTTGCGCTCTTCCTTGACATCTTCTTAGATACAAGAGGCTGGTAAGCCGCGTTGGACGGGGCGCAGCCAGCAGGCATCCCGAGCCTTGACTTGATCATCTTGATCGACTCGACCGCCAGGTGGGCACTGGTGAAGTCGATGATTCCCACATCAACCGCCGCGGAGTCTATCCCTGCCGCGCCGCACTTGACGAGAAGGCTCTCCTCGAGGAGTCTGACCTTCTCTTCCGGGTATACGGACGAGGGGTCGAGCGTTTGGAGTATCGCGAACCTTATGCCGTTCTCCTTCATGGCTGCAAGCTCGTCATCCGAAGTAACCGTTGATATCGAGTTGACGCCGCAGCGTTCGGCAATGCCCAGGCTCTTCGCCTTGTCGTAGCCCGCAACCCTGCTCTCTTCGTTGAGCCCGCCAATGAGCAGCGGCACGTCGACCATGCCCGCGAGCAGGCTGATGTAGCTCTCCATCGCCTTCGGCGTCTCTGCTATGACATCTATGGCAGTTTCAAGGCCAACCTTCGAGCTTAGCGTGCAGACCTTCTTGAGCTCCTTGCCGAGCCTCTTGCAGTCCACCTCGCCGAGCTTGTGGTTCGTTACCTTCTTGTCTGACTTGTAGAATAGGCTCCCAATCAGGACCGGCTTCCCCGGCGCGCCGATAGAGACCTTACCAAGCGTGTAGGGCGGCTGTTTCATGGCGCAAACAACTCCTATTGTTGCGATGTCACAAGCGCCTTACCGACCTAAAAAAGTTGCCCGCCCTCGACCGCTAAGGCGGGAGCCAAAAAAAGATTGTGCCCGGACTCAGGGGATGCCCGGCGGTCAGTCGAGCTCCATGCGCATTCCCTTCAGGGCCGCGGTCATCGCCTTGAGCTTCCCCTTCGCGGAGTCGCGCTCGAGGGCCCTCAACCCACAGTCCGGGTGCACCCAAGCTATGCTGTCCATCCCAAACGCGTCGATCGCTTTTCTTATAGTGCCCCTGATATCCTCCTCTTCCTCGACTGTGGACTCGGTCGAGCTGACGCACCCTATGCCGAGCCTTTTGCCATATTCCTCGAGCAGCTTCCTGTCTACCGTGTCGAAGTTGCTCAGGTTGTCCTTGAACGCGAATGAGAGGACGTCAATACCATCTATCTTGACGATGTCCGCAAACGAGCGCTTCAGGTTACCGCAGACGTGCAGCGCTTTCGTGCCCTTTATCCCAGATGCGACCTTCTCTAGCGCCATCTTCGCCATGTTCATTGGGGCGCCAATGGAATAGCTGGGCTCGTCTATCTGGACGTTCTGGAATCCTGCCTTCTGCACGAGCTCCGCCTCCACCGCCAGCGCCTCCGAGATGTCCCGGTAGAGCGCCTCGTCCCTGAACCCCTTGTACGGGGCAGTGTTGCAAAGCTCAGCGAAGAACACCATCGTGACAGGCCCCGTTACTATCGCCTTGACCTCCGCCTTCGATTTGGCGACCTTCTTTGCGTAGAGGAGGTCCTCCACTATTGGCGTCTCGTCGGGCGGTCTGATCTTGCCGACGATCATCGACTTCCCGTCCTCAACCTTAAATCCCGGGATATGGTCTGCGAAGTATGCGACCATGTCCTTTCTCGTCTGGCCGTCGCTTATGACGTCTATCCCGCTCTGGATTTGGTCCATGACCGCTGCCTTTATCGCATCGTTCCCATCCCCGATTACTGGATAGCTTCCGATTACAGTTGTCTTGATCTTCATCTCCACATCAACCCCTAAGATGCCTTCCCCGCATCCATGAAGCCCTTCGCGAGCTTAACTGCCTCGTTGGCGTTCTTGCCGAAGCCGTCTGCTTCCATCTCCTTCATGACCTTCAAGCTCATTGCCGACCCCCCGACCATCACCTTTATCCCGGGGCTCGCTGCCTTAGCACGGCGCACGATGTTCCCTGCCTTCCCTATGTCCGATGTCAGGAGCACAGAGAGCCCGAGCACCTTCACGGCAGGGTTCTCCTTGATTGCCTTCTCGACCTTCTCCGGCGTCAGCATTATGCCCATATCAATGACCTCGAAGCTCGCCGCTATGAGCATCGAGTGGATTATCGTCTTACCGATGTCGTGGGGCCCAAGCGAGCCTATAGCGACAGCACCCTTCATCCCGCCCTTGCCTCCTCCCCCGCCCTTCTTGACGAGCGGTATGACCAACTCGAGCGAGCGCTTCGCCGCGTTGGCTGAGCGCATGACCTCCGGCAGGAACAGCTCGTGGCGCTCGAAGAGGTCCCCTACCTCCTTCAAACCATCCGATATGGCGTCAATTACCTCGTTCGGGCTTATGCCGGCTGCCAGGCTGGCCTTCGTAAGGTCTACCGCGACATCCGGATTCTGGTCTATAACCGCTCCCTTAAGCTCCTTCAGAATATCATCAACCAATTGAAAGACCTCTATTTTTCAAACGGACACCCTGGCTCGGGACGCATCCCATGCCAGGTCCCTTCTCCATATCATAACAAAAAGTTAAATAGATTTTCCATACATTCACTAAAGGTTGAACGGTGCACCCGATGCCTGACCGATACCTTGTGGTCATAGTCGTAGGCCCAGACCGATCCTGCCTTATTGCAGAGGTTACTTCTGTAATTGCCGACTTTGGCTACAACATCGAAGACCTGGATCAGGTCGTCATGCACAACATATTCATACTCTCGCTGCTTGTGAACATCTCGCAGGACGTTGGCAGCCTCGAGAAGATGAGATCCAAGCTGGATTACAGGTGCCACGAGCTTGGCCTTGAGGTGACATTCTATTACACAAGCGGAAAGAAATAGACTAGTCCTCACCACCGTGGGGAAGGACCGGCCTGGGATCGTTGCAACGGTCACGGGCGTGCTGGCTAGGTTCCACGCCAACATCATCAAGACCAGAGCATCGACGATATTCAACAACCTCTTCGTCATTATCATGGTTGTGGACACGACGCACGCCACAATCAAGACTGATAACCTCATCAACATACTGAAGCACAGTTGCGACGAGATAGGAATGGCGCTTGCCGTCGAGAAGGGCAAGAGCTACAAATCAGGGAAGCATATCATCGTCTTCGATCTCGATGGAACCCTTATCGACCAAGAGGTAATCGAAGAGCTCGCGAAGGCTGCCGGGGTGAACGAGGAGGTCAAGCGAATCACCACCCTCGCGATGGAGGGGAAGATCGAGTTCCACAAGGCACTCGATGATCGCGTCAAGCTGCTCAAAGGCCTGCCCGTCGAGAAGATGGAGCAGATAAAGTCGCAGATAAAGATCTTGCCAAGCGCAGCTGTTCTTGTAAAGCAGCTCAAGGAGGTCGGTTTCAAGGTCGGCATAGTCACTGGAGGATTCGACTTCGTCGCGGACCACGTAGGCCGGATAATCGGCGCAGACTATGTCTTCAGCAACCGCCTGGTAATCAAGGACGGCGCTCTTACTGGCGAGGTCGAGGGCAAGATGATCGGACCGGAGGCGAAGCTTAACGCGATAGTCAGCATCGCCGAGGGCGAGCACGTCGGGCTTGACTCATGCGTGGCGGTCGGCGACGGCGCAAACGACCTTTTCATGATTGAGCGCGTAGGGCTCGGCATAGGATTCAAACCAAAGATGGTTGTCAGGGAAAGGGCGTCAGCTGTGGTCAATACGGACGACATGAAGGTGCTCCTCGCGCTCATTGGATGCATCGACCTGAAGAAGGACGTAGTAAAGTGGATATGACCTTGGATGCCCTTCTGAACCAGCCTGGGTTGCATACAGGCGCCCCTCAAACCATCCTCCTCCAACCAAAACTGCGCAAGTCATGAAAAATGAATATTCGTTGATAAAAAAGGATAAATACCGTGCCGTATCGGTATCACAAGCGGTGGGCATATGGCAGGTAATTTGGACGAGGAGCTTAACAAGCTGAAAGCCAAGAAGCTGTCACAGTTCGCCGCAAGAAAAAAACAGAGTGAGGTAAAAAAAATGTCAGTTGAAGTAGAGCTGAACACATCCAATTTTGATTCCGTCATCAAGTCCGCCACCATGCCTGTAGTCGTCGACTTCTGGGCATCCTGGTGCGGTCCATGCATGTACATGAAGCCCGTATTCGAGGAACTGGCCCTGAAGTTCCAGGGGAAGGCAGTCTTCGGCAAGCTGAACGTCGACGAAAACCAGGATATCTCAAACCGATTCGCGGTCTACGGGATACCAACATTCCTGTTCTTCAAGAACGGGGCAGAGGTCGGGAGGGTCGTCGGGGCGGTCGGCGCTGCCGGGATAGAGGCTGAGCTGAAGAAGCACTTCTGAGCGCACGCTGTGCTACACTTCTTTTTTCCCCTCTTTTTCCCTCATTTTCGATAGGCATAAGAGATTTTAAGCCGCTCGCATATTGAATCCTGAACTGGAGCTGGACAGGTTGGAGATGGACCCGGGGACTGCGATACAGCTGCTGATGGGCATTTCCCTCATCATCTGCGCTGCATTCTTCACACTCGACCTGAAGAGAGGCCGCTCCAAGAAGATCTACACAAATGCAACATCTTACATCCTCCTGATAGCGATATTGGTAATGGCTGTCGGGGGAATGCTGCTGGTCGTAAAGTCATTCGTGATATTCTGATTTCACCGGTCAGCAGTTCGCGAGGGCGCTCCTGCAACTCTTTTATACCTTCTATGCAACCTATCCACTGGAGAGCTGGAACCAACCATGCGGATTATTGATTCTCACACTCATACATACCTCCGTGGTCCGGAGGACCTAGAACTCATGTCCATCGCGGGCGTCGAGGGAGCCGTAGTCTGCTCCTACCTTCCTGTCCAGCCGACAGGCGCCTCGACACTTAACGACCTCTTCAGCTGGCTTGTCAACGCGGAGAGCCCAAGGCTCAGCCGCTTGAAGATAGACCCGCGCATCGCAGTGGGGATACACCCCAGGTCGATACCCACCAGCGAGCTGAATCTGGTTTACGACCGCCTTGTCGCGATCTTCGACAACGAGGCAGCCCCTGCGATGGGCGAGATCGGGCTCGAGACCGGCTCCAAGGAGGAAATCGACGTCTTCGTGCAGCAGCTACGAATTGCCAAGGAGTTCTCCTGTCCTATCATTATCCATACGCCGCGCAGGGAGAAGCCCGCGGTCTTCGAGAAGATACTTTCGATACTCAAGGAGGAGGAGATGGACGGTCCCAAGGTGATACTCGACCACCTCACCCCGGAACTTGTTCCGAAAGCCCGCGAGTACGGCGCACTGGCAGGGCTGACGCTGCAGCCGGGAAAGCTCTCGCCAAAAGATGTCGAGGAGGCGGTCGCAAAGTCGGGACCCGAGGGTATTGTTCTCAACAGCGACATTGGCGACGCCCCGTCTGACCCGCTTGCCCTTCCAAAGGCGGTGAACTACCTGACGAGGACGCTTAGCGCCCGGGACGTCGAGCTCATGGTTTATTCAAACATCAGGGCCTTCATGTGGTTCTGATTGCATCAATTGAAACCATCGACCGCGCCTCTTTTCCCCTTTTTTCAAGGGTGGCTAACGCTTATTTGCAAGCTTGCCAACTCTATCATCTAGGGTGTTGAAGTTGGTCAAGCATGTTGTGGACGCCAAGGAAGCCCGCACCTTCGTGCCGGCTCTACACGTCAACTGCACAGCCAGGGCGCTCCTCGAGGAGGCCAACGTCGGCTGCAAGAACCTCACTATGCTCAGGTCCGAGTTCAGGCAGGGCGGCTACGCCGACAGGCACGCGCACACGTTCGAGCAGTCCTATTACATACTGAAAGGCCGGGCATCGATAACGATTGGTGACGAGGAGTACAGCGTAAAGGCTGGCATGGCAATGACGTTCCCGCCGAACGTGATGCATTCTATAAAAAACACCGGGAAAGGCGAGATGTGGCTCATTGCTGTCAACACGCCGCCAAAGTAAACGAGTGGAAGTTTAATGGATACAAAGGAGACCATTTCGCTATCTGACAAGTACCTCTCCAAGATGTACAAGCACAGCTTCGCGTTCGCACCGGAGCGCGGTGTTGACGACACCGTCTACTCCAAGGAGGGCGAGAGGTACATCGACCTTTATGCTGGCGTATCGATAGTAAACGTTGGCTGGTCCAACAAGAAGGTCGTGGATGCCGTCGAGGGGCAGATGCATAAGCTCTTCCACACGACGTCTTCCTATTATCTGGATTACATGTCCCTCCTAGCAAAGCGGCTGGCCGAGGTCAGCCCCGGCGGGGCACTCACAAAGACCTTCTTCACGAACAGCGGGGCAGAGTCCAACGAGACCGCGATATCCCTCGTGAAGCGGATTTCCAAGAGGCCGTACATACTGGCGCTCCACAGGTCATTCCACGGGCGCACTTTCTACGCGATGAGCGCTCTCGGGCAAGCCATGTGGAAGGTCGGCTTAGGGCCATTCGCGCCAGTGGTCTTCGCGCCTGACCCGTTCTGTTACCGGTGCCCGCTGGGGCACAAGAGCTGTCCTGAGTGCGGATACGCATGCGTGAAGTACATGGAGGACGTGTTCCGGTGCGAGGTCGGCGGCGAGAGCGTTGCTGCGCTGATAGCCGAGCCCATGCTCGCAAACGGTGGAATGGTCGTCCCGCCTGCAGATTACTTCAAGGAGGTAAAGCTGCTCCTCGACAAGTACCAGATTATGTTCATAGCAGACGAGGTCCAGTCCGGCAACGGGAGGACCGGGAAGATGTGGGGGATCGAGCACTTCGGTGTGGTCCCGGACGTACTTACTACCTCGAAGGCCATTGCCAATGGGCTGCCGTTGGGCGTGACGACATACAGTGAGTCGCTCGATGCCAGCCTCAGGCCGGGCGAGAACTATTCGACCTTGGGCGGCAACGCGCTATCCTGTGTTGCTGCGCTGGCTGTTGTCAACGAGCTGCAAGGCGGTCTCATAACGAAGGCAAGAGAGACCGGAGGATACTTCATGAAGCGCCTTGAGGAGCTAAAGGAGAAGCACTCGTTGATCGGTGATGTAAGGGGGCGCGGTCTCTTCCTGGGATTGGATTTGGTGAAGGACAGGTCCACTAAGGAACCCGCGAAGGAGGCCGCTGCGAAGCTGCAGCAGGAGCTCTTCAAGAGGAAGGTGCTGGTCGGGCTGGGCGGTCTGGATGGCAACGTCGTCAGGATAGAGCCACCCCTTGTGCTCAGCCGGGCGAACGTTGACGCTTCAGTCGATGCATTCGACGCGGCATTCTTGCAGATAAGCCGATAAGGCGTGGCTGGAGTAGGGATTATCGCCTACCTGACACACCGTGCATTTTTTTTATCTAGGTTAATCCGCGCCATATCATGGCTCTGCGCACTCATCATTGTTACGATTATCGCTATACATTTTTTTTCAGATAAAAAAAGGAGTGACGAACGCACACTATGCTATGCCGCATGGTACATCGAATGTCTTTCCGCCTTTTTTCAATGCTGCCAGCGCTTTCTTCACTTCAAACACCTGAGTGGCAGACAGTGCCTTCACCCCCAAAGCCTTCGCTGGCTGCGTTTCTAGCAGTTTCCTGAAGCTGGGGTCGGTTAAAGCCTTTGAAACAAGGTCGCGGCTGTTGGTAGTTGACATCTTAATTCCTCTGATATGCTATCGGTGCCCATAATAATATCATTATTCGTCTAATTACGATCAAATTTTTTCCCTAGCCCCGTCACCATTTCGCCTAAAACAACCCTTTTTCCACATCTAATCTATAGGATTTGCAGCACCACAAGTGTTTTAAATATTCGTCACTAATGAAAATCCCATGCCTATTTTTGATACTGCTAAAAGGAAAACTGAACCTTCATCAAACGCTCCAACACCCGTCGCTAGCCCGCCGAAACAACGCTATAAACGAATCGTGCGCTGGCTCAAAGCAAATTATGGCGACCGATTTGAAGGCGCTTCGACCGATGAAATCGAAAAGCAGCTCACAATGATATTCAAAGAAGTCGTCGAGCCGAACTTCATTAACGAGCCAAAATATGCCAAGGGTTTCAAAGCTTACATCGAACAAAAACAGTACGGTGACTTGGTAAGTGTAGATCATGGGTAAGATAAAAGGAGAACCTTTCCTTTTACCTGAGATGATCAGCGCTTACTACGGGTCATCTTCCATAGATTTATCCGCACTCTCCAATGTGAATTTCAGGCACTTCAGGTTCCGCCTTGAGGACGGTTCCTTTTACAAGGTGCCCCGCAAGATTAGAGTGTGGAATGACCTGAAGAAGCAGATCCTGAAGACGTTACCTCTGGACGTCTATTATTCCAGCGCTTGTTGGCTTAATCCCCACAAGATAGGCAGCAGGACCGAGGGGAACGTGCTCAAGAACCTTCTCATTTCGTGCGATCTGGTCTTTGACATCGATGTGAACGGGACAGAGATAAAAAATTTTGAGGGCGCAAGAAAACAGGCCATTCTGCTGAAAAACTATCTGATCTCCAACAAAATCGAAGTTCGATACTTGGCATTCTCCGGAAGCAAGGGCTTTCATGTAGTCAGCAACGATCCATGGGTTGATGAAAAACGCTTCGAAGACCCTGCTAAGAGGGAAAAGTACGCGATTGAAAAAAGAAGACAATTCGCCAAAGAAGCAAAGGCGCAGGGATTGTTCTTCGACGAGAAGGTGACTGTGGATACGCGCCGGATAATCCGGTTGCCTGGATCAATCAACTCAAAAACCGGCTTGGCATGTACCGTATTGAGCGATGATCAGGCAAAACTCGGCATTGAAAAAATATTTAAATTGGCGACTACTAATGGTATAATCACTCCCAGGATTCCCTCTTTGAGGGGAGATGATCAAGGGCTTCGCCCAGCACAATCCCTGAGGAAAGGCGGCCGATTGGGAGTAAGGCCCATCCTCGATACGCATTACTTTTCGACTTTCATGACCAACAACGTCCCCCTAACACAGCTCAAGGTCCCCATCTTAGAAATTGGAAAATGGAAGGGCATCAATGCTGCTTGCCGCATCATTGGTGAAATTCAACAGCGATACGGAATAGGTGACGCCTTCTTGTTTGATGACCAAGACCGGTGGATCGCATTCAGCATCAAAACCGTTGCAAGAAGGCGGCTTGAAAAGATGCTCTTCAATGCCGACTCGCTCAACTTGAATGCCTGCAGAAAGTTCGGGTGCACCTACTTCCGGGTCGGGTCGAGCGTTGGGCTCGATGGGCGCATCATACAGCCCGCACCGAAATTTATCAAGGTCCTCGAATCCGACCTGCACGGGCAGATAAGTCGGCCACACTTCGAGTTACTGGATTCAATGGGCATAAAGGTCAAAACGAACGGGCAAAAAATGTGCGGGCCAGGCAAAGAAAAGCTCGAGTTAGTTCACTGTGTTATGGAATAGGTGTTTTTCGCAGCCGCCATCCAACCTATCAGATCGTGCATTTTAACAAGCCTTAAGAAATAAGCCCTCATATAATCCATGGCGTGTTGAGATTATGAACACAAAAAAATTCACTATTCTTCACTCAAATGATATGCACGGCGACTTTCTTGCGGAGATTCAAGGAAAAGGAGGCAAACTCATTGGCGGCTTAGCCCTCCTATCAGGTTACATCAACAAAGTGAGAAAGGAAGAAGAGAACGTCCTTTATGTAATATCAGGGGACATGGTTCAGGGGTCTCTCATAGACTCTGAATACAAGGGCATCTCAACTATTACGATCATGAACTTTTTAGCTCCAGACGTTGTCGCATTGGGAAACCACGAGTTTGATTATGGGCTTCCGCATCTCCTGTTCCTTGAGAAAATGGCTAACTTCCCAATTGTAAACGCCAACCTGTACATCAAGCAGTATAACAAGAGGCTGATGCAATCCCACCTTATACTCAAGAAAGCTGGCTTCGATATCCTATTCACAGGCATACTCACTGAGAAAGTCATGGACTCGCTCAAGCAGGACTCTCTCATCAGCAGTTTTGTAAGCCTCGAAGAAGCCAGCCGGGAGATAGAGAAGATATCCAATGTATACAAGAACGACGACATAGACCTCACAATCATCTTGACCCACATCGGCTTCGACTCCGACTTGGAACTGGCGAAGCTGATCAGCCCCAGCGCAGGGGTCGATATTATCATCGGCGGGCACTCCCACACGGTACTCGAAAAGCCCGCCAAAGTGAACGACATACTGATCGTTCAGGCAGGAGTCGGGACAAACCAGATCGGGCGCATGGACATCACGGTAGACGACGATACAAACAAGATAGTCGATTACACGTGGCGCTTGATACCCATAGACGACAACCTGGCCGAGCCGGATCCGAATCTGGAAAAATTCATCAGGGAATTCCAGCAAGCCGTGGATACAAAATACAGCACAGTTGTGGGAAAAACGGCGGTCCAGCTGACCCATCCGATCCGGGAAGTCGAATCATCATTAGGCAATCTCATTGCAGACGCGGTTGCAGAAAGGGCTGAATCTGACGTCGCCCTTATTGGGAGCGGCTCCATACGCTCCAAAGAGCTTGGTCCCACAATCACCCTCAAGGACCTGCATGCCTGCTTCCCATACGACGACACCCTCACAAGATGCAAGGTGAATGGGCAGCAGCTTAGGGCAGTCTTTGCTCATATCATGCGCACCGAAAACAGGAACGGGGAAGGGGAATGCTTCCAAGTGAACGGCCGTGTCAAGGCAATCTTCGACGATGCACAACAAAAGCTTGCATCCCTGAAGGTCGATGACGCCGAGGTGCCCTCCGACGGACTCTTCACAGTCTGCCTGCAGGGATACCACATTAAGAACTCGAAGGCTAACCTGAACTTGACAGAAGCGGAGCTATCCCAGGCTGGCACCCCCAAACTGATCTCCACCTCTGCCCAGGACGTCATATTGGAGTATATCCGCACGCACCAGAACATCAAAAAACAGGTGGAAGGAAGGCTAGCATATCCGCGATAATTCGCTCCGACTGGTTATGCCGCCCTTAACTGGCTGAGGTTTGTCGGTAGGCATGCATGCGCCGAGGCATGCCCCACTTTTTTTCCGCGAATGTCCGTCATCCGATAGAATGTTTCATCTCATCAGGTTGCGCAGTTCTTTGGGCTTTCAGATACCCTTAATGTGCAAATGCGCAGAGCTCAGCATATGGACTTTCTAATTACAACAACTCCAAAAATTAGCGGATACATGATCGTAAGGATATGCGGAATAGTGTCTGGCTTGACTGCCCGGAGAAGGGGCATGGGTGGCCAATTCATAGGCTCGCTGCAGTCGATGGTAGGCGGCGAGGTCACCGCCTTCACGAGCGAGATCCTTAAGGCAAGGGACGAGTCGATGGGACGCGCCGTAGGGCAGGCAAAAGCAATGGGCGCTAACGCCATAATCGGCCTCGATATCGAGACGGCGGACCTCTACCAGTCGATAGTCATGATAAGCGCCACTGGCACCGCGGTCATCATCGAACCGGACGTTCCCGCCCCGCCATAACAAAAGCCCTTTTCTTTTTTTTAGCTCCACTTCCTGAGGAAGCTCTCCGCATCCTTTCTCAAGGACGCCCTCGGGCTGTTCAGCTGCCGCCTCACAAAGGCGACCACTTCCGACTTTGCTTCGACCTTGTCAAAGAACGTATCAAACGCCTTTATAGCCTGCCCTGCTGCCACCCTCTTGCACTCCTCGGTCAGGTGAGGGGTCAACGGGATATTTTCGACCTTCAGCAGTTCGGCTGATATCTTCTGGATGAGGTAAGGTTTAGCCGATGCGATAATGGCAGAGTTGCCAATAAGATTTCCCACAGTGACCATGTATCCGTCGTTCATGAGGCTGTAATATCTATCAAAAATCGCATCGAACTTCCGGTCCTCGTCTACCCTGGCCAAATTTGCGATTATAGCCATCGCGTTCCAAGTCAGAATCCTGTACCTGCTATTCAAAAGCCTCGTAAACGCATCCATGTAGGGGTAAAGCAGTTCCGGACGGCTCCGGCTGTAATCCATCAACACCTTGCCGCACCCGTATCTGATGGCTGCATCTGGCGAAGCGATTCCACTTATCACTTCAGGCAGCAATTTTAGGTCCAGCTCAAGCCTTCGAAGAAGCTCTTCCTTCGTTATCGATCCGCTGCCAAGCTTATCCAGCAAACCCGATTCCATGGCAATCACTCTCGCTGTAGCCTTGCTCTCTCCTCAACAATTATAATATGAATGAAAGACAGATAAAGTGAGCCATAGCTTTCGAGGTATAATTAAATGCCATCACCAAAGGCACTGTTGATTTTGTTCTCATGTCATCACAAAAACACCGAGAAAGTCGCCAACGCCTTCGCAAAGGTGCTCGTTGCGCAAATAAAAACTCCCCGGGAAACAAACCCTGAAGAGCTGAAAGAGTATGACCTGATAGGTTTCGGCTCAGGCATATACAGTTCAAACGTTCATAAAGATCTGCTCGACCTTGCCGAAAAACTACCGCAGACAACCGGCGGGAAGGCGTTCCTTTTCTCAACCAATGGCGCCCCGTCTTTCTTCGATCAATACGGTTCGTACAGGGCGAAATACGCGCACGAATGCCATACGCAGCTCAGGGAAAAACTGCAAGCCAAAGGGTACAAGATTGCCGGCGAATTTTGCTGTGCGGGTCACAACACCAACAGTTTCCTAAAGCTATTTGGAGGAATAAACAAAGGAAGGCCCAACGCTCAAGACCTCCAGGATGCAGAGGGGTTCGCCCTGAAGCTTAAGCAGAATCTTTAAATGGCATTCTAGAAGACGCGGCTTCAAGGTACAGCCAAGCATGATCAGCGCTTGCCATCAATCAAACCGGGCAGCTCAGACAACGAGGCGATTACCGCATCCGGTCCCTCCATCCGCAGCCTTTTGGCGCTCAAAACCCCCGTGGCAACGGCAACCACCGATGCCCCTGCCCCTTTTGCCGCCTTCACGTCCACGTCCGAGTCCCCGATCACCAGCGCTTCCCTCGGCTCGACCCCAAGTTTGCACAGCGCATTGGATATCGGCTCAGCTGCTGGCTTGTGTTCGGCACTGTCCTCGAAACCGCAGACCACGTCGAAGAACTCCATCATGCTGAACTGCCTCAGCACCTTCGATGCGTTTACCCTGCTCTTGGTCGTGACCAGCGCCAGCTTCGCCCCCCTGCTCTTCATGAACTCGAGGGCCTCCCGGGCATGCGGCAGCACTCTTGTATAGCTCATGAACCTCTCGTACCCGTCCCTGTAGTCTTCGAAGAGCTTTCGCTTCTGCTCCTCGGTCAAGCTTGGCTCGGCATCGAGGAACAGGTCGAATATAGTCAGCCCCATGCGCCTCTCAACGTTCTCCTTCGATATTCCCCTGAACCCGTTCGCCCTCATTACCGCGTCCGCGTTCCGCCAGATGCTCTCAGTGGAGTCAACCAGCGTGCAGTCCAGGTCGAAGACGGCAGCCTTGATGTTCATGCCATTCAGCACTATGTCCCACACCCGCTTTGAATCCTGTAGATATCGTGAATAACTATAAATTTGCTTCTGATGATAGTTACCCTTACCTAGGAGAGGATTTTATTGTCTGGAAGGACGCACCCAAAGACTATACCACCACAGGATAGAGTTAAAGGGTTTGATCCTTATGCAGCGAACCTGGACGACCGGATGGCGATGTTCGAAGCAACACGGTGCCTCATGTGCTATGAGCCCCCTTGCAAGAACGCGTGCCCGACGAAGATCGACGTCCCGGAGTTCATATTCAGGATCAAAACTGGCAATTGCTATGGCTCCGCCAAGGTGATACGCGAGAGCAACATATTCGGAGGAGAGTGCGGATATGTCTGCCCCGTTGAGCGCCTGTGCGAGTCAAAATGCGTCAGGAACAGCCTCGGGGAGGAACCTGTAGCGATATCGCTCCTCCAGAGGTACGCATTCGAGAAGGAGAAGCAGAAGGGTCTCGTCAAGTTTCCCAAGTCACCCGCAAAGAAGAAGAGCGTGGCTGTTGTCGGGGCAGGACCGGCGAGCCTCTCGGCCGCATACGAGCTTGCAAGGAAGGGATTCGAGGTAACTGTATGCGACTCGAACACCAAGCCTGGCGGCCTGATGGCTTACGGCATCCTGCCGTGGAAGGCACTGTGGCGCGTCGCGGAGTCCGAGATCGAGAACATATTGGGCTACGGCATCGACTTCATGCCTCGGACGCCAATCTCCGACCCCAAGTCCCTGCTGAAGAAGTACGATGCGGTCTTCATCGGGACCGGCGCAACAAAGTCGTCTCCCCTCGGGATACCTGGCGAGGACCTGAAGAGCTTTTACCTTGCGCAGGACTTCCTCGGGGACGTTGCCAAGGGGCTCAAGAAGGAGGGCAAACTGCCTGAGCTCAAGGGCAAATACGTGGCGGTGATTGGAGGCGGGGACACCGCGATAGACGCCGCCTGCGCATCGGTCCGCTTGGGCGCAGAGCGCGTTTATATCCTCTATAGGCGCTCGCTCGATGAGATGCCCGCAGTCCCGTACGGCAGGAAGCAGGCGAGGGAGGAGGGAGTTGAGTTCGTGCTGCTCACTTCCCCCGTCGAGATACTGGGTGAGCGCGGCAAGGTCTGCGCCCTCGAGTGCGTCAAGATGGAGCTCTGCGAGCCGGACGCATCTGGCAGGCGCAGCGTCAGGCCTGTCAAAGACACCGTTTACAGGATCGACGTGCAGGTCGTCATCGCTGCGGTCGGCCAGAAGCCGGACGAGGACGCGCTAACGGGATTCGGCGTCAAGCTGGAGAAGGGCTTGATCTCGGTAGACGAGAACTACGCGACCTCCGTCAAAGGCATCTTCGCGGCAGGCGACGCCATCAACGGAGGCGAGACGGTCGTCGAGGCCGTCGCCGAAGGGAAGAAGGCGGCCGAGACGATAGGGAGGTTCCTCTCTAAGTGAGGTGAGCTGATATGGCATCCAAACCAGACATATCGATAAAATTCTGCGGACTGGAGGTCGAGAATCCGTTCCTGCTGTCGTCCGCTCCCCCGACCTGCACGGGCGAGATGATACAGAGAGCATTCAAGGAAGGGTGGGGCGGCGCTGTGACCAAAACCATCAAACCCGACAAGACGCCGGTATACGACCTGAAGAACCGGTTCGGGAGGATGGGCTTGGAGGACAAGCAGCTCGTTCTCTTCGAGAATATCGAGGAGGTGTCGAAGCGCCCGGTCGGAACATGGGTCAAGGAAATCAAAGAGATCAAGAAGAAGTTCCCCGACAAGCTTCTCGCGGGCAGCCTCATGGCAGAGCCCAAGGAGGATGACTGGGAGGTGCTCGCGAGGACCATCTCAGAGGCGGGCGTCGACATGCTCGAGCTGAACCTGGGGTGCCCCCACGGCATGCCCGAGCGCGGCATGGGGGCCTTCTGCGGGCAGCGCCCGGAGCTGATAGAAAAGCTGACAAAGGCTGCGAAGAGGGGCTCATCGGTGCCGGTCATGGTCAAGCTGACCCCGAACGTCACCGACATCGCGCTGATGGCCAAGACGGCTGAGGACGCCGGAGCGGACGCGACGTCTGCGATAAACACGGTGCTCGCCCTCATCGGCGTGAACATCGACACGTTTGAGCCTATGCCCACGGTTGACGGCAAGAGCACCTTCGGCGGGATGTCAGGGCCGGCGTGCAAGCCAATCGGGATGAGGTGTGTAGCCCAGATTGCGCAGGCTACCAACATACCCGTCTCCGGAATAGGCGGGGTCTCGACATGGAGGGACGCAGTCGAGTACCTGCTCATTGGGGCTGCCAACGTACAGGTCTGCACCGCAGTAATGTGGCGCGGCTACCGCATAGTCGGCGACATGATCGACGGCCTGACTAATTACCTCTCGGACAAGGGCTTGAGCTCGGTGAAGGAGATAATGGGCAAGTCGCTCCCCCGCATCACTGCCTGGTCGAAATTGAACAAGGACTGGAAGGTCGTTGCCAACATCGACAAGGACAAGTGCATAAAGTGCGGCGTATGCTACATCGCGTGCCAGGATGCGGGCTACCAGGCGATAAAGTTCGAGCCAAACGCCGGGAAGGCGGCAGAGGTTGACGACGAGAAGTGCGACGCCTGCTCCCTGTGCTACCTCAACTGCCCCGTCCCTGGATGCGTATCCTGGAAGAAGGTTTGACCTGCAAAGGCAAACCCTTTTACCCTCTTTTCCATAATTAAAACTAAGGAGGACCCAAATTGGACTTGTTGATTAAAGGCGGCACGATAATCACACCAACCGACTCCTACAAGGCTGACGTAGGGGTAGATGACGGGAAGATTATCGCCATCGGCAGCCAGCTCTCGCACGAGGCTGATGATGTAATCGATGCCAAGGGAAAGCTCATCCTGCCAGGGGGCATAGACTCCCACACCCACATGGAGATGCCCTTCATGGGGACGACAACGACCGACGACTTCGAGTACGGCACCCATGCCGCTGCCTTCGGAGGGGTCACCACTCTGATCGACTTCGCCATGCAGCCCAAGGATAAGACCTTCCTTGACACGATTGCCCTTTGGCGCGCAAAAGCCGACCCCAAGGTGGTGACTGACTACAGCCTTCACGTTGCAGTGACTAACCTGAACGATAGCCTGATCAAGGAGATACCCGAAGTCCAGAAGGCCGGCGTTCAGAGCTTCAAGCTCTTCATGACTTATCGCAAAGGCGGCCTAATGAGCGAGGACGGACGCATCTACCAGATGCTCGAGGAGAGCCGCAAGCTTGGCTTCCTTGTCCAGCTGCACGCCGAGAACAACTCTCTACTGGAGATGCTGATTGACCGTTACGTCGCGGCAGGGAACCTCTCCGCGGAATTCCATGCGAAGAGTCGCCCCAACCTAGTGGAAGGCGAGGCAATCCACCGGGGCTTGGCGCTTGCGAAGGCTAGTGGCGGAAACCTTTACATCGTCCACACATCAACGAAGGAGGGGCTCAACGAGATCTACCGGGCCAAGGCATCCGGTGCAAACGTCTTCGGGGAGACCTGCCCGCACTACCTCACACTCACGGATGAGAAGTACCTCTCGCCGAAGGGCAGGAGGTACATCATGTCCCCGCCTCTCAGGGGGAAGGCGGACAACGAAGCGCTCTGGCAGGGGCTCGCCGACGGCGGATTCGACACGGTTGCCACCGACCATTGCACCTTTGCAGAAGCGCAGAAGGACGCAGGCAAAGACGACTTCACGAAGGTGCCCAACGGCGTCCCAGGAATCGAGACCATGATTCCGCTGCTCTACAGCGAGGGCGTGAGGAAGAGGAAGATTACCGTTAACAAGCTCGTCGAACTGACATCGCTGAACCCTGCCAAGCTCTTCGGACTGTACCCGCGCAAAGGCACACTGAACGTTGGCAGCGACGCGGACATCGTCATATTCGATCCGGACTTTGAGCTCCCGCTGACCCGCGAGAACCTGCACTCTAGGCTCGACTACTCTATCTACGAGGAGTTCACTGCCAAGGGCGTGCCCACCTACACCTTCGTCAGGGGCAAACCGGTAGTTTACAACCGGGAGTTCGTTGGGAAGAAGGGCGTCGGCAAATTCGCAGCCGCAACAAAGCCCGTATTCCGTTAGGGGCGAGCGCAACCCCTTTTTTAATTTTTAAACGAAGCTCCTCCTTCTGAACAAATCTCAATTACTGTCAGGCTTTTCCTCTAAATGCGCCGTGCAAAACATTTAATCCTGAACCGACTCCCAGTGACGTGCTGCCGCTTTCAGAAATCATTATTAAACCTGCGCACCTATATTTTAACCAACAGAATTCGGAGGGAATTGTTTGGTAAAAACCCAACTACACGGGAAACATTGGATTGCTCCCGAGTTCGAATGGAGTGATGAGGAACTCTGGACGGTCATAGATACGGCGTTTGATCTCAAGAGAGAGTACGCCAGGGGGCAGAAGCACGACGACATTTGCAAGGGCAAGTCGCTCTTCTCAATGTTCTTCAACCCATCGACAAGGACAAGGGCATCTTTCATCACAGGCATAACCCAGCTGGGCGGAATCGCTTACGACTTGGACCCTGGCAAACTTCAGATCTCCCACGGAGAGACCATCTACGAGACTGCCGCAATAATGAGCCAGATGTGCGATGGCATAGCGATCAGGCGGTATGTCAAGGGGCAGCCGTACGGCGAAGGCAACCTGACCATGAGGGAGTACGCAAAGGCATCCACGGTCCCTGTGATCAACATGGAATGCGACATGTGGCACCCCTGCCAGGGAATTGCTGACGTGATGAACATAATCGAGAAGTTCAACACAAAGAACATGCGCGGAAAGAAGTTCGTGATGAGCTACGCGAATAGCCCGGGCGCATGGAAGCCGGTCGCGGTTCCGCAGACAAACATCATCTTCATGACAAGGCTGCTTGAGATGGACGTGACGCTAGCTTATCCCGAGAAGTTCAACCTGGACCCCGCAGTAGAAGCTTACACCAAGAAGCTCGCCGATCAGTACGGCACCAAGTTCGAGATAGTCCACGACATGGACGAGGCGTTCAACGATGCAATGGTGGTCTACCCGAAGGGGTGGTGCAGCTGGGAGCTACTGAAGCAGGGCGGATACGACGAGAAGCTCCACGAGGAGTACAAGAAGAACCACAACCTGACCTCTTGGAAGACGGGGGTCGAGAGGATGGACAAGACGCGGAAGAACGCGACTTGGATGCACTGCCTGCCGGCAGACGTGGGCATCGAGGTCGAGCCAGAGGTCATCTTCTCCAACCGGTGGTCTGTATCCGTTGATGAGGCAGAGAACAGGCTCCACGGCCAGAAGGGCATAATGGCCCTTACCATGGGAGGACGCAAGTAGGAGGTAATGTGAAATGCCATGCTGTCTTCTTTGCCCGGAATACAAGAACATGCTGAACCAAGAGCCTAGAGTTACCGCGAACTGTCCAGGCTACGTCAACAAGGCGCAGAAGAGCTACCCTTCAGATGAGGCGCCGCCAGTCTGGTACCTGCTGAAGGTTGAGGCAAAGTGCTGCCCCAAATGCCCGTACTTCAAGGAGGATAAATCCCAGAAGTACTGGTGGTGCGAGAGGCCGCTGGCCTTCGAGATCAAGCCGGACAATGCCGCAGAGGCGATAAAGCTCTCAGGCCGGTCTGTAGTCTACAGGCCATAATCTCTTTTCCTTTTTTTTTCTTCCTTGTTTTAGAGAATCAGTGAAGCAGTTCTGGATGGTCCTCGAGCTTACCTTCAATATACTGGACAACGGCATCGTCAATCAGGTCCGTCTCCGTGATTATTGCCCTGATTCCCCTCAACATAAGCGACTGGTATGCACCGAATCCCATCCCGCCGCTGACTACAATCTCGCAGTCGTGGATCGGGTCGCTCATCTCCCTGTGCTTCATTGATTCGGTATGCTCGGACTCTCCCTCTGCTTGGTTGTGAGAATGCGAGCAGCCGATCTTCGGTCGGATCTCCTTACCCTTAACGGCGCCTTCGACGATGTCGATAACTTGGTAGTAAGGCGCCCTTCCAAAGTGCTTACTGACGTTGATTCCGTCTTCCGTGATGAATGCTATCTTCATAATTCTACCCCGCTATTTGTGTGATACATCCCATATTAGAAACGAATTTATATATTTTGTGATACATCTCAAATCATGCCACGCAATTTTTGCGGTCGTTGCAGGCACGGGTGCATTGGCAGGAATCCGAAACCGGTGAATATACTTGCGATTCCCAAGTCCGAAGGAATGATTCCGTTTCCCTCAGAAGGAGGGTTGCCAATCCACATCGATCTCGCCGAGCTTGAGGCGCTGAGGCTGGTCGAACTCGAGAAGCTGTCTTATGACGAGGCAGGGCTCTCGATGGGCGTCTCAAGGAATACTATATGGCGCCTTGTTGAGGGCGGAAAAGAGAAGCTGATAACAGCGATGCTGGACGCCCGACGAATAGAACTTCATAAACATTAACTTTTTAAAAAAAGGAGCTAAAAATGCGCATCTCCTAAAATAAGTGGGAGCACTGCTTTTGCTTCCATTTTGCACTTGCCCCTTCTCCCTCTACTCTTACCTCTCCCTCTTGCCCTCTATGAACTCCTCGAACCTGCGCTTTGCAACCTCGTAGGGCATCTGCTCCGGGGGATGCTTGAACGTGAATGCCGATGGGCTGGTTAGCTGGCCAGACACTCCCCTATCGAGCGCGATTTTGCATGCCCTGATTGCATCTATGACAACGCCTGCGCTGTTCGGCGAGTCCCAGACGTCAAGCTTGACGTCGATCTGGACTGGAGTCCCGCCGAAGTACTCGCCCAGCATGTAAACGTAGCAGATCTTCTTGTTATCGAGGAACGGCACATAGTCCGATGGCCCAATCCTGAGAGGCACATCGTACGGTATCATGGCTTTTACCGCCGAGGTCTTGCTGATCCTCTTCGATATGAGCCTCGACTCTTCTAGCATGTTGAGGAAGTCCGTGTCCCCACCAATGTTAAGCTGGTAGGTCTCCTTGACCTTGACTCCCCTGTCGACAAGCAGCTTTGCGATCGTCTTGTGCAGCACGGTTGCGCCCAGCTGGCTCATCACGTCGTCGCCCGCCACTGGAAGGCCTTTGTCGGCGAACCTCTTTGCCCATAATGGATCTGACGCTATAAAGACAGGCATGCAGTTCACGAAGGCGCATCCCGCTTCCATAACGCGCTCCGCATACCACCTGACCGCCTGCTCTGATCCTACCGGCAGGTAGTTCACGACGACCTCTGCGCCCGATTCCTTTAGCGCTTTGGTCACATCAACCGGCTTGTCCTTCTCGTTGACCTTAACGTATCCCGTTAGGTACTTCCCTAGCCCGTCCATCACCGGGCCTTTCTGCACCTTAACGCCCAATTTCGGGACATCCGAGAACTTCCTCGTGTTGTTAGGGAATGAAAATATCGCCTCAGAGAGGTCCTTGCCAACCTTCCTCTCGTCCACGTCGAAGGCAGCCACAAACTCCACGTCCTTGACGCGGTAGCCTGCCATGTTCGTGTGGATGAGCCCCGGGACCAGCTCCTCGTCCTTCGCATCCCTGTAATACCTAGTGCCCTGAACTAATGCGCTGGCACAGTTGCCGACGCCTACGATTGCGACCTTGATGGACATAAACTACACCTTTCAGTATTTTATGAATATA
>CAZWMA010000018.1:0-31483 GCA_964634735.1 uncultured Nitrososphaerota archaeon
TATGAATATAAAATAAATCCTTTTTTTAAGTTTATCTGTGCCTGCCCGTTCCCCTGCGTTGGAATCCCATGCTTTTTGAGCTACAATCAGATTTATTAAACGCAAGGAAGCATCTTCAAATGGGCTATGATGAATGCTGGTATTACGGATTTACTACAAATGAAGTATGACATCAGAACTGAGCCCCATCTTCAATACGCTGGAAAAAAGATGAGAAAGAAGTAAAAAAAGCGTTTCGGCTCAAACCTTCACGATATGCGTGCCCGTCTTGCCTTTGATCGCATCGAGCGCCTTGTCCAGCGACGTTATTATCGCCTCATGCCCGCCACGCTCGACGAACCTTATGCACGCCTTGACCTTGGGTCCCATGCTCCCTGCAAGGAAGTGTCCCTCTGCAAGATACTTCTTCGCCTCAGCAAGCGTCATCTTGTCAATCGCCTTCTCGTTGGGCTTGCCGAAGTTGAGCTTCGCCTTCTCGATATCCGTAAGGATGAGGAACGTGTCTGCTTCCACTACCTCCGCGAGCCTCTCGCCGGCAAGGTCTTTATCGATGACCGCCTCGACCCCGACGAGCTTCCCTTTCTCCCTCACAACCGGTATGCCCCCCCCGCCGGACGCTATCACCACCGCCCCCGCGTTGACCAGCATCTTGATCGCCTCCGCCTCAACGTTCGCTATCGGGTCCGGGGATGGCACCACGCGCCTCCACGGCTTGGGAGCATTCGGTTTCACCTTCTTTACAATCCACCCCTTCTCCGCCCTCATCTTCATAGCCTCCTCCTCCGAGAGGAAGTTGCCGACTGGCTTTGAGGCGTTCTCGCCGACGAACTCAGGGTCGCTTCTGTCGACGAGCACCTGGTTTACGACGCTGACCACCGGGACCTTCAACCCCTTCGCGGCCAGAAGGTTCTCGAGAGTGTTCTGCATCATATACCCGATCTGCCCCTGGGTCATCGCTCCGACGACATCCAACGGCTGAAGCGGAATCTGCTCCTTCGCGATGTCCTGCTGGAGCGCAAGGTTTCCTGACTGCGGCCCATTCCCGTGGGTCACTATGAGGCGGTCGTCCTTGCCGAGCGCCTCTATCATCTCTACTATGTGCTGAGATGTTGTTGCAACGTTCTTGAACTGCTCTTCGGCGGTCCCCTTCTCACTGGCTTGCTTGATGGCGTTACCGCCTAAAGCGATTAGGACTCTTTTACCTCTCTTTGCCATAGGGTCTCATCCCGAAAAAACAATGATATTTGCTCAATTCCTAGCGTTATTAACTTTTCTTTTATTTCATCTTAAGATTCTGGCGTTTCGTGAAAATATTTGGCTATTTTTTAATGAAAATGTTGTTTGCTGTTATCTTATGTCCAGATCAAATGCCCACCTAAGCTTTATGAACTCTCCAGCACATACATATTGCACACCGAACGAGGTATTGCCAATGGACAACGTCACTTTTGGAGTGCCGATGATGGACGAACTGACGCCAGAAGGGTTCCCAAGGAATTCTTTCATCCTTCTCATAGGTGAAGGCGGCACAGGCAAGTCTGTAACGCTCCTGCAGCTCGCCGGTGCTTGCATAAAAAGGGGCGAGCCGTGCATTATCCTGGCATTCGACGACAGCCCAGCATCGATGATTGAGAACTTGGAGCGCCTCGGCTACCGCTGCGATAGGGCTTTCAAGAGCAGGCTGCTCCGGATTATCGACTGCTTCTCCTTCCGAACCCAGAGCCCCAGGAAGCTCAACGACTATATCGAGATAGTCTCAAATCCCCGGGACCGCCAGCAGCTGAGCTCGGAGTTATACTCCGCCGTAAGCGATATGGACGGCAAGGGCGTTGTACTGATCGACTCGATAACCGAGCTCTTCACAATGAGCGAGCCGACATCCACGATAGAGATGATCAAGGACTGGAGGGCAGAGATATGCAAGGGAAAATACATCACCGCTTTCGCATCCTACCACCTCGGCACTAAGTCCATGGACGAGTTCGTTGGCATGCTCGACTACGTCGTGGACGGCATAATCGAGTACCGTTTTGACCCGCTCTTCGCGCAGCAGGGGCTGCTGGCAACGCAGATGCGCCTCAGGAAGATGAAGGGGGCGACGCACGACACGCTATGGCACTACTTCAATATCAAGAAGGACGGGCTCTCCCCGATAAAGCCTCAGAAAGGGCGCGAAGAGTCCCACAAGCTGCCGAAGTAGGTCTTTGCGACCTGAACCAATCCTGCGTTGTTTGACCATATCGCAAGATTCGGCATCAAGCCCTCGCTTGCGAGAAACAACACCGCTTCGCGGTCGTCGGCTATTATCCCGCCGCCGAACATCTTATCCCTTATCCTGACCTCGCCGAACTTCGATAGCCTGCTCAGGTCCTCGCTCTGGGTGGCCGCCGACAGGAGTATCCTCAGGGATATCTCCCCGGAAGAGAGCCTCGTAAGCACGGGGACGACCGTTGTCATTACCCAGCCCGGTACGGCGGGCAGCGCGAACTTAAGCTCTGATTTGGCGCTGCTCATGACTTCATATGCCCTGTTGAGGACGCCCTCCTTGCTCTTCAGTATCCATATGTCCGACTTCTCGTTCTCTTCCGAGACCTGGACGGTGCTGAGCTCCTTCTCAGCCTCCTGCATGCCCTCGTCAATCTCCGACAAAACGATCCTCCTGTAATCGCCTATCCCCTCCTGCACCTTCTTGGCAGCATACACCGCCGGCCTGCCGCTCCGCTCCACAATCAGCGACTTCTTGATCAGCCTCGAGAGGACCGTATGGACCTTCGAGTAAGGGACCCCTGACGTCTCGCTGAGGGATTTTGCGTCGGCATCACCCTTGAGCAGCGCGATGTAGACCTCCGCCTCGGTCTCTGTAAGCCCTATCTCCTTCAGCCTCATGACAGCGGTTGGTTGATTACTCATACGTTGCACCGTATGAATTATATGAAAAATCTCAAATATAAATTGCTGTTTCTCTATCGCAGGTTGATTGTTATGCAGCTCCTCAGGACTACTAAGAGCTTATGCCCCGAGTGCATGAGCGTCATCGACGCGCAGATTTACGAGGAAGGGGGCGTAGTTTACATGGGAAAGACTTGCGAAAAGCACGGCAAGTTTGAGGATATTTACTGGAGCGATTATGAGATCTTCAAGAGGGCGGAGAAGTTCGAGCGGATAGGCCAGGGCTTGGACAATCCAAAGACCCCGATAAAGGACGGCTGCCCGTTTGACTGCGGCATCTGCCCGGAGCATAAGTCGCAGACCGTCTTGGCGATCATCGATGTGACCAATGCCTGCAACCTCAGGTGCCCCATTTGCTTCGCCAACGCTGAGACTGCAGGCTACCATTACCAGCCGTCGAAGGACCAAATAAGGGACATGCTGAAGAACCTCCGCAACAACAAGCCTGTTCCGCCGAACGCCCTCCAGTTCTCTGGCGGCGAGCCAACGATGCGGGACGACCTGCCGGACCTGATCAGGATGGCGAAGGACGAGGGGTTCAAGCACGTCGAGGTCAACACCAACGGCATTAGGATTTCGAAGGATTTCGATTACCTGAAGAGCCTCTACGAAGCAGGCGCAAGCACCTTCTACCTCCAGTTCGACGGCATGAAGCCTGGCCCGTACATCGCCGCAAGGGGGCTCGACCTCTTCGACACCAAGAAGAAGGCGATCGAGAATGTCCGGAAAGCGGGCATCCACAGCCTCGTGCTCGTTCCCACGCTGGTCAAGGGCGTCAACGATGACCAGGTGGGCGACATCATCCGGTTCGCCGCAGAAAACTGCGACGTCATAAGGGGCGTCAACTTCCAGCCGGTCTCGATAACCGGTCGCATCGACCGCGCCAAGCTGAGGGAGATGAGGATAACGATCCCCGACCTGCTCAAGCTCGCCGAGGCTCAGACCTCTGGCCAGATCCTCCCGTCCGACTTCTATCCTATCCCGATCGTCTTGCCGATTTCAAGGGCCATAGGCGCAATGAAGGGGAAGAGGTACCAGGAGTTCACAAACCACCAGGACTGTGGCATGGCGACAATAATCCTCCCCGAAGGGGACCGCCTTGTTCCGATAACTCGCTATGCGGACATTGACCAGTTCATGGCAACCATGGACAAGATATATGACGATTGCCAGAAGGGCTCGACTCTCCGGGCAAAGATGCGGCTGGTCGGAGCAACCCGGCACGTCAAGATGAGCCTGCTGGGCAACCTGCTCTCCTCGGTCCTCGTGCACGCCGACTACGACTCGCTCGGCGAGTTCATGAAGAAGGTCATCCTGATCGGCTGCATGCACTTCATGGACCCGTACAACTTCGACCTCCAGCGCGTCCAGCGTTGCACAATCCACTATGCCCTCCCGGACGGGAAGGTGATACCGTTCTGCACAATGAACTCGATACACAGGCCCAGGCTTGAGCCGGCGCTTGCCAAGCAGAGCAAGCCGAGCGGCCAAACCTGACCACAACATTTTTATTATAAACATTGATTGCTCTCGATATAAGGTGTAAATTATGGGCGGAGCGAAGAAGACGGTACCAAAGTCTGCAAGAGGAATGGATGACAAGAAGAAGGAGACTCCAAAGAAGGAGATCCAGAAAGCAACTACCACAGCTATAGTCGAGCCCAAGGTCTTGGACACAATCAAGAAAGAAGTCCCGAAGATGAAGTATGTAACGCCGTACCAGATTTACTCGAAGTACAACCTGAAGTACAGCGTCTCGAAGGGGATCCTGAAATCCATGGCTGAGCAGGGGACGCTTAAGCTGGTCAAGAAAACCCGCAGGGTCGAGATCTACGTCCCTGCAGCTTAATTTCAATTGGTGCATCCGATGTTCAAGCAGCTAGAACGGTGCCCAATATCTATCTCTTTTAATGAAGTTGTTGCGAAAGGCGAACTCGTAAGGATTCTGGCGCCAAGGACCGTCGAGGTTGTATCCGAGGCGCTGCCCCTGAGTTCGAGGACTTTCCTGTGGAAGGAAGAGATCTATTTCAACATCCCTGTCAACGCCGGCCCAGAAAAGGCTCGCGCGATAGTCCAGCCAGGCGATATCGCATACTGGCCGCCCGGAAAGGCATTCTGCATATTCTTCGGCGAGTCGCAGCCTTACAGCTCTGTGAACATAATCGGCAAGATAACCACTGACCTGGAGCAGCTGCGCAAAGTCAAGCAGGGCGAATACGTCAAGGTCAAGATTGACGACGGCAGCAAGTGAACCGCAAGGCAGAGTCGTTGCGAATACCTCTTGAGGTCCGCTATCGTGCCCTTGAGCCAGTAGGCATTAAATTCAAATACTGCCCGGATGAACATATCTTGCTCGACGTCATCCATTTTTGTCTAGTTGCTTTTTTGGGCGGTGATCAGTTTGGAGTTGCTTGAGATCCTTGAGATGGTCCGCAATGGCAAGCTCACGACCGCAGATGCCGAGGCGAAGCTCAGGCTCTTGGCCGTATCCAAGACAGAGCGGGCATGCCTCGATATATCGAGGGAAGCCCGGAAGGGGGTCCCGGAGATAATCTACGCCGAGACCAAACCGATGGACGACCTCATCAAGGTCTCAACGGTCCTGCTGCGCGATACCGGAAGGGCCATACTGACACGCGTCTCCGAGCGGCAGGCTACCGAGGTGACCAAGCACTTCGCAGGCGTCACAGCGCAGTACGACAAGCGGAGCCGCGTGATGGTGCTCAGGAACTCCGGGCAATCCGCTTCTGCCACTCCGGGAGGAGGAAAGGTCGCAATATTCACTGCCGGAACCGCGGATGCGGGGGTTGCCGACGAGGCAAAGGTCATCCTTACCGAGATGGGCTGTGGGGTGATGATCTTCTACGACGTGGGCGTCGCTGGCATACACCGGCTATTCCCTGCAGTCAAAGCCTGCCTCGAGGAGGGCGTTGTGGCTGCGATAGTAGTCGCTGGGATGGAGGGTGCGCTCGCATCGGTCGTCGGCGGGCTCGTCCCCTTCCCTGTAATCGGCGTGCCCGCATCCTCTGGTTACGGATTGGGTGGCAAGGGCGAGGGGGCGCTAGTCTCAATGCTGCAGAGCTGCAGCCCGGGCTTGGTCGTTGTGAATATAGACAACGGGGTGGGCGCGGCAGTTGCAGCAGCCCTGATCGCCAGGCAGCACAAATAAATCAGGCAAAGGATGCTGCAGAGAAAGCCTTGCCGATTGCGTTATAGCTCGATTAAGCTAAAAAGGAAAACAAAAAAGAAAGGAGAAGAGCCTAAAAAATTTAGGCCGGCTGGTTCTTGACCAGCCACTTCAGTGGTATGTCGAGATGCTTTCCGTTCGGGAGCCTTCGCCTGATTGTCATTGGCAATACTCCTGCCTTGAGCTCGTTCGTCGAGATCTCGAGCGGCGTTCCGCCGGCAACTTCCATAAGAGGCGGTGCCCCCATAGAGATCTGCAGGGACCGCGCGCCTAGCACGCGAGCCCTCTCGAACCTCGTCAAGATAGACGGGCCTATGAGCTCCTTGACCTCTTTTTCTTGGCTCAATTTACATCATACCTGGCATGCCGCCCATGCCGCCCATGCCGCCCATACCTCCGTCCGGTGGCATCGGTGGGCCGCCCCTTGGAGCGCTTGCAGCTATGACATCGTCTATCTTGAGGATGGTAATAGCCGCTTCGGTAGCAGACTTGATCGCCTGCTTCTTGACGCTTGCCGGTTCGAAGACGTTCGCCTTAGCCATATCGCCGACCTTGCCTGCGTTGACGTTAATGCCGAAGGTCTTCTGACCCTTGGCGTGCGCAGACCTGATCTCTACGAGCATGTCTACCGGGTCAAGCCCCGAGTTCTCCGCAAGGGTTATTGGGATCTCTTCCATCGCCTCTGCGTACTTGAGGACTGCCAGCTGCTCCCTTCCGCTGAATGACCTGCCGTACTCCCTCAGCTTGGTCGCAACCTCTTCCTCCGGTGCACCTCCGCCTGGCACAAGCCACGGGTCCTGGACGATGTTCCTAACGACGCACTTTGCATCGTAAAGCGACCTCTCGGCCTCGTCGACCATCCTGTCAGTGCCCCCCCTCACGAGGATCGTCACTGCCTTGGGGTTCTTGCAGCCTTCGACGAAGATCATCTTGTCCTTGCCAACCCTCCTCTCCTCGACATTCTTGGCGAATCCGAGGTCAGCCTTGGTAAGGTCATCAACCGTAGTGACTATCCTGGCGCCGCATGCCCTCGCGAGGCTCTCTATGTCGGACCTCTTGGCCCTCCTGATTGCCATGATGCCCTTCTTTGCGAGGTAGTGCTGCGCGATGTCGTCGATGCCCTTCTGGACGACTACGACTGTAGCGCCGGACTGGGCAACCCCTTCAACGAGGTTCTTGAGCATTACCGACTCCTCGTCGAGGAAGGTCTTCATCTGGTCTGGGTTTGTTATATTGATCTTAGCTGTGATCTCGGTCTTCTCGATCTCGAGCGCGCAGTCGAGTATCGCTATCTTGGCGTTCTCAACGACCTTCGGCATGCCTGGGTGGACTACTTCCTTGTCCAGGACTACGCCCTTTACCAGTTCTGTCTGGTCAAGCGACTCGCCCTTCTTCTTCTCGAGCTTGATGTTCTCGAGGTCGACCTTGTACTTGTCCCCGTCCTTCTCGGCTACCTGGACGACCGCTTCTACGACAAGCTCTGCCAGCCTCTCGTAGTGGCCTGACACGACGCTCTTGCCGCTTAGCGAGGTAATCGCTGCGTCCCTGAGCATCTTCTTGTCCGTCGGGTCAACCGACATCGCCATATTGTCTATCGTCGCAAGCGCCTTTACCATTGCGTTCTTGTAGCCCTCAATGACCACCGTTGGGTGGACATCCTGCTCCAGGAGCTCTTCGGCTTTCTTGAGGAACGCCCCTGCAAGGATCACTGCGGTCGTCGTTCCATCGCCGACTTCCTGGTCCTGGGTCTTGGCGACCTCGACGAGCATCTTCGCCGCCGGGTGCTGGACGTCCATCTCCTTGACGATTGTTGCACCGTCGTTGGTTATGGTCACATCCCCGAAGCTGCTAACTAGCATCTTGTCCATTCCTTTTGGACCGAGGGAGGACCTGATTGTTTCTGCAAGGGTTACGGCGGCCATGACATTGGCCTTCTGCGCATCCCTGCCACTGGATCTAGATGTCCCCTCTTTCAGTATTAGTACGGGTAAATTCTGATTGCCAGACATGCTATAAACCACCTGGGTTGTAAAACTCCCTTCTCGAAAAAACAAGATGCGCTTCTATATATTGCTTTCTATATCATCAAACTTGCAATCGCTGAAGCAGAATGGTTTGAGCACCTATCCTTTTATATTCCTGCGTACCTCCTTGATGCTATGGCAAGCGACGAACTCAAGAACACAGCGCTCGGCACGGTCCTGATGTTGGCCTTGGCGGGCATAGCCGCTTTCATGCGAATCACCGGGCAGCCCATCTTCGAGCTCCTCTTCGAAGCGACCCTCTTTTACCTGCCCCTTGCACTACTGGTGGGCTACCTTGCTTACCAGGTTGTCCGCAAGCCGTCGGCCGCTGCGCCGGCGCCTTGAGCTGAAAAACAAAATTGCAGCTGGCAGCCTCTTCCTAGTCGGTTCTACATCGCTGCCTTCTCTTTCGATGGGTCAATGCCGGAGAGGTCCGACACCATCAGGAACGCGTTCTCCCCGTCCCTGTAGTATCCCTCGAGCGCCTTCCCTGCCTTGAATCCGAGCTTCCTGTACATCTCTATCGCTGGCCTGTTGCTTACCCTGACCTCGAGGTACATCTCGGAAGCCCCCTCTTGCTTGATCCTCTTCATGCCAACTTCCATCAGCTCGAGGCCAACGTGCTTGCCGCGGTGCTCCTCCATCACCGCTATAGATATGACATGCCCCTTCCTGACGAATGTAGTCTTCAGGTTTGAGAGACCGAACTCTATCCTGCACATGTTGTAGCCGATGATCTTGCCGCCGAGCTCCGCCACTAGGAATATGCGCGGGTTCTCGTAGAAGTGCTCGAGGAAGAATCCCGGAGAGTAGTTCTCAGGGAGGCATACCTTGTTTATCGTCATGACCGACTCGAGGTCGTCGGGCTTGAATTCCCTTATCGTTACGTTGTCCGCCACTTGGTCAGGCCTTCATTTTTTGCTATCCTTCGCCGCTCCCCTTTTTTAGCTTTGCTCAAATCAAGTGGTGCGAATCCCAGTAGTGCATCCAGTATGCGACGAATCTCTGCGCCTCATCTATCGACGAAGTCGCAACGACGCTATTCGCATCGGCTTGGCCATCCTTGTTGGCAGCCCCGAAGTACCTCTCCCCCGACTTCCATATTGTCGCATAGATGCCGTGACCCGAGACGACCCTGATGCCAAAGGCGCCGGACTTGAGCGCGTCCATCGCAGCGGGCATCGACCTATCCGCAAAGCCCGGTCTCGTCTCCAGCCTCCTCATGCCTGACTCAAGCTTCAGCCTCTTGGACTGCTCACCCTCATCCCTGCACAGCTTGCGGAGCCCCTCGACCGTCTCCTTGATAGAGAAGTCCGACTCCATGCTGATGAAAACGACCGGCCCCTCGCACGCCCTGCCGCCGAATTGCGGTAGCTCCCTCAAGAACGTGAAGTTGAGGCAATTGCCATGGTCTGATCCCCACTCCGCCTTAGCCCTCTCGTATACCATCTCCACCTCTTTGTTGCATGCCGGGCAAAGGAAGGCTACCTTCGGCTCGAACCCTATCTGAACCACCATCATTCCCCAGTATCTCGCTTTTCTCAGCCCTTATCAACATTTCGCAGAGGTCAGATCGCCGCCTTGGAGCTGATGGTTCCGATCTCCTCTATCCTGAGGATACCTTCCGCACGGAGCAGCCGGGATATCCTCCTCCTGTTGAACCTGTCCACCTTTACGCCCCTCTCCTCGAGCTCCCCGCTTATCCTCCCTGCTATCTTCATCCCCTCCTCGTCGAAGTCAACAAGAACCAGGACCGTCTGCTCCCTGTAGTCTGAAATGACCTCGTCCACGAATGCGAATGTAGGCATCCTGGAGTCGCCGAACCTCCTCACAGGCCTCTTCAGGCCGAATTTTAGGAGCGCCAGCTCGTCGCATATGCCCTCGACTATGACCATCGCAACCCTGTAGTTGATATCGTCTATAACCTCCATTAATTGAGCCTGAACCTCTATGAAGTGCTTGGGCGATCTGCGAGAGGGTGCCAATGCTAACATCAGATAGAGATTGTCGGTCTCATGTTAAAAGAATTGCCCGGACGGCAACCTAAGAAAAATTTGATTGTCCTAAATAGAAACCGCAGTTGAAACCGGCCTTGAGGAGACAACCGGAATTTGAAGATCCGCCATGGTTGGACTTCTCCTTCCTGTTATCCCATGCAACGACTTTCCGCGGTCGCAGCGTCCGATTTGATCCAGACGCCCTGGAATCTTCCCATCATGCATCCTGTCCGTTGCACCTTCACAGATCTTTCCGGCCTTCCTTTCCTTTCCGTCTACTTCCCCCTTTCGGGTTCCGCTTCCTTCCAGTTCCGGTCCGCCTTCCGTTTCTGTTTTGGTGCCGCTACAGGCTCGTTCCGTTCTCAACTGCGGCAATATCTACATAGCCTAAGATGTTATTATTATGCAGTATGCACGCCCATATCAATTTTTTATGTTATCGTTGGTAATGATACTTTACATCGACGACGAAACGCAGAAGCAACGGTAATCTAAAGAAGGCTCGCAAACGCACCATGCTTTTTTATGCAATCACATAAACTTTTAATGGAGATTTTCGGTTAAATTTGTCTAACATCAAAAGTTATTATTTTAGACAAACCCTCAATTATTTTCGAGTAGGTCAGCGTTTCAGACATTCAGCTCTGAAAGCGCGTCCAACGCACATAGAAGGCTCTTCTCGACATTATTCGCCGTTGATTCGGGATTCAGCACCCTATCATCCGTGCCTTCTATCTTACCGGTAACCGTGAGGATGGCACCGGGCCGGTAACCCCTGAGCTTCCCGAGAGCGAATATCACAGAGCACTCCATCTCGAAGCTGAGGATCCCCTTGGCTGCCCAAGACTTTGCATCCTTCTCCTCCTCGAGATAGAACGTATCGCTAGTGCATATCGCACCGCGGTGGGCTTTCAGTCCCCTCGCTTGCGCCGCTTCGTAGAGCAGGTCCGAGATTGCAACATCCGAGAGCTGAGCCGCCCTCCCCTTGACATAAGCCCTCGTAGCCCCGTCAAGGGGGATCGCCTTGGATGGCACAACAACGTCACCGATGCGCACACACTTCCCTATCCCGCCTGTAGTCCCCACCCTGACGACTCCCTTCGCGCCGAGCATGGCCAGCTCCTCCATGACTATAGCCGCAGAGGGCGCCCCCATCCCTGTGGTCGAAATCGTTACGGGCACGCCCTTGTATGAGCCCGTGTATGTCAGAAGTGCCCTGTTATCGTTTACCAGTTTGGCGCCATCCAAAAACTCCGAAGCGCGCTTAGTCCTATTTGGGTCCCCGCAGACGATAACACGCCTGGCAATCTCCCCCGGGCTGCACTTTATGTGGTGCAAGCTGCAACCTCCTGTGCTATGTGGTAATCTTGTCCATCTCGCCGCTTTCGGCCGCCTTCCTTATCTCCCTCGCTATGCGCCTTCCCATGCTCATCGGCTCGTCGTAGATGAGGTCGCTGTAGGGGGAACCATTCACGAAGAGGTTGGTCCCCGCCACTATCCTCCCGGAGAACTCGAACGTGTAGAGCTTCCCCTCTTCGTCGCAGATCATCTCGAGGCAGTAAGGCCCTATCGCGCCCGGCTTGACCAGCCTTTTGGACGCCTCAACGAACCCCTCGCCGTCCTTGAATATCTCCATCAGCAGCGACTCCCTCAGCACGAGCGGCGAGTTGCCTATCACCCTAAATGTGGGCGTCAGGTTGAGCTCGAGCTGGTCCTTGGCGCTTATCCTGCCGATGCCATCGACGCTCGTCTCGTACCTCCTGTCGCACCCCATCAGCTCGACCTTGCCGGTGAGCGGGGAGTAGAAGTAATGCGGGTAAAGGCTGACCCCGACGATGTACTCCTGTATGAAGACGCTCCTCTCCTCGCTCTTCTTCAAGAGCCCCTTCGCGCGGATCGCCTTGATCTTCTTCGCATAATCCTCCGGACTGTCGGCTATGAAGTAGCCCCTACCGCCCTCAGCCCCAGGCAGCTTCACTATGACCGGGCCATTGATTTCCTTTGGTGAGCCTATCCTCTTTGGCACGTTAACCCCGGACTCTAGGAGCAGCTTATCCTTCAGCATCCGGTCGTACTCCCACCTGAATATGAAGCGGTTCCCGAACACACGCGGCTCAAAGTCCTTCTCGAACTCCTCCAGTCCGCCGCCTGATATCAGGGTCCCGTGCGGCACGAGCACCGCACCCTCGTCGAGCAACCTCTTCTGAACGCCCTTCTTCATTAGGTCCTCGACCGAGCTTATCGTGATTACCTTGTCTGCAAGCCCGAAGCGCTCGTAGAGCGACTCCCTCCCCTTCAGGCAGAGGAGGACGGTCTCCAGCCCCTCCATCTTCGCCCCCTTCAGTATCTGCAGGGCGGAATGCGAACCAATCGTCGCAACCGCAGGCCTCAAGTCACTATCTCCTTGAGCCTTCCCTGCTCCATCGCTTCCCTTACTTCGAGCGCGATCCTGCGGCCGACGCTCATCTGAATCCCATGCGCGTACCTTGTGTACGGGCTCGTCGTGCCTATCACCGGGCTGCCAGGCACTCTGGGGGAGACGTCGAATATCACGATCTCCTGGTCCTTGTTGACCGCGCCCTGGAGCGCGAACGGCCCGATCATTCCTGGAGGATACTCCCTCTTGGTCGCGTCGACGAACTTGATCCCGTTCTCGAAGACCTTCTCCAGCATCGACTCCCTTATCGTCGCGCCCATGTGCCCTATCTCGATGTTCTGGAGCGGGACATCGAACTCGAGCTGCTGCCTCGCGGGGATTGAGACAAAGTCGTGGAGGTTCGTCTGGAGCCTCCTGTCGATCCCCATGAACTCGACCTCGCCCCGGATAGGCGAGTAGAAGTAATTGAAATTGAAGTATGTCCCGATGACATACTCCTCTATGACCGCCTTGTCAAGGTCCTCTCTCCTTATCAGCCCGCTTGCAATCCTCTCCTCCGCCTTCTTCTTGAAGTCCTTCTCATCGGTTGCCGTGAAGAACGCCCTCTCGATCTTCCTCTTTGCCTCCTGGACCTTCACGATCGCGAGCGTGTCTATCTCCTCCGGTTTCTTGAACTTCTTGGGCTGCCTCACTCCTGCCTTCTCCAGCAGGTAGTACTGGTTCTTCGGGGCATTCCTCTCCTCGGACCTGAGCATAGACCTGCTCCCGAACATCGGTAGGAGGAACCTGTTCTCAATCTCGTCATAGGGGACGTAGGTCGAGAATGCCCTATGGGGGACGAATAATGTGCGCATCCCCCTCAGCTTTGCCTGGACCTCGTCCTTCGCTATCTCGGCGAACTTGTCGAGGACGATCACGTCGTCGACGATCCTCCTGAACGACTTGTATGGCAGTTCCCTGCCCTTCTGGCAGACAACAACAGTCTTGAACCCCTCGTCCTTCGCCCCGTCCGCGATGTCAAGGGCGGAGTGGCTGCCGAGCGACCCTATCGTAGGTCTGCGCTTTCCGTACGAGTCGAGTACCTCTGAGACCATGTCTCGTGAAATCATGAATGCACACTGAAATCAGATAAGTTTTAAGATGTTAAAAAACATATTTGAAGCGAGGAATTGTTATGGAACCCAAACCCTATCATCCTATGCTCAAGCTCTTCAACTACCAGGCGCCAGTCAAGGTCGTCTTCGGCATTAACGCCATCGACCGCCTGAAGGACGAGCTCAAGCGGCTCCCCTTCAAGACCGCGCTCTTGGTCACCGGCCCCAACGTCTGCAAGACCGGGTCTTGCCAGAAGGTAAGGGAGGCGCTCTCTTCCGCTGGCTCCCTCGTGGAGTTCAACAAGGTCTCCCCGGAGCCAGACTCCCCTGTGCTCGCCGCAATCGCCGAGACCGCAAGGGAGCTGAAGCCCGACCTCGTTGTAGGATTAGGGGGTGGCAGCACCCTCGACATGGCGAAGATCGCTTCGATGGTCGTCGCGAACAGCAAGGACCCGATGTCGTACTTCAAGGGCGAGCCGCTAGCCAAGAAGGGGCCTCCAATCATTACGATACCCACGATCGCCGGGACCGGCTCCGAGGTCACCCCGATCTCCATCATCGCCGACAAAGGTCTAAAGCTCGCCATAATGCACTATAGCATCTACCCGACCGTCTCGATAGTCGATCCGGCGCTCTCTATGACCGCCTCACCCAGCGCAACGGCATCTTCTGGCATAGACGCGCTCTGCCACGCCGTCGAGTCAATAATGTCCGTGGACTCGAACCCGATAAGCACGGCGCTTGCATTCGATGCCATAAGCCTTGTCGACGATTTCCTTGAGCGCGCTTACTGCAACGGCGAGGATATCGAGGCGAGGAACGGCCTCTCGATGGCATCCGTAATGGCGGGGCAGGCGTTCTCCAACACCGGCCTCTGCATGGCGCACGGGATGGCGTACACATACGCCTACCTTGCCGAGAAGCACCTGCCGCACGGCTCTTCGGTCGCTCTTGCAGAGCCGCACGTAATCGAGTTCAACTCGCCAGCCATCCCTGAGAAGACCGAGCTCATCGCCGGCGCGTTCGGCATAGACACCGATGGCCTCGGGACCACGGAGGTCGGCAGCGAGATTGCCTGCAGGATCCTCGACATGATGGAGACAACCGGTCTACCTATGGAGCTGGGCGAGATAGGCGTGATGCCCGACACGATAGACGAGATGGTGGACGACCTGATGAAGAACCACGGTCGGTTCGTCGCAAAGAACCCGCGGAAGCCATCCCGGGATGACCTCGTGATGCTCTACTCAGGCATGTTCGACGAGACGGGGCTGTAACCGATGCTGGTGACATATGGCTCCTCTTGCGAGGCGCTCGCAAGGTCAACGGCCAAGCTCGCCCGCCTTAAGGTGCTGGACTCGAGCAGGCGGCGGTTCCCGGACGGGGAGCAGTACGTGCGGATAGAGGGCGACGTGAATGGGGAGGACGTAGCCGTCTTCCAGACGCTCGGGCTGGACCCCGATTCCTACTTCATCGAATATGCCCTGATGGTCGACGCGCTCCGGGGGGCGGGCTGCAAATCGGTGACCGCTGTTATGCCGTACATCGCCTACGCCCGTCAGGATCACCGATTCCGGGAGGGGGAGCCTCTGAGCGCGAAGGCATTCGCCAGGCTGATCGAGAGGGCAGGCTCCGACCGCGTAATCACGGTCGATATGCACCTGCACCGGTTCTCCAGGATCTCGGAGGTCTTCGACATACCCGCAGAGAACGTCTCCGCCATGCCTCTGATAGCAGAGCACTACGCGAAGGCGCACCGCAGCCCCAAGGCTATCGTAGTCGGCCCTGACATGGAATCCGCGCAGTGGGCGAAGCAGGTCGCTAAAGTCCTCGGCTCAAAGTTCTACGTGCTGGAGAAGGAGCGCCTAGGAGACCGCGAGGTGAAGGTCTCCGACGCCGTCTTCGAGAAGGGGAGCAGAGCCCTGCTGGTAGACGACATGATCAGCACCGGCAAGACCCTCATCGATGTGATCTCAAAGCTGAAGGCTCAGGGCTTCGCGTCCATAGACGCCGCGGTCACTCACTCGCTGCTCGTCGAGGGCGCATACGAGAAGCTCAAGAAGGCGGGGATGTCCGACCTGATTTCAACAGACACCGTTCCGGGGCAATACTCCGTTGTTTCTGTCGCGCCGGCGCTCGCAAAAGCCCTCGCACGCTGAACCGGCAGCAGCAGTGCTGCCAAACCCAACCTTTTTTATTCACGCCTCTCAATTATAATTGAATCATCTGTTGGGGGCGACCTGAACTTGTTCTCAGAGAAGCTACTCGAACTCGCAGACGGCATAACAACCATGCGCATACGTGGCGCAGCCGAGATAGGCAGGGCGGCAGTGGAAGGCTTGGCGATCTACGCCAAATCCTCCCAGACGCGCGACCCTCAGGTCTACATGGAAGGGTTCGGGGAGGCATACAAGCTCATGCTGAACACCAGGCCCACCGCGGTCTCGCTCGCCAACGCCCTCAGGTACGTCCAGTACCGCGTGGCGAAGGCTCACAAAACCGGGCAGAGTGCAGACGCGCTGAGGGCAATGACGATCAAGTCGTCCGAAGATTTCAAGAAATTGTCCCTCGAGGCAGTAAAGAAGATCAGCGACTTCGGCGCCAAGCGCATAAGAAACGGCGATCTGGTCATGACTCATTGCAACTCCTCTGTGGCCATATCTATACTCATAGAGGCAAAGCGCCAGGGGAAGGACTTTAAGGTCATCGCGACCGAGACGCGACCCCGGTTCCAGGGCAGGCTAACTGCAAAGGCACTGGCATCAGCGGGCATACCCGTAACGCTCATCGTCGACTCCGCTGCAAGATACTTCATGCCCAAGGTGGACAAGGTCGTGGTCGGGTCCGATGTAGTTACCTCTAACGGCGCAGTAGTAAACAAGATCGGCACTGCCCAGATCGCGCTCGCCGCTAAGGAGGCGCGCGTCAGGGTATACGTAGGCGCCGAGACATACAAGTTCAGCCCGTCTACGGTATTGGGAGAGCTCGTGGAGATCGAGGAGCGCTCGCCGGAGGAGGTTGTTCCCAAGGAAGCGATGGCGGGCATGGCAGGCGTGAAGATCGCAAACCCTGCATTCGACGTTACCCCAGCCGAGCTGATCGACGCGATAATTACCGAACGAGGGATAATCCCTCCCCAGGCTGCGGTACTTGTATTGATGGAGGAGTACGGATGGTCGATCGGCGAAGAGACGATAAGCAAGACCGTTGTCGAGGAGGAATGATTAATGACAAAACAAGAATCAAACAAATTCGGCATGTATATTAACGACCTTTTCATGGCGCCCCCGGAGTCGATTGACCCGGAGAGCTTCATCACCGCCAAGTATTATGTCGAGAGCCCAATGGGCCTCAAGTCCGCTGGCATAGCGATAGCGACCGAGGAGTCGATTGGCACGTGGACGGAGATCACAACGACCAACGACTGGGTAAAGACCAAGCTGCCTGCGAGGCTCTTCAAGACGGAGGGCAAAGATGACTCCGGATATGTCTACATCGCCTATCCGCTCGACCTCTTTGACCTGGAGACCGGCGGCATAGCCAACATCCTGAGCATGGTCGCGGGCAACCTCTTCGGCCTGTCCGCGATAAAGAACGTACGCCTTCTGGATGTCAACTTCCCGAAGACCGTGGTAGACATGTACCCCGGTCCCAGGATTGGGATAGAGGGCGTGAGGAAGATCGTTGGCACGACAAAGAGCCGGCGCCCGCACGTAGGCACAATCGTCAAGCCAAAGGTGGGGCTGGACCCTGACCAGACTGCAAAGGTCTGCTATGAAGCGGCTATCGGAGGCGTTGATTTCATTAAGGATGATGAGACGCTCGTGAACCAGAAGTTCTGCCCGCTCGAGGCACGCATCTCGAAGGTCATGTCTGCGCTCGACAGGGTCAAGGCTGAGACCGGGAGGGAGGTCATGTTCGCTCTGAACGTCACCGCCGCCCCCGGGAACATGGTCAAGATGTCCGAGACCGCAATAGACAACGGCTGCAACTGCCTTATGCTCGACATCATCCTGTTGGGATTCCCCACAGTGGAATGGTTCCTTAAGGAGCACAACTTCAAGGTCCCCATCCACATGCACCGCGCTATGCACGCGGCGTTCACCCGGAACCCGAAACACGGCATCTCGATGCTCCCCATAGCCAAGATTGCAAGGATGCTCGGCGGCGACCAGTTGCACACTGGCTCGGGCGCCGGAAAGATGGGCGGCGAGGAGGGCGTCAGTGCGGAACTCCAAGCGATCCTCCGGTTCCTCAGGGGGAGCTGGTACGGCAAGAAACCGACATTCCCAGTGGCGTCGGGAGGGATACACCCCGGATTCGTCCCCGCGAACTACAATGTTTTCGGGACGGACTTCATAATAAACGCCGGTGGCGGAATACACGGGCACCCGCTTGGAACTAGAGGGGGCGCCGCAGCGATGCGCCAAGCAGTGGATGCATGCGTCAAGGGAGTCAGCCTAGACGAGTACGGAAAGACCCACAAGGAACTCGCGATGGCCCTGAAGAAGTGGGGCGAGAAGAAGCTCAATGAAGACTAATGGCCTGATATCGCCCCATTCCTTTTTTTCCCTTTTTTTTATTTATTGTCGTCCTGGGTTCAGGTTAAATTTTATATCGCATCGCATTCATACATATGGCGGTGCGATTTTACAATGCCGAACTTCAGGGTTAAGCCGATCTACATCAAAACCGGAGAAAAGAGTGTTATATTGAACGAGGACGATGCAGCGGAACTCATGCTTAAGATACATGACCGCGTCCACCTGAAGAATGACCTCAATAATGTAACTGCAATTGTCGACGTCTCTGATTCTATGGTCGAGAAGGGCGAGTTGGGCATATACGAAGACCTGCTCCCTGAATTCCCTGCCTCCGAGGGAGATTTTGTCGATCTCAGCGTTGCTTCTCCGCCGCCGTCTGTTGATTTCATAAGGAAGAAGATGAGGGGCAGCGTCTTGAAAAAGGAGGAGATATACCAGATCGTGAAGGATACCGTATCCCACTCACTGAGCGAGCTGGAGGTTGCCGCCTTCCTGATGGCTGAACAGTATGTCGGTATGAACATGGACGAGGTGGAGCACCTCACAAGGGCGATTGTGGAGACCGGGAAGACCATAGACTTTGGCGAAACCGTGGTCGACAAGCACTCCATAGGCGGGGTGCCTGGGAACAAGGTCACGTTGCTCATAGTGCCGATAGTAGCCGCGGCGGGGCTCAAGATCCCGAAGACGAGCAGCCGCGCGATAACCAGCCCGTCCGGGACAGCCGACACTATGGAAGTGCTGGCCCCCGTTACGTTCTCTCTGGAGAAGCTCCGGAAGCTCCTGCGCGATGTCGGAGGATACATCGCATGGGGCGGGAGCCTCAATCTTGCGCCTGCAGACGACCTATTCATCCGAATCGAGCATCCGCTCTCAATCGACCCAAAGTCTCAGATGCTCGCCTCGATAATGGCAAAGAAGCTGTCTGTCGGCGTGAGCTCGATGGTGCTCGACATACCCACGGGCAAGGGGGCGAAGGTCGAGGATTTTGAGACCGCGAGGGCTTTAGGAAGCGACTTCATCGAGCTGGGCAGGCGCCTGGGCATCAAGGTAAGGTGTGGCATAACGTACGGTAACCAACCTGTAGGGCACACCGTTGGCCCGGCACTCGAGGCAAAGGAGGCTCTTCAGGCGCTGATGGGCAAGGGGCCGAACAGCCTGATTGAAAAGTCCACGTCGCTGGCAGGGATGCTCTTCGAAGTGAACGGCATCTCGCCAAAAGGTCAAGGCCAGGCTCTCGCCAAGGACATCTTGAGATCAGGAAAGGCGTATTTGAAGATGCAGGAGATGATTCAGAATCAAGGGGGCAATCCTGACATCAAGCCGGACGAGATCCGTTTGGGGAGTAACCGCTATGTCATTCCTGCCCCTGTCGACGGATACGTCAGTAGCATAAGCAACAGCGCCATAAACGCGATTGCGAAGGCTTCAGGCGCGCCCATCAATAAGGGGGCTGGAGTGATGCTATATGCCAAGATGGGATACGCCGTTAAGAAGGGAGATCCGGTATTGGAGATATACGCGGAGACCGATCAGAAGCTCCAGACCGCCAAGAAGATTGCTCTACAGAAGACTCCATTCAACATAGAAGGCATGCTGCTCGAGGAACTGCCCGGCTTCTAACGCGAGTTTTGCATCGACACCGGCAACTGAAATATCCGCCCCTTTTTTTTAAGGGGGCGCACTGCTTGCAGATGCCGGTGTTCCGCGAAACAATAAATAGGATTTGTGAATAAATGAAAGCTGTTATGCTCCGGCGGCAAAATTTTGAGAGGTAATCCACTTGGCAGACACTACCATCGCGGTCAAGGACACTCAGGTCGATAAGAAACCTGGTGCCATTGTCAAGCGAAGGTCTGCTAAAAAGACAAAAAAGATGGCAAGGGCAAAGCCAATCGTGAAGGAGCTTTTGACGACCGCCGAGAATGAAGCGCGCAAGATGCGCGCGGTCAACCCTGCCCAGTACTACCGGGAGAACCTGGGGCAGCTGGGTTTCGGCGACCCTGAGCATGCGCTCGTCCAGACAATAAAGGAGCTGATGGACAACTCCCTCGACGCGTGTGAAGCAATGGGGATCCTGCCGGACCTTGACGTCAAGCTTACCGCAACCGAGAAGCAGTATGAGGTAATCACGAACAAGACGAAGGAGGGCAGCGTCCGCCGTTTCCCGATATTCAAAGTCTCCGTGGATGACAACGGGTGCGGCGTCGTCAAGAGCAAGGTTCCTAAGGCATTTGGCAAGGTCCTATACGGATCGAAGTTCTTCGCTCTGAAGCAGTCCAGGGGACAGCAGGGTTTGGGCGTCCATGCCGCAATAATCTATGCCCAGCTGACATCGCTCGAGCCAGCCGCAATTACAACGAAGACGGAGGCGGATGAGGTCGCCAGCAAGACGCTCCTCAAGATCGACACCGAGAGCAACAGCCCGGTTGTCATATCCACCGAGGAGGTCGCATTCCCGCGCCCTCATGGCACAAGGGTCGAGCTAATGGTGGCAGGCGATTACACCGGAAAGGTCGAATCATTCATAAAGGAGCTATCGCTTGCGAATCCCCACGCTGATCTGAAGTTCACTGTCGTTATCCAATCGGGCCAGGAGCCAAACGTGCTGCACTTCAAGAGGGCGAACGACATTCTTCCGCCACAAGCGAAGGAAATAAAGCCGCATCTGCTCTCGATGGAGCCGGGCGCCCTACTGGAGATGCGCTCGAACGACCTCTGTTGCAGTAACGCGAAGCAGTTCCTCGTAAAGCACTTCGTGAGGATATCCGACGACAAAGCCGCTCAGATATTGAAAGCTGCGAAGCAGAACCCAAACGCCCCGCCACAGTCGATAGATGTGGAGGTACTCCTGAAGGCAGCGCGCGAGAGTGACCTGATGAGGCCTCCGCTCGATGTACTTAGCCCGATTGGGGAGGACGCACTGAAGCAGTCTCTTCACCGGATGTATTCCGACTCAGATTTCGTTGGCGTCGTCTCCAGAGAGCCTTGGTCCTACCGGGGAATGCCGTTCCAGGTCGAGGTCGGTGTCGTATACGGCGGCCCGTCGGTCATAATCGACTGCGATAAAGTCAGGGAGGGCATCTTCAAGACAAGGGTCATCAGACTGGGCAACAAGTGCCCGCTGATCTACGACTCCAAGGACTGCCTCCTCTACAAGGTCGTAAAGGAGGTCAACTGGAAGAACTACAAGATACCTCAGGACGAGGGGAGCCTTCCAATAGCCCCCATGATAGTAGTCGTTTCACTCGTGTCAACAAAAGTGCCCTACATCGTGGCGGGCAAGTTCGCGGTTGCGTACCACGATGAGATACGCGAGCAGCTAAAGCTCGCGCTGCAGACGCTGGGGCGCATGATATACGGGTTCATATCGCACAGGCAGCGCCAGGAGCACGAGAAGCACAGGCAGAGCATCTTCCAGATCTATGCCAAGGAAGTTGCTAAGGACCTCTCGATACTCTCTGACACAAATGAGCAGATGCTCCTGGAGAAGCTGCTCGAATCTGCAAAGCACCGGAAGCTTGTGCAGAAGCCCTCTAAGGGCGAGCAGAGTAAGGAAGCAGGCGAGAAGGAAGGGATAAAACGCATTGCGCATAAGCCTGCCAAGGAGCCGGATGCCAAACCAGTGTCGGTGCCGGTGCCAATCAGGAGTCCCGTAGTTCCCATCGAGGTAAAAGCGCCCCTGCCTGCACCTCCAAAGAAGAAGCAGGCCACTCTGGAACAATTCTTCGGGTGATCCTTTTGAAGAAAACAGCCAAGAAGACCGATAACATGCGCACGCTCGAAACCTTCGACGATGCCGCAAGAAGGCTGAAGCAGCTCTTCGTTGAGCTATCAAACGACATTACCGCTTCCAAGACTCCTCTGATGAGGATCCCCGTGAGGACCGCGTCCAACACGGTCTTCGATCCGCAACGCGACATCCTTACTTTAGGGGACCGGACCAGCGAGAGGAAGTTCAACGACATCAGCGGCGTAAGGTCATTCATGCAGACGGTTCTGCTCGCGAGGGCGATCCATGAAGCCCTCAAGCACGACGACCATCCTACAATTAGGGACCTCTACTACTATACGTTGCATACAATCGAGGACACTGATGTGGAGACCTTCAACAGCCAGGACGAGTCCAACAACGTCTTCCAGGACATCGAGGTCCTGACCGGGCTTTTGAGGGAGCAGATGGGGATAGTGGCAGAGTCCAGAGGGGCTATGGTCGGCGAGGCTGTGCTTGAGTCAAAGGGGAACAAGATCGACTGCTCGAAGTTCGGGATAGGGGCTTTCAATATCCCCTCGCTCTGCGACCAGATCCATATCCTAGATGTCGATGCCGAATACGTGCTCGTCGTCGAGAAGGACGCAATCTTCCAGAGGCTAAACGACTATGAGTACTGGCGGAACAACAAGTGCGTCCTCATTACCGGAAAAGGACAAGCTGACCGCGCGACGAGGCGCATGGTCAGGCGCCTGAACGAGGACTGGGAGCTGCCGGTCTACGTGCTCACGGATGCCGACCCCTACGGGTGGTACATCTACTCCACCTACCGGGCGGGGAGCATTAGCCTATCCTACGAGTCATACCGCCTTGCCTGCCCATCAGCAAAGTTCCTAGGGCTCTCGATGACCGACCTAGAAAAGTACGAGATTCCCAAGGACCACTTGATCAAGGCGACCGACGGCGACGTAAAGCGCGCCAAGGAGCTTCTGATGAAGGACCCTGCGACCGACATGCCGAGGTACCCGTGGTTCTACGAATCCAAACGCTGGCGCCAAGAGATCAAGCTGTTCCTGGAGAAGCGTGTAAAGGCGGAGATCGAGGCAAAGTCCTCAAAAGGATTCAGGTACCTCTCCGACTCCTACCTGCCAGAGAAGATAAAGAGCAAAGACTGGTTGAAGTGATCTTTCATGGACGCTGACCAAAACGCCCCACGCGTCCGGTTCGAGAGCGGTTACGGGCGGCTGAACGTCTGGGCAGAAGTCATCTTGGCCGGCGAAGAGCTCCTAGTCTACATTGGGGGCGGAGACCGGCCACATCTCGGCGCATTCTCTGTCGCCAAACCCCGCGAAAATCCACTATCTTTCTCGATGCCCGGCCACATGGATTACATTATCTCCTCAGAGTCCTCGAAGCGGATATGCGAAGCAACGGGGATGATGTGCGCAGTCGTGTGTGGCATCCACGTGGACAACGCTGCCCCTGACGAAATTGAATCCCTCATCGTCAACTCGCGGAAGTGCGTGGACTCTATTCTGCAAAATCTCCGGTCTCGCTCAAGCGCTGATTGAGTGGTTCAGTCATCGGTGCCATGTCCCTGCCAGCGTTCGAAGAGGTCGTTGTCAAGCCCCAGCTGGTCCAGCACCTTCCCGACCACGTGGTCAACGAGCCCCTCCAGGTCATTTGGTTTATGATAAAATCCAGGGCATGCCGGGAGGACAACCGCCCCTGCTTCGGTTGCCGTCAGCATATTCCTGATATGGATCAAGCTTAGGGGTGTCTCACGGGTAACGAGTATGAGCTTCCTCCTCTCCTTTAGGGCGACGTCCGCCGCCCTTGCGATCAGGCTTGACGAAACGCCGTTCGCGATGCTGCCGAGCGTCTTCATGCTGCAGGGCGCCACGACCATCGCATCGAAGATGCTGCTGCCGCTGGCCATCGGCGCTCCGAGGTCGTCATTCGAGAAGAGCCTGCCCATCGCGGCGATATCCTGCGGCAATCGGCCTGCTTCCTCCCTCAATATCCGCAGCGCAACCTCCGAGGCTATCACAGAGACCTGTACTCCTCTTCGGCTCATCTCCTGGAGCAGCCTGTACCCATAGATTGCCCCGCTTGCGCCGGTCAGCCCTAAGACGACCCTCATCAGAACCACTGAGATACCTTACTGCAGGATTGCCTATATTCCCTTGTATTCAGCGCCGCGTTCGCCGACGCTTTATATTATATACCTAAAAGCCGATATTACATCAGTGGTTTACAACATGGCTGGCATCATTGCTTATATGCTGCTCGTCACCGAGACCGGATGCGAGCACGCTATAATAACAGGCATCAAGAAGATCAAGGGCGTTACCGAGTGCCGCGCCGTCTATGGAGAATTCGACGTCTTCGTCAGGCTCGAAGTATCCGACCTCACCATCCTCGACGAAATAGTCACGCAGGTCAGGCAGATACCGGGGACAACAAGCAGCAAGACGCTTGTCGGCTCGCCTTGATTTGGTTCGGCTCAAGATAAGAAGAATGACGCAACCAGCCATGCAAGGGTGATTAGCATTATGATTAGCTCCACATTGGCTGCTGCCTTTGTCGAGACGACCTTCCTGAGCTTGGCGCTCAGGCTTGAGAAAGCCCCTATCGCGACGAATGGTATCCCTAGCCCTGATGTGTAAGCAAGGAGCAAGGCGATCCGGGAGAGCGTGCCCTCAACGGTGAGCGAGAATATCGCAACAATCGCAAGGAGCGGCAGTATGCACGGGCTCGCTACGAATATTATCAGCACTCCGAAGAGGAATCCGGTGGCTATCCCCTTCTTCTTGCCAAGGGCGCCTGAGAACGCGATCGGGCGGATCATGTTCGCCCTCGTCATTACGATTATGACAATCAGGACAGCCGCGGCGGCTAGGTAGAACCATCTGGTCTCTGCCACCCCGCCCAGGAGCGCCATCACAGAACCGAGCGCCAGCCCTCCGGCAGATATGCCTGCGAAGATTGCCAGGCTGCCCTTCACCAGCTCGTACTTCTCCTTCCCGAAGAGGTATGCGAGATAGCCCGGGATTATAGGCAAGACGCAGGGCGTCATCACGCTTGCCAGCCCAAGGGAGAAAGCGAACGCCAGCTGGAAGGGTTCCATCACTTGATGCGCTCCAGTATCTGCACGATGGAATCTGAGGATAGGTACTGTCCGTCATACCTCTGGTATATTATTCCGTCCTTCCCGACGAAGACAGTCGTCGGCACCTTGAGGACAGACCAGTCGACGAAGACCTGCTGTATCTCGGTAGTGAGGATGAGGTGGATGTAATTCACGCTCGAATTGTACTCCGGAAGAACCTCCTCGAGCGCCTGCTCCTGAATGACGCACGTAGGACACGTTATCGTTGAGAAGAATATCAGCGTCGACTTTCCGCTCTGAAAAGCAGCTACGAGCGAAGGGTGGTCCATAATCATAGCCGTCCCCGGGAAACCGTCCTGCGGCGAAGACAGGATGGCCCAGAGCGCGACCGATGAGACCGCGACCACTGCCAACACCGCGGCAGCCGCTAGCTTCTGCGACCGGTTCAAGAGATCTACTCCTTAAGCAGAAAGTCCTCGACAACGTCCTTGGCCTTCTCCCTTCTCTCCTTGTGAGCCTCGAGGAACCCAGCGACCTTCTCCGCGAGCCTGTTCTTGCAGACACCGCACATCCTCTCACCGCTCTTGCAGCTCCTGTAGGTCTCTGCCACGCTGGCATCGTCTTCGTCAAAGAGGCTATAGAGGTAGGCGTAGACGACGCAGACATCTGGGTTCCCGCCCTTCTCCCTCTGCTCCTTTATAGTGGGCTGCCCGCCCGTGAACGCGTTCTTGACCTTCTTCACAGCCTGCTCCCTTGTGTCCGAGAGGAAGACCGCGGTCTCCGGGAGGCTGGCGCTCATCTTGCCGCCAGCGCCTAATCCTGGAATGAACTTGCTGTAAAGCCCGGCCGGCTTCCTATAACCTAGTTTGGGCGCGACATCGCGCGCTATCCTCCAATAGGGGTCTTGATCAATCGCGCATGGGATGAGTATGTGCGTCTCCTTCCCCTCCAAGTACTGGGGCAGGAAGCACGGCGCAGCCTGCACAGCCGGGAAGAATATCATGCCGATGTTCGAGCTCTCACTGAAGCCGAATGTCGCCTTTGCGGTCGAGAATGTGACGTGCTTCGCTATCTTGACTGCCATGTTGTAAACGGGCTTGCTGTTCCTGAGGTTTGTGAAGATCTTGGTCTTCTTCGGTTTGAATCCGACGGCAATTATGTCCAGTATGTTATCTTTCGTGTAATTTGCAATCTGCTCTGTTGTGAGGTCCTGGTTGAATAAGAACTTCTCATCGTCTGTCATCTGGAAGTAAAGGTCAGATCCGAAAGCGTCCTGCAGGTACTTAGTGAGTATCCATGGTACAAGGTGCCCGAGGTGGGTGTTCCCTGAGGGGCCCCTGCCCGTGTATAGGGTTGCCTTTACTCCCTTCTCTTGGGCGCCCATCCACTCACCGAACTCCCTGTGCGAGAAGAACATGCCCCTCCGAAGCAGTATGTGGAGAAACCCTGCCTTCCTCTCCAGCTTCTTGATCAGCTCATCTGTAAGGGGCTCGACGCCGAACTGCTTTATGAGGTCTTGGTAATTGACCTCGCCTCGGACCTCCCATGGAGTAACAACGCTCTCGGAATTCTGCATTAAACCCACTCCTCTTTCCAGTGAAGCTTACAAGGATACTTATATTAATGATATTTGTTTTTTACTAGTACCATGCAGCGCAAGATTTGCGACTTCCACATGCACTCGTTCTACAGCGATGGCGACCTACTCCCCGCCGAGATAGTGAGGAGGACCCAGGTTCTGGGGCACAAGGCTATCGCGATAACCGACCACGCCGACGCCTCCAACATCGAGCAGATCGTGTCGGCCTTATCAAAGGCATCAGCGCTGGTCTCGAAGTATTCTGAGGGCTTCATTCTGATTCCTGGTGTGGAACTGACGCATGTCCCACCGAAGAGCATAGCCAATCTTGCTCGGACCGCGAAGAAGTGCGGAGCCAAGATAGTCGTGGTGCACGGTGAGACGCCGGTCGAACCGGTCACCGCGGGCACAAACACCGCAGCCTGCAACTGCCCCGACGTTGACGTCTTGGCTCACCCCGGGCTCATATCCGAAGAGAACGTAGTCGCTGCCAAGGGCAACGGCATCTTCCTTGAGCTCTCGTTCAGGGGCGGTCACTGCCTCGGGAACGGCCTCGTCGCGTGCCTTGCAAAGAAAGCTGGAACATCCCTCATAGTGGATTCAGACGCTCATACGATAGGCGACCACCTCTCCCCCTCGGACGCATTCGCGGTCGCAAGGGGCTCCGGCTTGTCGAAGGCTGACGCCGAACGGGTTGTCTACGGCAACGCGGACCTGCTGCTAAAGCGTCTTGGCTTTGTCTGATCTGACGGGTCAGGCTATCAATTCACTTTGAGGCCGTATTTCACAGCTATCTCCAGGAACGCGTCCCTCACGTACTTTACCTGATCCCACGTAAGGCCGTACGTGTTCAGCTTGAAATGCTTGGTCAATCCAGGCTGTATTCCGACGATCTTCCTCTCCCTAAGCTCATCGTAAAGGAAGTACCCCTTCCTCTTGTGCGCCTCAGAGACCTTGAAGAGCGGGTCGGTCTCTAGGTGCGTGAGCGTGTGCATCTTTGGTCTGATGCCGATCTGCCTGATGCCATCTATCCTCTCAAGCTCCTTAACAAGGAACCTGATCTTCTCAATCTCCTCGCCCCACCTCTCGACCCTTCTGACGACCTCCGGGAAGGATGCCATCAGAGTCACCAGTGGCGCCCCTGCGACGGTGCAACCGAGCAGCCCCACCTCTTTAGAGAAGAACTTCCTCTTGGTAAGGTCACCCTCAATCTTGGGCTTCGCCAGAATCTTCTCAGTCAACGAATTCCTAATCGCGAGAATTCCTGTTGGGGCGCTCGCCGCCCAGCTCTTGTGGCCGCTGGACGTGATAACGTCCGCGCCGACCTCCTTGCCATCCACCGGCATTACGCCCGCGGAGTAGGCGCAGTTCAATATGAAGGGGACGCCGTACTCCCCTGCGATCTTTCCTACTGCCTTGGCGTCGCTCACGTTTCCGTAAAGGTAATCAACATGGGTCAGCAGGAGCGCAGCCGGAAGCTTTCCAGTTTCCTTCTTGACCTCCTCGATCTTGCTTGCGTAGAGCGCTGGGTCTATCCTGTACTCTGAGGCGCCGCTGTGAGGAACCTCCTTGACCTTGAGGTCCGCGAGCTCTGCAGATATGTAAGACGAGTAGTGCGCCGTACTGTCGAGCACAACGTAATCGCCCGGTTTCCCGAGCATCTTGAACGCAATGAACTTCGCCTCCCTGCATCTCGAAACGACCCTCGCCACATCCATGCCGAGGAAAGTTGCGAGATCGATGTAGAACTGCTGGATCGGGGGATCGTTGATCATGTCCAGCCTTGCTGCCTTGGGCGGGCACCAGTCGCACACTGAATATCCGTCCCCGAACTCCAGAATCGCCTTCCTCGCTTCCTCCGTGAGGACGCCTCCACGCTGTATCGGCTGGAGGTTGATATATTCCTCCTCTGAGAAGTCCCTCTTCATGCCTTCGTACTTCTTGAGCCTCTCGCCGTCTATCCTCATTGGCTCGAAACCTCCTTCCGCATCTGCGCTATCAGCCTCTCCGACCTCTCGAGGCTGGCTTCGACCGCCTTCTTTTCCGATTCAGAAAGGACATGCTTCGGGGAGGTCTTCCTAAGGATCTGTTGCACCTTCAGGATTTCATGTAGAACTTCTTTCGAGTCCGGCAAGATTGGCATAGAATCACCATGGAGCTAGGGTAGGGATTCGAACCCCAGTGTAACGGGTCTGCAGCCCGTCGCCTAAACCGCTCAGCCACCCTAGCACGACTTCAAAATCTCATCGCAATACTATTTATCTTTTCTCATGTGTGCACGCCCTTTTTAAGGCAAGCATCACCATTCTTTATCGAGGAGTATTCATGGTCGAGCTTACGGATCAGGAGCGCATAAGGTATGACCGGCAGATGCTGCTGAGGGGATGGGGAGAAGAAGCGCAGCTCAAATTGAAGTCTGCGAGAGTAGCAGTCGCCGGCGTTGGGGGACTCGGAAGCCCGGTGTCGCTCTATCTTGCCGCAGCCGGGGTGGGCTTCATACGACTCATAGACCCCGACATCGTCGACCTGTCAAACCTCAACCGGCAGATTGCCCACTGGGGAACAGACCTGGGTCGGCCTAAGGTGGAGTCTGCAGCCATGAAGATCACGCAGCTGAATCCAGAGGTCATGGTCGACGCTGTCAACGAATCGATCACACTCGAGACCGCGAAGAGCCTCTTCCGGGATGTTGACATAGTCTTGGATTGCTTGGACAACATGTTTACCAGGATGATTGTCAATGGCGAATGCATAAGGCGAAACGTGCCCTTCGTCTACACCGCGGTCTACGGGATGGAGGGCTACATGACGACCGTAATGCCGCGCAAAGGTCCCTGCCTCCGTTGCATCTACCCTTGCGACGCCCCGCAAGGTGATAAGTTCCCCGTGCTTGGGACCACGCCCGGCGTGATGGGTTGCCTGGAAGCCACTGAAGCCTTGAAATATCTGACGGGGATCGGCTCACTGGCAATAGGGCGGCTGGTCGTTTACGACGGGGAGCGGATGAAGTTCGAGGAGGTCACTCTAAAGCGCTCTCCAAAATGCCCCGCTTGCAGCAGAACCAAGTAGTCAAAAAAAGCAAAAACGGCAGCTCTGCGCTGCCATGATATTTTTAGCAACTATTCTGCCCTACTCAATGAATTCCCTGCCTGCTTTTTTGAGGACTTTATGCTTTGCCAACTCGGCTATCGCATCTTCAGATTTTGCCTCTTCCTCAATGCTCCTCGTTTGCTTTGCGCTTTCCTTTGCCTCAAGGCCGCAGCTTCCGTCGGGCAAAAGCCTCTTTGCTTCGCAGAATGCGTGGACGCACTTCGCAATTATGCACTCGCCGCCAACCCAGTTGCAGTCTGCAGTCCCTTCTGCAATGGTTCTCTGCTCCCAATGGTTGCTTCTCTGTTGCCCGTAGCCGCTCCTGTATTGCGGATTTTTATATCTTATATAGAGCGCTCTTTGGCCGCACCTGAAGAATGAACAAGTTGCTACGCATGGTTGCCTGGTTTTCAATTCCAAAACCTCTCCATGAACTAATTAGCAGATCATTTCTTGCTTCAATTTGTATAAAATATCTGTAAAACATTCCGCCGACCGAATAAATAAATGTTATGTCAAGTGCATTACGCGCCAAAGAATACACAAACGTGTCCGACCATTTAAAAAAAGGATGCTTCGGCACACCGGTTATCGTTTGTAACCGATCTTCTGAAGGAAGGCTACTCTATCTGCTTTCTGGGCATCTCCTTCCACTCCCTTTGGAGAACTGCCATCAATTACTCCAAGGATCCCCCTTCCAGTTGCCGACTCTGCAACAACAACCTCGAGCGGATTAGCCGTAGCGCAGAAGACACTGCAGACCTCCTGTACGCTCTTAATCACGTTCATTATGTTGATTGGATACGCTTCCCTGATATAAATGAAAAACGAGTGCCCCGCACCAACCGCCTCACAAGCTCCAACCGCGATTATTTCCAGCTCCCTGTCATTCCCATCGTGCCTGATTAAGCAGTCTCCCGACGCTTCAGCGAAAGCTATGCCAAACTTGCCGCCCGGGCAGGTAGTGGCTATCGCTTCGTAGAGGTCCTCGACTGTCTTTATGAAATGCGACTGCCCAACGATGACGTTCGCACCCTTTGGAACATCGATTTTTACACTCTTCAACTCCACAGTTAATTCCTCCAAGCGCCTTCCTAGTCGAATCTACTACAGAAGGGCATATAAATCGTTGAGCCGCAGTTCAATTCAACAGCAATAAAACCAATACCGGAGCTCTCACTATGAAATTTGCATATTATGGTTTTGAATTCACTATCCCGAAGGAATGGAATGTTACTTTTGATAAAAAAACAAACTACGGCTCAGGCATGGTCAACTTTGAAACCCCCGGCAAGATCCGGTTGGAGCATATCTGGGACTCGCTAGAGAAGTACTCCAAAAAACACGCCACGCTCGAAGCCTTCATGAAGTCTTACTTCGACAGCCTCCGCGCCAACAAGACTTACAAATGCCTCAATGTGATTGAAGAAGCCTCTATTGGCGGCGACCATGAGATAAGCCGGCATGAATTCTCCTACACGATAAAGCAAACGCTTTCAAAGGCGATGCCAATGAAGGTCCTTGGCATGACGATGTACTGCAAAGCAACGAATCGCTTCATAATCGTCTTCTCATCTCTTAACCAGTCGAAGGAAATCCCTGAAGAACCTCAGTTGAGGGACGTCCTGAAGAGCTTTAGCTGCATTCACGAGTAAACTATACTTATAAAAGACCTCCTGTGAATATTCTATCAGGGATAACATATGTACAGGACCATAATGGTTGGCGTAGACGGCTCCAAATGCGCCGCATACGCCTTTGAAACCGCAGTCGAAATGGCCAAGGCAATGGACTCGAGGCTGCTAATCGTGACAGTTT
>CAZWMA010000019.1:0-25121 GCA_964634735.1 uncultured Nitrososphaerota archaeon
TGTTACCAAGATTTCATTTAAGTCATGTTGCCTAATAACACTATTAGTTAAGGAGATACGCCATCGGCGTGTGTGTATTTCTGAGCCCATGATTGGTGCTTGGAACCCGCGAATTGCAGACTAAAACTCGGAAATATCTATGTAATACTAACAGTAAATAGAAGGATGGCGTAACCTAAATGCAATATTATTGCAATGTCTGTAAGGAAACAATCACCGAAGCCGAATACAAGTATTCAATGAGCCACTACAATAGGGCTCTTTGCAGGACGCATCAGAAGACGATGAGGCCTCAACAGACAGTGACGCAACAAGAGACTTTAACACCTCAAGCTATCAAACTCTCAAATGCTCTGACTATACTTGACATTGAAAATGAAATGGAATATGCGGATGGACATAAACACGTAGATATCGCAATTCCATCGGCAAAGCTTTACCTTGAATTAGAGGGGCGACAGCATGGCTTTAACGCAGATCAGATGTTATCTGATTCTAAAAGGGACACCTTTTCACAAAAAGAAGGATTTTACACAAAGCGGATACCTAACGAGTGGGTTGACAGGGATGTGAATGGTTTGGCTTTAAGCATAGCCAGATTTTCAATTAAGCGAACCCAACAAATCAAGGATCAGCAGACCATGTTAGGTAAACTCAAATCAGGCTATGGAACGCTCAAAAAAGGCTATGGGATGCTCAAGACAGGGTATAGCATGCTATCTAAAGTGGCAGAAAAGTTTGAGGACGATGAAGACTTTGGTAATTGACAAATCTGTCTGTTCGTTTGCTTGATAGGGTGACAGATAGAGACAGAGACATAGACGTCGTGTGTGATACACTAAGAGAGAAAGAATAAGAAAAATATAACAAAAGAGACTGTAACAAAGAACTAGAATTCTCAATACTTTTTAAAAGAAAGTGTGTGTGGGGATTTAATTTTAAGTGTTATCCAAAGCGAGCATGGTTAATTCGCGTGTTTTGAGGAAGATCATTCCAGCTCGAATGCACCCGTGTAGAGCTGGTAGTACTTCCCCTTCATGTCGATGAGTTCTTTGTGGCTGCCGCGCTCGATGATCCTGCCCAGCTCGAGCACTATGATAGCTTTTGAGTCCTGCACCGTCGAGAGCCTGTGGGCGATGACGAAGACGGTGCGCCCCTGCATGAGCGAATCCATCCCCCTCTGCACGATGGCTTCGGTACGGGTGTCTATGCTCGAGGTAGCCTCGTCCAGGATCATGACCGGCGGGTCTGCGACTGCGACCCGGGCGATCGAGAGGAGCTGCCTCTGCCCCTGGGAGAGCTGGTCGCCGTTCTCGGTGAGCATCGTGTTGTACCCCTCGGGCAGCCTGCGGATGAAGTCGTCGGCGTTGGCGAGTTTCGCAGCCTTGTAGACCTCGTCGTCTGTTGCGTCGAGCTTGCCGTATCGGATGTTCTCCATAACCGTCCCGGTGAAGAGGTTGGTGTCCTGCAGGACAATGCCGAGCGAGTGGCGCAGATCGCCCTTCTTTATGTTGTTGACATTTATGCCGTCGTAGCAGATCCTGCCGTTGGAGACGTCGTAGAAACGGTTGATGAGATTGGTAATCGTAGTCTTGCCCGCGCCTGTCGCCCCAACGAAGGCGATCTTCTGCCCCGGCTTGGCGAAGAGGCTGATGTCGTGAAGGACCGGCTTGTTCTCCTCGTACCCAAAGTACACGTTGTTGAAGCGCACGTCGCCGGCGAGCTTTGCATAGGTGAGCGTGCCGTCGTGATGCGGGTGCTTCCACGCCCATATGCCCGTGCGCTCTTCGGTCTCCACCAGCGTCTCGCCGTCATACTTTGCGTTGACCAGGGTGACGTGGCCCTCGTCCTTCTCCGGCGCCTGGTCCATCAGCTCGAAGATGCGCTCAGCGCCAGCAAGCGCCATAAAGACTGCGCTGATCTGCTGCGCGAGCGTGCCGAGCGGCATGGTGAAGGTGCGGCTAAGCTGCAGGAAGGCGACGATCGTGCCGAGCGTCAGCCCGCTCACGCCGCTGATTGCCAGTGCGCCGCCGACGATCGCGATGAGCACGTACTGGAGGTTGCCTATGTTGCCAACTATCGGCATAAGGATGTTCGCGTATACGTTCGCGGTGGTTGCGCTCTCGCAGAGCTCGTCGTTGAGCTTGTCGAAGCCCTTCTTTGCCTCCTCCTCGTGGCAGAAGACCTTGACGACCTTCTGGCCGTTGATCATCTCTTCGATATAGCCGTTGGTGTCGCCGAGCGACTTCTGCTGCTTGGCGAAGTACTTTCCGCTCTTGCCTCCAATGTTCATCGTCACGAACATCATGATGGCGACCATGGCGATCACGAGTATGGTCAGGGGCACGCTCATATAGAGCATCGCGAAGAATACGGCGATAACCGTGATTCCGGAGGAGATCACCTGCGGGAGGCTCTGGGAGATCATCTGGCGCAGGGCATCGGCGTCGTTTGTATAATGGCTCATGACATCGCCGTAGGTGTGCGTGTCGAAGTACTTTATCGGAAGCGCCTGCATCTTGGAGAACATCTCGTCCCGGATCTTCCTGAGGGCGCCCTGCGAGATGGTAACCATCATCCGGTTGTAGATCAGTGATGAGATTACTCCAACGATGTAGATCCCGCCCATCAAGAAGATCACTTGCAGGAGGCCGGAGAACTCGGGGTTTGCCACCTGCATCAGCGGCGTGATGTAATCGTCAATCAGGACCTTGAGGAAGAGCGAGCCCGCGACGCCGGCTATCGTGCTCAGGATGATGCAGATGGTAACGATGGCAAACTTCAGCTTATGCGGCCCCAAGACATATGAGAGCAGCCGCTTGAGCGCCTTCGTATTGAGCTTGGGGCGCTGCTGCATGGAGGCGCCGGGGCTATGCCGCATCATTGCTGTTCCCTCCTTTCGTCTGCGAATTGTACACTTCCCGGTAGATCTGGTTGCTCGCCAGCAGCTCTTCGTGAGTCCCAACTGCGTTGACCTTGCCGCCGTCCATTATGATGATTTTGTCGGCACCCTCGATCGAGGATATGCGCTGTGCGATTATGAACTTCGTAATTCCCGGAATCTCCTCGCGGAAAGCTCTCCGGATTAGCGAATCGGTCTTTGTGTCGACGGCGCTGGTAGAGTCGTCGAGTATCAGGATCTTCGGGTTCTTCAGGAGCGCCCTTGCGATGCTGATGCGCTGCTTCTGGCCCCCGGAGACGTTCGAGCCGCCCTGCTCGACGTATGTGTCGTACCCTTTTGGGAAGGCACGGATGAACCCGTCAGCCTGCGCCAGCTTGCACGCCCGGACGAGCTCCTCGTCTGAGGCGCCCTCGTTGCCCCAGCGCAGATTCTGCTTGATCGTGCCGGAGAAGAGGACGTTCTTCTGCAGAACCACCCCGACCTCGTCGCGCAGCGACTTGATGTCGTAATCGCGCACGTCGACGCCGCCGACCGTAACCGACCCGTTAGCCACATCGTAGAGGCGGGGGATCAGCTGCACGAGGGTCGTCTTGGATGACCCGGTCCCACCAATGATTCCGACAGTCTCGCCGGATTTTATATCGAGGTTGATGTTGCTCAGGCACATCTTGTCCTGGGCCTTCGCATAGCTGAAGTTGACGTTCTTGAACGAAACCGAACCGTCTTTTACAGCAAAAACGGGATTCGCAGGGTTCTGCAGGTCGGGCTTCTCGTCGAGGATCTCCACGATGCGCTGCGCGGAAGCCCTGGAGATGGTGATCATTACGAAGACCATCGAGAGCATCATCAGGCTGATCAGGATCTGCATCGAATATGCTAGCAGGCCAGTCAGCTCGCCGGTCGTCATGGAGCCGCCGACAATCAGCTGCGCCCCGAACCACGAGACGAGGAGTGTGCAGACGTAGATGACCGACTGCATCAGCGGCATGTTGAAGACGAGCAGCTTCTCTGCCTTTGAGTACTGCTTGTAGATGCTCTCGGAGGCGCTGCCGAACTTCGCCTTCTCGTGCTCCTCCCGAACGAATGACTTCACCACGCGGATGCCCCGCACGTTCTCCTGGACCACGTTGTTGAGCCTGTCGTATGCGCGGAAGACGAGCATGAAGATTGGGAATGCCCGGCTCATGATCAGGTAAAGTCCGATCACGAGGAAGGGGGTTGCGCCGAGGAATATGAGCGAGAGCTGCGAGTTTATGCTGAACGCCATGACCAGCGAGAACGCGAACATCAGGGGGGCGCGGATAGCTATGCGGATTATCATCTGGAACGCGTACTGCAGGTTGGTTACGTCGGTCGTCAGGCGCGTCACTATGCTTGCCGTCGAGAATTTGTCGATGTTCGAGAACGCAAAATTCTGGACGTTGTAGTACACGCCCTGACGTATGTTCCGGGCGAAGCCCGCCGACGCCCTCGCGGCGTATTTTCCAGCCAGGGCGCCGAATATGAGCGAGATCGTTGCGGAGATTACAAGGGCGGCGCCGGTCTTCAGGATGTAGTCCATATTGCCCGCATTGATGCCAAAGTCGATGAGGTTTACCATCAGAAGCGGGATTATGACCTCCAGAACTACCTCCATCGAAACAAAGATTGGCGTAGCTATGGAGTCCTTTTTGTACTGCTTCACGCACGCCAACAGTTGCTTGATCATGAAGTTACGCCCGAATTAGCCAGTCTCCTTGCGGATAGCTTTCTACCACAAGCCAAGCTCATATTTATTACGTTCTCTGCTCGAGCCTTGCAATATTTATTGACTGGCTTTGCTATTGAAAAAAAAGCAAAATTGCGACGGCGGTCAAAGGTTACTTGCTCGCCTGAGGGAGCATGTCGCCGAGGTGCTTCCCCTTTATAGCCGCGTCGCCGACGCCGTACAATACGTACCCGATTACGTATTCTGATAGGTCGCGGTCGATCTTTGAAGAGCCGATCAGCCCTTTGAGCAGGTCGGAGATGGCTGTTGCCGCGGATCTGGACTCGTGGGCTATCGCCTCGAGGAGGTCTTCCCGGACGAGGAGGGAATCGCCGAGAGGGCTGAGCGCGAGCCTCAGCGCGTCCAGCTCCGCGTCTGAGAGCGCTGCATCGGCGGACAAGACGATAAGGTTCCTCTCGACCTCGCTTTTTATGCACAGGTACCCGCGCACTACCTTCGATAGAGGGCACATATTCTTGAGGTCCTCGATAGGCAGGTCCTCAGCGGTCGAGAGGATGGTCTTCTGCCTGAGGAGGTGCCACACGTCGTCGATGATGGCCCTAGAGCGGGCGGCGTCTCCTGCAAGGACAATAATGCCTGAACGCCTGAGCGCCTCCCGGAGCGGCGCATCCCTGCCGTTCTCTGGACACAGGAGCTCGGCCCCAGCACTAGTACTAGTACCAGCGCCAGCGCCAGCGTCTCCTGAACAGGATTGACCACTGCCGATGAGCCTGCCGAAAGGACTGCCTAGCTCGAGGGGACCGATGAGAAGGACGCGCGCCAATGTCTCAGCTCCGGATAGAACTGCTGTTCATACGATGGTAGCAGGCGTTATTTAAAAATTGCCAAATAGCGCACGTTGCGGGTTTTTACTATAAGCAGGCCGCTGTTGCCGGTTTGACGCGGAGACAAAGCTTAATCGCGATTTTAGCCTATGCGTCGGCATGGACAAGCAAGGGCAACGCACAATCATCAGATCCTACGCCTGAACCTTCTCCGATATAAGATTCTTCAGCTCTTCCTCGTTCTCAACCTTGAGAATCCTCTTCGGCTTTTGTTGCCCCATCGCCCTGCCTTCTTGAAGCCGGCGCTTTATCTCCCTGTCGATTACATCGTATGCCTCAGGGCGCGTGATTATCAGCTCGGTCATCCCCTCCTTCCTGCTGCCGGCTGCACCGTTGCTGCCGTTATCTAGGATGAACTGCCTCCCGGTATTCACCGCGTCGAACTCGACGAAGGTCTTCGCGATTGATGCAGATATCTCCGCCCTGAAGGACGCCTCGTCCTGCACCTTTTCTTCAGGTATTATGAGGAAGACGAACCTGCCCGGGCTGCCTTTGACGTGGTAGAGCTCCCACCACCGGATGTTCTTGATGCTGAAGAAGGCGTCGTTGATCTGCCGTGAGTAGACCTTGAAGCCGAAGAAGTTGCCGGACTGGTCCACGGAGTCGAAGTCGACAGAATCTGCAGCCCTGCCGAGCGACTTTATCGCAGGGAGAGTCACATGGACCGTGCGCGTCTCCAGCTTGGAGGTAAACGTGAAGGCGGGGGCCATGACTTCTATCATGTCCCCGGTCGGGTACCTTATCAGCGGCAGGCACTCGTTGGGGCGCGTGATTATCAGCTCGCCGCGCATCCCCTTCTTCCACTCGTACCACGGAACCGCCTTCGCGATATACGAGGGGTCCTGCTTCGATTTGAGGATCTCCTCTGGATCCGCAATCTCCGGGATCGAGTACCTAAGGAAGTAGCTGAGCCAGTTCTGAGCTGTCGAAACCTGTATCGCCTGGACCCACTGCTCCGTCGCCCCGAATACGTCGTGCATCTCAATCTTGGGGTAGGCTTCGCATATCCTGTTGAGGTATGGCGAGAGCGCCTCGGCGTGCGAGAATCCCAACCGTATGTTGGAGAACATCTCCGCCAGGTGCGGGTAGTCGATGCCCCTCATGAGCAGCTTCCGGATGACCCATGTCAAGCCAGGGACCTTGATCTTCTTGTCTACCGCCTTGGCGACGATCTTCTCGAACTCCTTCGGGTTGTGCGCGATCTTGTGCATGACGAGGTAGACCCAGGTAACGCCGACCGTGAGGTCTATCCGCTTCAGCTTGGAGGCGGCCTTCAGGGCGTTAACAACGTCCATCTCCCCTGCCAGCGTGGAGATCACTCCCTCGACGCCGTACCTCTCGAGCACAAGACCAAAGAGGGTGTCGCCACCGGTCGATGTGAATATCCACGAGCTGTCAGTTACACGGGCGCCGCAGAGGTAGAGGAGCTGGATGAAGCCCCGCGCAATGGTATCGAGGTCGCCCTTCCCGTAGTAGACCTTCTTCTGCTTGCCGGTCGACCCGGAGGTGTACCAGAACTGCGCGGGCTCTGTGAGCAACACCTTCTCGGTGCCTAGCTTGTCGAAGAGCTCCTGTATCTGAGCGTATGTAGTCATCGGGAGCTCACCCAGCTGGGAGAGGCTCGAGATGTGCTTTACCCGGGAGTATGCCGGCGACCTGCTGGCGGTCGATGTTATCTGGTCGAGCATCGATGAGTGGAGAGCTTTCAGCTCCTCGTAGGACATGGAGAAGTCCTGTGCAATCGACGACTCGATCTCGTCAACGAGCTTCGGGTTTGCGGTCAATTTGAGGGCACCATTGGTTTTAATAAACACTCTTTGCGGTGTCGAGGGTTATAGGATTATGCCTCGAATCAAGTCATTACCTTTGAGGATGGGGAAGGAAGAAGGCTTGAGAACATCAGATAGGAAGCGCCGTTAAAAAATGGCAGGGATTGGCGCCAGAAGCCCTTTTCATAGCCTGCACGGTCGGATGCGCGCATCGGGTCCCGCGGACGGTTGTCAGAACCGCACCAACGGCCTTGACATAACGTCCCGGATCATGTCGGCGATCTTCTTGGGGTTCCTCACCTTCTTGAGCCGGATGTCGTTTTGCCCCTCCGACCGTATGGATATGTCCCCAACGTTGAATAACCTGCCAACTATGCTCCGGTTCACCTGCATGTCAGAGAAGCCGCTCGTCGAGAGCACGATGTTGCGCTTGCTGAGGAGACCCATCTCGACTTCTAACCCGATCTTCCTGAGGATGTAGGTTTGTGTCGCCCTTTCGAGGATGTACCTGAGTATCAGGACGAGCCAGGCGACCGCCAGCACTACGATAGTCCAAACCAATAACGCCATCCCGAGGAGAGGAGTGTAGGCGTACCCGGCAAGGAACTCGAGCCATATCGCCAGCGCTCCAATGACCACCATGATAACGCTCACCAACACTGCCTGAATTGTGATCCAGGGTTTGCCGCGCCATAGGACTTCGTCGTTCGGATTTGACATGGTGGATACTATCCTTCGCTCAGGATTTAAAATGATGCCCTTGGAACGGCGCACTTCGTCTTCGTTGATATGTTTTTATGTGTTCAATCCAAGTATCAGTTGCGTTCAGGAGTTGCATCATCGATTATCAGGCTGGAAACTTTTTCCGGGACCCATTACGAGATGGGCGTCCAGCAAGGGAAGGCTGTTCGCGAGCTCATGCTGCGGACCTTGAAGGACATTCCGAACTTCGTGGAGATGAAGTTAATCAAGCCAAAAGTTGTGCCGATGCAGCTCTTCCTGTGGATTGCCAGAAGCTATGCCACAAAGGCGATGGAGAACGATATAGCGCATTGTTACCCGAGGCAAGCAGAGCGCCTTAAGGGCGTCGCCGAAGGCGTTGGGATCGATCTGCCGTGGGTCTTCTTCGCGCATATGATGGAGATCAAAATTGATTTCGGCGCGGTTGTCCGCATCCCGGCGTGCACGAGCATAGGGCTCTGCCCGGAGCGTACGGCGACAGGGGAGACTATGATCGGAAAGAACTTTGACTACCCGAACCACTTCTCGCCGCTCCTCTTCACATGCCGTACGAGGCCTTCCGAAGGGAACCAGACCCTTGGCTGCACTATGGCGCCGATTGCAGGGATGCTCGACGGCATGAACGAGCACGGCCTGTCAGTCACGTACAACTATGCATTCACGACCGAGAAGCCTAAATGTAACGCCCCAACCTCGATAATGCTGCAGGAGATGCTGGAGACGTGCAGGGACGTTGAGGAGGCGGTGAAGTTCCTGACCAAAGCCAGGCACGCGGGGAACGCCCTGCTGATGCTGGGGGAACCGGATGGCACGGTCAAGTCGGTGGAGATATCGCATAACCACGCCGCAACAAGGGATGCCTCGGAGGGGATGATGATCAACACAAACCATTACTTTACCGAAGAGATGCGGAAGCATGAGCTCCCGAGGAGCGCGGTCCTTTCCGAGAAGGTAGGGGAGGAATGGGCCAACCACAGGCTCTTTGAGACGAGCGAGGAGAGGCTGAAACGGGCGGAGGAGCTGCTGAGAGGGTGGGGAAACGTGAATGAGGATGCTCTGATAGCAATACTCCGCGACCATGGCAAAGAAGGTCATCCTTCGACCCTGACAATCTGCAACCACGGCGAGTATTTGGGCACGCTGCGGTCGATCATCTTGTACCCGAAGAAGAGGGTGCTCAAAGCGGCGTATGGCAGCCCTTGCCAGAACGAGTTCTTCCCCTTCTCGTTTTATGATTAATTTGGATGCCCGCCTCAATGCGCTATCGAACGACCTCGACCTGGAAGATCGTTGGCCAGAACTTTCCCGTCACGAGGATGCGGTTGCCAGTCGCCGTTTCGCTCATCTATGGACTTTCACCCATTGTAGTGTTCGGCTTGACAAGCCTAACGATAATGATCTGCATTCTCGCATCGTTCATCGGCTCGTACTATGGCTCAAGGTATTGCGATATAGACGAGAAGCCCCGGAGCACTTATGTCAGGGGCACGGGCATGATGCTTGCATTCATGCTTATGGGCGGGCTGGGTCTGGCGGGTGGAGCGCCGATCATATTCTATTTGCTCATGAAGCCTCTTGCGCTATCATTCGGCTTGACCTCGACCTACAGCATTCTTGCGAGCATTTCCATATTCGTTGCGCTGTCTCTCGTGGTCTACAGGCTGGCAGCATCCTCAATGAAGCGGCTCTTTTCAGAATTCGTTGGCGGGTAGGCGCGTTGCTGATTTTGCCCTTTTAAATGCCTTTGAGCTTATCCATTACGACGCCCTTCGCTTCCAGCGCCTGCGTGTAGGTCGGCTTGATTTCTAGCGCCCGGTCGAAAGCCGCTATCGCTTCCCGGTGCCTCCCGAGCCCGTAGAGCGATAAGCCCTTGCTGTACCATACCTCCACATCGTTGGGGTCGAGCCTCAGAGCCCGCTCGCAGGAGACGATCGCCTCGTTGTGCTTGCCGAGAATCAGCAATAGAGTCCCCTTGTTCCCCCAGGAAGCCTCGTCGTTGGGGTCAAGCTTCAGCGCCTTGTCGAAAGCCGCTATCGCCTCCTCGTTCCTCCCGAGCCTGTAGAGCGCGCTGCCCTTGACCTTCCAGCACTCCTTGTAGGCAGGGTCCTTCGCCAGCACCCGGTCGCACGCCTCTATCGCCTCCGCGTAGTTGCCGCGCGCCAGCAATGCGTTGCCCTTTCCGTACCAGCCGTCCTTGAAGTTGGGGTCTATCCAGATCGCGCTCTCGAACATCGTCAGCCCGCGCTCTGCCAGGCCAGCGTTAACTGATTCCATGCCCATCTTGAAGAGTTCTTTCTTGTGCTTTGGGAGGGGATCCTTGCGCACCGGAGCTTTTGACATGCTGGATTCTATTGCGGAATTCCGATAAAAGAATTGCGAGGGTTGATGCGGGCAAGTGTTGAACTGCAGGCAAAGCCGCTCATGCATGAGCACCAAAGGAGGAGGCGTTCGCGAATTGCGGAAGAAAGCCAAATATGTCTCGTCATCAACATTTGCAATTATGCCTAAAGCGCTGATTGTTTACGGTACCAGGACTGGCACAGCCGGCATAACGGCCAGGGATATCGCCGGGGTCCTCGAGGGGCAGGGCGTGGCGACGAGGGTTGTGAATGCCAAGGAGGAGAAGGTCGAGTCCTTAGCCGAGTACGATATGATAATCGTCGGAAGCGGGATCCAGATGCACAAGTGGACAGGGGAGCCGGAGGACTTCATCAAGAAGCACCGGGATGAGCTGGCTGGGAAGAAGGTCGCGCTCTTCGTGTGCTGCGGGTCCGCCGCCGAGGCTATGAACCCGGGCAAGCCCGAAATCGCAGTGAACGCGCGGAAACAGTACCTCGATGAGAAGGCGGAGAGGCTAGGTATTAAGCCGGTAGCGCTGGGTTTCTTCGGGGCGATATACGACTTCAACAGGATGTCTTGGATAATGCGGAAGGGGATGGAGCAGGAGCGCCCCAAGCTCGCCGCGGCGTACAAGGAGGCCGCGCCGGGCGTCTACGATACGAGGGACGTGGACGGGATAAGAAGCTGGGCAAGGGAGCTGCTCGCGAAGCCCTGATCCGCCTCGGCTGCACCATGTGCGCTGCGTAAGCTCAGCCAACAATCTTTTATTGCCGGATAAGTTGGGAAGTTCGAGAGTGAAAGGCATGCAGAGCGCACCCGGGAGGAAAGTCGGTATCCTTGACAGCATCCCGCGGAGCGTCCTTTTCATGGTAATCGCCCTCGCGGTGAACAACCTCGCGATAAGCTACCTCCTGATCTACATATCGGCATACCTGCCGGAGATAGGCGTCCCAGCGCCCACGATAGGGCTCCTCCTCGGGGTGGAAGGGCTAGCCATGGCAACCCTAGCTATCCCATTTGGCATGATCTCGGACAGGAGGGGGAGGAAGCACCTGCTCGTGCTAGGCTCCATAGGGCCAATTCCCATGTTCTTCGCCTTCGCGATGACGACGGATACCGCGGTCATGGTGGTAGCCGGCGCCCTCGGGGGGATATTCGAGGGCATATACCTCGCCACCGTTAACGCCCTGATTGCGGACCAGACCGACCTCAAGAACAGGGACGTGGCGTTCACGCTCTCATTCATATTGGGGGGCACGGGCGGCGCGATAGGCATGGCATTCCCGTTCTTCATCCCGGAGCTGAGCAGGCTCCTAGGGGTCGAGAGCGCTGCGCTCCACACGGACCTCCTCTGGCTCTTCGGCTTCATCAGCCTCGCCATCCCGGTCGTGCTCTACGCGGTCCTGAAGGATGTGCAGGAGAAGCTCAGGCCCGCGGGGGCGCCGTGGAGGGGTAGGGGCATCCGAACGCTGCTCAAGTTCTCGGGCATAAACAGCATGATAGGGCTCGGGGCAGGGTTCATCATACCGCTGATACCGACCTGGCTCTTCCTGAAGTTCGCGGTCCCGGACACCTACAGCGGCCCGATACTCGCGATCGCCAGCGCCACGATCGGCCTCGGAGCGGCGTTCAGCCCCAAGCTGGCATCCAAGATGGGGGCGGTGAAGGCGATCGTGCTGACGCAGGGGCTATCCCTCGCGTTCATGCTTGCCCTCGCGTTCGTGGGGGACTTCTTCACGGCGACGGTCGTCTACATCTTGAGGACAGGGCTGATGAACATGGCGTCGCCCCTCAACGACTCGTACCTGATGGGCATAGTCCCCCAGGAGCAGCGCGGCTTTGCCAGCTCGCTCAACTCGGTGATATGGAGGATCCCGAACAGCGTAACGACGATAATCGGCGGTGTGATACTCGCCTCCGGGAACTTCGAGCTGCCTTTCCTCATAGCGGGGGCGTTCTACGTTGTGGCGATCACGCTCTTCTATCGGACCTTCAAGAATGTCAAGCCAGCCGAATGATGGGCTCGTGGTGAACAGTCGGACATAGGCTATAACCTGGTGCAACGAGAAGAAGCGAAACGGCCGCCCTGCCATTTTTGTCCAATACTCTTTTTATATTCGCTGCCCAAATCATAACACATGGTAAGCATCAAACCGAAGAAGTTGACTGATGAAGGAAAGGGGAAGGCGGGAGTTGCGCGCACAGAGGGCAACGCAGGGGAAGCGGAATCAGAGTGGCGCAATAAGATGGAAGGCAGAACGGTCATCAAGAGCAAAGACAAAAAATCAAAGACCGGCGCCATTAGCAGCAAGCAGACCGGCACCGGATTCATGGTTGACTCCAAAATGATGTCGAACCGCTATAAGAGAGCTGACAAAAAGACGCATGAAGGCCGCTGATTAGACGCCTCCTGACGCGGAAGCATCCCTCCTCACCCGGCGCGGTCCTTGTGATAATCGGGATGTTCGTAACCATCAGGAAGTGGCGAAGCCCATTCGGGCGCGAAAGAGTGGAGGAGTTATAGGATCGGATAGGATTGCGGGGTTTCCTCCAGACGTGCGGGGTACAAAACCAGGTTTCAGCGACCTTTTCAGGCGACTTTTAATTGCTTGACAGAAATCACTGGCTGGTTTTAATGAGCCTGCTCACATCGAACCCCTTTGCCTTGACGAATTCGATTAGCTGGGAGAACAGCTCATCGTCCATTTTTGGAGCCCTGTTCAGTATCCATAGAAATTTTCGGTTCGGCGTGCCCACAACGGCATAATCGTAGTCCTTGCCCAGGTTTATTATCCAATAATCGCCGTAGAACGGCCAGAAGAACGTTACTTTTAGCTTGCTTCTTTCTTTTTTTGACGCCTTCACGCGCTTCAGCCAAGGGTCCGTTGGCAACGCGTTAGCCAAGATCTGGTAGAATAATCTCTGATTTGTTCAGAATATCCCCAGCCGAGGTGTTTGCCCGCATGTCAGCAGGAAGCGCAGCATGAATAGTCCGGGTTACGAGAGCGCCAATATTCGGCTTGCAGCATAGAATAACATAATAGCGAATATTGCCAAATATGAAGCAGGGAGCCTGAAATTATGACAGTTGTAAAAATAGTAGAAGTGATCGGAAGTTCGACCACCAGTTGGGAAGACGCCACCAAGAATGCGCTCGCAGAGACCGCCAAGACGGTCAGGGACATCAAGTCCATCCACGTGGACCGGCTCACGGCAAAGGTGAATAACGACAAGATCTCCGAATATCGCGCCGTTGTCAAGATAGCCTTTGTAGTCCGGAGAGAGCCATAAATCAACTGCAAAATTTCACCCATCTTTTTTTCGCACAGCCAAGTCAGAAGTAGATCAAGCACTTCCGGTCTGCAAAGTTGATGCAATCAGCAATCGAGACCAGCTGCACCCGCGCGGTGTGAGGCGAGGTGTCTTTCGCTTCTGCGTATCAGTTGAACTCCTTCCTCTCGAAGATCGCCAAGCCCAGGATTGCCGTGGCGACGAAGTATGCGCCTATGATAGCCATCCCCTCCAAGATCGGGGCATTGTAGGTTGTGAAGGTCATGGGACCATAGTGGCTCGTGATCACGTGCGCCGGGTATGGGACCGTGAGCACGTTCCCGATGATCTGCGCCCCGTATGTAAGGATAAACCAAGGCTCAACCTGGGCTAGGGTAGAGACGAGCTGCTGGATGAGCGAGAAGGCGAAGAGGAAGAGTATCGCCGTGACGAGTATCGAGATTGTGCTGCTCTTGAAGATCGAGCTGAAGAAGAACGTGAACCCGAGCACCGCGGCGAGGTAGAAAGCTGCGAAGAGGAACGACACTCCGAACTCGTATGGCACCGTGCCGAAATAGTACATCCCGTTCCCCACAGTGACGAGCGTGAAGGCTGCAAGTATCACCATCGAAGCGATGTAAGCAGCCAGCCACTTCCCGATGTAAATCGAGGAGCGCTTGATCGGGTTAGGGACGCTGAAGTAGCCCGTCTTGTTCTGGAACTCCCCTGAGATGGCGTCGCCCCCGAAGAATATGCCGGAGAGGATGATGATGAAGGTAACGGAGCTGCCCCACCAGCTGCTGTAGAACGCTAGCTCTGAGGTGATGAAGCTCGCAGGCTGATAGTACCCCACGATCGCCGTCAGGAGGACGCTAATCATGATAGTTATGCCCAGCATTATGAAGAACCTCCGGGACCTCACGTAGTCGAGGAGGGCATATTTCATCGTTATCCCGGTCTGGGATATGCTGCTCGGGATGGAATTCGCCGAATAGTAACCTGAACCAGAGTGTGCCATCTCAATCACTTCGTGTCCTTGATCAGCTTCAGGTAGACTTCCTCGAGCTCGGAGGATGCGGCGCGGTAGCTTACAACCCCGATGCCCATCCGGACGAGCTCGCCTAGGAGGCGCTCCTGGACGTCGAGCCCCCCGTTGAAGGCTACGCTGAGATTAAAAGCGTCAATCTTCTCCACCCGGACAACGTCCGGGAGCGCTTCTATTGAACTGACAGCGGAGTTGCCATCGGCAGGGCGGTGAAGCCCCACCTCGACGACGTTATTCCCTCCAGAGAACTTCGCGGTGACGTTGGGGATGGAGTCGTAGACAATCAGCCTCCCCCGGTCCACCATTGCCACCTCGTCGCAGACGTCGGATACCTCGCTAAGGAGGTGTGAACTCATGAATATCAGCCGGTCCTTGCCCTTGAGCGCCTTGATGATATCCCTGACCTCGCTCATGCCGCGCGGGTCGAGCCCGGACGTCGGCTCGTCGAGAAGTATGACGCTTGGATCCCCGAGGAGCGCCGATGCAACGCAAATCCTCTGCTTCATGCCCTTGGAGAACTTGCCGACGCGCTTGTCGATCCACTCCTCCATCCGGACCTCCGCGATTGCCTCGCCCACCTGCCTGCCCCTATCCGAGCGCGGGACACCCCGGATCTCCGCAATCATAGTCAGCGCTTCCCGGGGGGTGAGCGATGGGTAGATTTCAGGGGTCTCGATCAGTGCGCCCACCGACTCCAGCGCCTTCTTCTTGTCGGTGCGGATGCTGACGCCGTTGATGATTGCCTCGCCCTCCGTGGGCTTGATCAGGCCAGTGAGGAGCTTCAGGGTGGTCGTCTTTCCGGAGCCGTTGGGGCCCAGGAAGCCGACGCACTTCGTGCCTTCGATCTTGAGGTTAAGGTCAGAGAGGGCGGCGAGCTTGCCGTACTTCTTAGTCAGGCTGACGGTCTCTATCGAGGGCATCTCCGGGTCTCCTTTAACAAAGGGAGCTAGTGGTTGGTGCGATATAAACGCTCATCTCTTCAGTTTCCTGAATATGCTGAAAGCCCAGCCGGCGAACGGCCGACCGGCAAACAACACGAAAAAAAGAACGGCTTCTGGAAGATCAGAAAAAGGGAACGCCAGCGAACGCGCCATTATTTATGTTTATTATACGATGCCGGGAGATCCGGGTTCCGCCTGTCCTTCTTCTTCTGCTCCTTCTCCTTCTGCGCTTTCAGGTGCTGCTTATGATCCAGAGCCTTCTGCTTCTTGCCTACGCCCATAATTCACCCTCCTTATGGGTAAACATTCGCCGCACATCTATTAATATACAGCAGTCGCAAGAGCCGGGATCGTTTGCCAATTGCCTTGAACATAAGACGAACGCTTAATATTCAATGATGCCGATATCGGTCACATAACATTGGCAGAGTTGCCTGAGGTTGAATGACCATTAATAACGAGCGCAAAATGCCTGAAAAGCTGCCAGTCTCGTCGCCCGACCTCATCGGGTCCATGGGCGGCAACTATGCCAATGACCAAGTCCGCCTGATAGTAAAATTCGATGGCACCTTGGACGAGGCGAGGCTGAGGCGCGCAGCGAGGCTTGTCTTCGATGCGGAGCCGGTCATCGGCTGCAGGTTCATCAAGGGATCGTTCAGGGCATGCTGGCAGCGCTGCGACGAGCCCGAGCTTGAGAGCGCCTTCGAGTTCCGCCACGCGACCCCCTCGGACAACGACGCCGGAATTTACGATTTTTTGCTTGCGCCCCTGGATCCGTTCAACAGTCCGCAGGCAAGGGTCGGCCTATTCCGTTCTAGCGCCGGTTCGGGCTCCGGTTCCGGCGACGACACGCTCTACGTCAGGCTGAGCCACATCGTTGCGGACGGCGGCGCTGCGTTCGACTTCATACGCATCCTCGCGGGCATCTACCGCAGGCTGGGGATGGACCCCGATTACCGGCCTTTGAGCAACCTCCACGGAGACCGGAGCTCCTTCCAGGTGCTGAGGCAGGCCAGCTGGCGGAAGATACTCTCGTCGTGCCTCCACGTGCCGATGTCCAAATCCACATGGAACTTCCCCAAGGAGGGGAGCGGAAGGGAGAGCCCCCAGCTCTTTGTTAGGCGCTTTGGACGGGAGAGGGCCTCCCGCATCAAGTCATATGCCAGGGCACGAAGGGTTACGGTCGGGGACGTGCTGACCGCAGCGTGCTACCGGGCGCTCTTCGATGTGGTCGACCCGCCTGAGGGGACACCGCTGACCATGCTGATCCCAGTGAACGTCCGTAGGCACATCCCGGGCGGCGCCAGAGGGGGAGTCTGCAGCCTGACCGCCGGATACTTCCCGGCAATCACAAGGGACCGGGCTGAGGCGTTCGGGCGCACGCTGGCAAAGGTCCACGCCTCAATGGAGAGCGAAAAAAGGAAGGACGGGGAGTTCGGGCAGCTCTTCATGATGGAGATCGTCTTCGCGCCGGGCTACATCCTGCCGCGGCTCCTCGACCCGTTCCTCTCCTCCGCACTGACGATGCCGACGTTCTCCAACTTCGGGGCGATCGATGCTTTAACGCCGGACTTTGGGGGTGCTGCGATAAGGGACTTGATGCCGGTAGGCCCGATGGTGCGGCCGCCGGAGTTCGTGCTCGGCTCCAGCACGTTCAGGGGCGAGCTGTCATTCACTTGCACGGTATGCGGGACCAGAGAGTTCCGGGCGAAGGTGGGCAGGTTCTTCGACGCTCTCGAGAGGGAGCTGCCAGGATAAGGGTTCCTCACCTGAATTTCCCGTTACAGCGCGAAGAGCATCGCAATCAGCTGGAATACCCCGAGGCTGATGCCTAGGAAGACCAGCGCGACGAGCACTGTCCCGCCTATCAGTGAAGGGTAGAGCGTCCCCGGCTTGACCCCCAGCAGGCGGCCGATGATCGCTATCTGGACCGGGGAGAGGACGAAGATGCCGATGATTATGCCCAGCCACGCGTACTTGTCGATGAGCCGCTTCCCTTTGGCAATCCTGCCCTGCAGCCGGTCGCGCCAGCCCTTCTTCCATTCCAGGAACTTCTCAACCAGCAGCACTGCCAGGAATATCATGATGAAGTCTATCGCCAGGGTTGAAGCGAGAGTCAGGAGCGGATCGAAGCCTACCGCTATCCCGTAGAGGATCCCTCCCCCGCACTCGAATATTATCGAGGTGAAGATGAAGCCGTAAAGCTCGTACACTGTCGCACCGCATTAGCGTCTATAGAGAGGCGGATATGATTCTTTCCATTTTTCCTTTTTTTAAGGGAGCCGAACATGCCCGGTTTCAAAAGTTGGAACTGTGCCCAAAGCTTTGATCGTTTACGGCACCAGGACGGGCTCTGGCGGGAGGACTGCCGAGGATATCGCAGGGTTCCTCGAGGCACCGGGCGTTTACAACACGAGGGATATATATGGGATAAGGGATTGGACCGTCGAAGCAGTAGTGAAATCCGGACTTTTAGGAAAGCTTCAGGTGTGTGCTCAGGCAGACATTTCTTTACCTTTTTTCCTTCGTTGGCTCCTTGGCATAGATCAATAGGGCGAGCACTGTTGCGACTCCAAGCGAGCTGCTCATTATGAAGGGGAGTGTCGCCGATACGTTGTCGTAGATTAAGAAGCCAATTATGGGGCCGGCGAGGGACCCGAAGTCGTAAATCGTGAGGAAGGCGCCGGTCAGCGCCCCTCTCTGCTTGTCAGGGAAGAGATCCTGCATGAATGCGAAGTATGCCGGGCTCGCCACCGCATAGATGGCGTACCAGGTCACGATTAACACGCCGATGTTCTCGAGGCTTACGGCGAATGGCATGAGCAGCGTTATGAGCTGGGCTGCCAGGACGGATGCGGCGATCATCTTCTTCTTGCTGAACCGGTCCGCGAGCTTCCCAGAGGCGAGCTGGATGGCGATTATGAAGGCGCCTGAGACGGAGTAGATCAGCGCCATGCTCGAGGTGACCTCGTCGGCTGTGAGCCCGTAGACGCGCTGGGTGTGGTAGACCAATAACGGCTCCACTAGGGCGAGGATGAGCCCGAACGAGAAGACGAGGAAGGACATCACGATCAGGGTCCTGCGGATAACCGGGTCTGCGATGATGCCAGTGCCGGGGCGGATAGATGTTGGCTGATCTGGAGTGGATACATTTCGCAGTCCTTTCTTCTCCCTAACGAAGACGAGTGCTAGCGCGAGCGAGATCAGGAGGGAGAGAGCCGAGACGAAGAAGACCGCCCGGAAGCTGTCGAGCAGGGGAAGCGAAAGGGAGGACCGGGCGTACCACTGCAGGCCGCCGCCGAGAGCCGGACCGATTACCCACCCGGAGGTCGCGACCGAGTTGTAGATGCCCATCGCCCAGCCGCGCTTCCCCTGCGGGATCAGGTCCCCCACGAGGGCGGTCGCCGGGGCCCAGACCATCGCCGACCCCACACCCTGCAGAGCCCGGATGGCGAGGATGGCGTACCAGTCCTGCGAGATTGCGAATGAGAGCGAGGACGCGACGCAGAGCGCGATGCCGAGGGTTATGGGGAGCCGCCTGCCGAGCCGGTCGGAGGTCGTTCCGGAGGCGGAGTTCATTATGACCCGGGTCAGGAGGAAGACGGAGGTGAAGAGCCCGATGTCGATTCCGGCCGCCGTGCCGAGGGACTGGGCGTAGACCGGGAGGAAGGGGGTCATGACGCTGGCGCTGACGTTGACGAGGAAGACCATGAAGGCGAGGGCGAGGACCGGGAAGACAGGGCGCATGTTAAAGCGTTTACCGCTCGATATATTAAAATAAGCTTTCTAGATTGCGCGGTTGTAGTGTAAGATTATGCCTTAACATGGACCTTCTTCTTTTTATATCGTTCTATAAAGTGGATAACAATCTCAATAAGTATAAAATGGACTAATCGGATAATCGATTTAGATTGGGGATACTATTTGCGTTGTGAAATAGTTGCTGGCGATTGTGAAAAATATCTGGAAAATATGTCTGAGCGATTAGACCTTACTTTCCTTGATCCCCCATTTAATCAAGGTAAAGAATATGAAAACCACGACGATACATTAGACCCAAATCAATATTGGAGCTGGATGACTCGGATTTGCAAGTTAATTTATGAAAAAACATCAGATGGCGGAGCAATATACTTCATGCAACGCGAAAAAAATACAAAATATGTTTTGCAAGCGTTAGACCAATCAGGTTGGTCTTATCAAAATTTAATCATTTGGAAGAAGAAGTCATCAGCAGTACCAGGTAATGATCGATTTGGAAAGCATTACCAAATAATTGCATATTACATTAAAGGCAACAAGCCGAGAGTTTTTAATAAACTTCGAATTGATCCCCCTTTGCTAGTTACTGAAAAATATAGCCGTCCAACAGGCATGTATGCAACAGATCTATGGGACGATATTCGGGAATTAACATCAGGATATTTCGCAGGAGAAGAGCCGTTAAGGTTAGAAAATGGAGATAGAGCACATAAACAGCAATCTCCTATACGGCTATTATTAAGAATAATTTTGAGTTCATCAAAAATTGGGGATATGGTCTTTGACCCTTTCGCCGGAACCGGCACAACGCTTGTAGTTGCGAAACAAACAGCGAGGAACTCGATAGGGGTTGAGCTATCCCCAAGAAATTATGAGATGATAAAGAAAAGAATAGCCAACATTAGAAAAATTGACGACGTACTGCCTTTCAGATCGGATTATAGATACACTGAAAACCTTGATACTATTTGGAAAGAGCAGCACCCAAATCTTAAAAAATTTTCAACATTGGATATAAAATAAGTAGCTTAACAACAAGTGCTTTTCGCTTGTTTATCATGGCACTATTTTTGGAAAATCTTGACCTGGACCTCCTTCAAGATTATATTTAGATCGGGCAGGTTTGACTGATTTTGGACTGATTTTTAATTTAATAACTGCGAAAAATTCATAGTTCCAAGGGGGCAAATAATGGATTGCTTTCGCTCTAAACCTAATATAAAAGTTGGGCAAAAATTTATCGACTTGTAAACCAGCTGGATCTGAATCTAAATGATAAAACCCATAGCCTTTTCCTATCTGAATATAATGAACGTTTTTTAATCCGTAGAAGATACTTAGAATATCATCATTAGGAACGTCAAATTTATCTTCGAAATCGTTTTGGTCTTTCTTCCTATCGTTATAAGTGATAGTTTTAATGGGTTTTTTAGTATATCGTATGGGCACTAAGTTCTTTTTATTTAAATATTCAAGCACGCCTATTTTTGTATATAAACGAGTTAATTCATCATCCTTTGCCCATTCCCACCCATTGTGCCTTGACCAACGAAGCATTTTTTGTCCATAATCAATTGATGGCCCATCTTTTACTTCCAAACAATACAGTTTACCTTGATGAATAAATACGCAGTCTCGTGTATTCCCACCCCTACCTCTTTGTGCGTCAATAGGACACACTTCTGCACTCTTTAAAATTTCATGGATGGTTTTCTCATAATCATCCCCCTTATTGAAGGTTATTTCTTGAAAACTTTTACCATACAATGTCTTCTGCGACATAATTACCTGACATTATTCATATTTTTAAAGTAATAATGTTTCTTATTCAAAAAATGGAAAGTGTGTTAAAACGAAGCTTTGAAATGTTTAAAGATGTGTTGGAGTGTTTAAAAAAGGAACGTGCTGTGCAGTTTCACTATTCCCTATCATAATTAAGAACGCGGTTCAATTCAAAAGGTCCCAACAAAGTGGGGGACACTATATAGGAAATGCGTTTTTGCACTGGCCAGAATTCATTGCCGTCCGCGCCACCCGACTCTACAATTTCGCGCCGCTCGCTTCGCGCATATGTGCAGAGCCTGATGTGTTTGCACTGATTTACACAATTAGAGAAAGTCTAATGCAATAAGCCCTCTTTTTTTCTTAGCAATGCCATATCCCTCTTTTGTTTTAGAGGCTGTTCCATAATTCATTTTCTTTCCACCAATCTGTCATGATCAAACCCTTGGACAGACCTAAACGCTTTGCTCTTGAACGCCCAAAATACATGATCACATTATTCCACGCATATTTTTTACATATCGGATCTTCGTTTTGCCACTTCTTGATTACTTCATTGGAAGTGATCTTCAAAATTTCTTCAGTGATTTTCCAGTAATATTCTGTTCCTAGTCGGCTGATGAGACTGCTGAGCACATCGTCGTGTTTCTTTGTCCACCACTTCCAAATATACTGGTTTTCACTATATTCAAGAGGCACATCGTCATCAACATTTTTTTCGCCTATATCGTTTCCATCATCACTGTGCTTGAAGTCGCGTTCGGAAACATTACTAAAACTTGTTAACCAACTAATTACCCACTCAGGGATGCGTTTAATTTTACCATCGTTTGCGCTAAACCATACTTTCTTCCCAATTTTTTCTTCAACCACTACGCCAATAGTGATTAAGTCAAAAACTGTTCCTCCACCCCAAAAATTACCGACCTTCAACTGTCTTGAAAAGTCTGCTGAGGCGATCCGATTATTTTTGGCTAAGTTAATACCTTTCTGCCAGCTCAATATTCTCATAATCAAATCTTTTGTTTTAGAATTCTTTAAACCATAATTCTTGCGTAATTTGATTATCATTTTAATCGAATCGATGAGTTCATTGAAATTAGATGCCTTTTCAACATTGTATATTAAAGTTAGGCACTCCGCTTTATACCGTTCCACAGTGTTTTTTTCATAAATTCTTTTTTTAAGGCGTTCGTTACCGAATTTTGCGTCTTCATTATCAGGGTATAGCTGAAGAAGCCGGTCGTAAATGTCGTTCGCTTCATCATATTTTTCCATTCCTTCAAGGATTTCAGCATATAGTAACAACGTGGCATCAGAATTGGCATCAAGCTTGTATGCAAGAACGATTTCTTTCAGCGCTTGGGTTTGATATGCATTATAATACAGAAAGCGAGCTTTTTCGCAGTGGCCATTACAATTCTTCGGCTCTATTTCAATCGTTTTATTGTATTGTGCGATTATTTTTTTATCTCTGTTTTTATCATGGTTGATCAGGAGCAAGGGCTCCATACCTTTTGCCTTATACAAATTCGCATAGTAGTCGTTGGGTGACAACTCGAGTATCTTTTCGCATTGCGAAATTAGTCCTTCGTAATCGTCCTGTGCCCAAGCAACAAGGCATTTCAATCGCATTAAAATAGGTTCATTTGGTATTTTAGCTAAAACTAAATCGATATGAGCGTTTGCTTTGTCTAGTTGCCGTTTTTCTAGAAAAATAATTGCCTTCTGAAAATTAACAATTTCATCACACGAGGTTTCGTTAATAGCATTCAAAATTTTCAGCGCTGTATCATAGTCCTTCTTCTCGAGAAACACTTCAACTTGTTCAAATTGGTGTTTTAAAAATTCACCCATTATGTACGCCTCGTTATGCCCATAATCAAACATCTAACCTATTCGCTTGATTGTTGTTTTGTTTTTATCATCATAAAGTGTATTAGTGCCTTCTTGATAGGTTTATTTTATCTTCTGGGCACGGAGATGTCCGCGTTTTAGGATCGTTCCTGTTCCCGGCAACTCGCGGTTTTAAGCCGGAGAGCTCCTTCACGTGCGCGATCCAGCAGGTTTTTGCGTTGAACCCATAATTCGCTTTGACCCATTCCTGTATCTCTTTGTAGGTTGCCACCTCAATTCAGCTCCTCAATTTTTCCATCATTGCCAAGGAAGTAGAATTTAACTGATGTGGAGAGCGACCCATACTTTTTGAGCCAGCCCAATGGAACTCGCTTGTCGTTGCCGAAAACCAAGAACTTCGTCTTGGCGCCGCTCTTCTCGAGCAGCCACACGTGCTCGGCGATTATAGAAAACTTTGCAGGCGGGACCGAGACGCCATTCACCATGCTGAAAAATTTTGCGTCACCGACGACAGTATTGTCTGATGACACAAGGTCGAAGAGCTTTGGCATGCTTCCCTTCCTAGGGAACAGTTCCATCTTGAAGTATTCGCTCATGGAGTGCCTTGCAAGCGCTTCGAAGGAGCGGGCATTTAAGCTGCCGCGCTCTATTCTTGGCAGTTGCTGTTCCTTTTTGCCAATGCTGCTTTGGATTCTTTCGAATGTTGCTGCCTGTTTCACGAGATCCACTCTAGTAACGCTCCAGCCATGCGTAAGCCACCCATCTACCGCTTGGACATGCGTCTTATCGTTAGCCCACCAAGCATAGTAGGTTTTGGCAGATTGAGGGAGATCAAAGCCTAGAAGCGATTCCAGTTCAAGAAAAGTTATAGAAATGATTTTTCTTGGGGTCGCGCTCAGATGGAGGGCTAATTTTTCATATTTCCCCATAAAAGTTGCCAATTATTATTTTGTGAGAGGCTCTTAAAAGTATTTCCTTTTTTAATTAAAAAAGGGGTTCAATCTGGAGTTTGTAAAGTCTCCCTCAGATACGTCCAAATTCGCCCGACAATCATAGAAAAGTTCACCGGAATGAGGTATAATGATATTTTCATATAAGTTATTATTTTTAAAACTAATATAAATACTGCTCTGTGTACTAACTCGCATCTTATAGCAATTTGATTGCCTTCCCGTCTTTCCTTTCCCTCTTCCTTTGCTCACACCCGCACCAGCATGTTGTAGATCGATGCCTTCGCCGCCAGCTCCCTCGCAGCGTTTGCCATCGTCTTCGCCATAACCGACTCGCCGAACGTTCGCTTGAAGGTGGAATACGCCGTCTCCACTGCCCACCTGCGGCCGTAGCCCTTCTCCTCTGCCCACTTCTGATGCCCCAGGCACCTGTACAGGTCGACCTCCTGCCTCCGCGCCTCGGACCTGGTGTCGAGTACGGAGTTCCTCCTCGGCTTGATCACCGCGTCTATGCGCTTCTCCTTAAGGAACTCATAGATCCTGGCGGAGTCGTAGGCGCCGTCTCCCAGCACTTCCTTGACGTCGCCCATCCCAGATGCTTGGCCGACGAGTCCCTCGGCGACGCGGGAGTCGTGCACATCGTCCGTCGTCACCTCCATGGCCACGACCTCCTTCGTTTTTACGTTCACTGCGAAGTGGAGCTTCAGGTACCTCTTCTTGACGCCGTGCTGCCTCTCCATCCATCCCCCGGCCTTGAGCACCCTGACGCCCGTGGAGTCGAGCGCGATGGCAAGGGGTTCATCCGATCCGGCCAATGCCGAGAAGGGGGACATGTCGATGGACAGGACCCTCCTCCTCAGCCCGGTGTAGTCGCCCGATGGGACCTCGACCATCCTGCCAAGCGCCCTCGTGAAGCCCTCAAGCTGGCGGTACGGCATGCCGTAAAGGTACCTCACCACGGCGAGGAACCGGACGTACGATGTGGTGAGCTTGTAGTGCTTGCCCTCCTTGCCCCTGTTCATGGTGTCCAGTTCCGATTGGTAATTGCTGATGAAGCCGAGGTCTAGGATCAGCTCGCCTCGGCGTATGAGCCTCTCATCGTAATCATGCCAGTTCATGATGATTGATGGCGATAAGGATGTATAAAAGATTAGTCAATCCACAAAGCAA
>CAZWMA010000020.1:0-21631 GCA_964634735.1 uncultured Nitrososphaerota archaeon
TGTGTTGGGTGTGTTTGGTGTTTTTTGTAATTTTAGTCTATTTTTAAAACCGGATTCATTGTTAGCAATAATGATTTTTTTATTAATTAATTTATTATTATCAAGCAACATAATAAAATCGATTAACTGTTCTTTTCTGTTAGTCACCTCACTCCACTCCAACGCCATACTTCTATATATCTACTAAATCAGCATCGTATATATAACCAATATGTTTTTAAGCCCCATATGATGGGCTTGTAAAAAAAACATCAATATATGATAAATAATAATTTTTTTGAAGGTTTACATATATCATGATTTTCATTAAATGTACTAGTCTACAACTTTTCTAGCATTCTGAATTAATGTCTTCCATTTATCCTGCCCTAAAACTTCAATCCCGCAAGCTTCTGCCGGGGTCTTTCCCTTCAAAGCCTCATGCGGTCGTATGAAGTTGTAGTAAATCTGGTGGCCGGCGAATATCGGCGTCTTATCGGACTTCAGCCCGCGCATGGCCTTCTCGCGATCCCTTATCGAGCCGTTGAACCGCTCCATCTTGTTGTTGTTCATGTCGCCCCGGAGCTTGATTGCGTTGATGTGGAGGGTTCTTGGTTGGGCAGACGTGTAGTACTCCTTCCGCCACGCTTCGTGGTAAGACTCCAAGCCGTCAGTAATGATTACGTTTGGATTCCTTCCAGCCACCTCCTTTGCCATCCTGAAGAGGTTCCGGGCATCGTGCTTGTGCTTCGTCTCGGCAACTTCTTGGGCGAGCCAGAACCGGGTTTCATCGTCAATCAGCGCGAAGAGGTACTTGAGATCGCCCTTCATCTTTATGAACAGCTCGTCTGCCCTCCATGCTCCTGAAACGTTCGGCTTAAGGCTATACCAACCATAGATTTCGTCGTCTCAGGCATCGGCGCAGGCCTACTTCCTTTTCTAATAGGCTTAAGTTTATCGTACCAACCGAACATCAATATTTGAACAAAATAAGTGGCGGGCCTGAAGGGATTTGAACCCTTGGCCAATGGGTTAAGAGCCCACCGCTCTACCGTACTGAGCTACAGGCCCACCTCTTTTCCGGTTAAAGAAACAGTAATTTAAGAGTTGCGCTATTATCCTTCATTGGTGTTTCCGTTGGGCAGCTTGACATTCATCGGCATGGGCTTGTACGACGAGAAGGGGATTAGCCTCCATGGGCTGGAAGTAGCGAAGTCTGCTCACACGGTCATGCTGGAGGGCTACACCAACCTCATGCCTGGGCTCAAGCCAGGTGCCATAGACGCATTGGTCGGGAAGAAGCCGCTTCTCCTTGGTAGGAAGGCGGTGGAGGACGGGATGGCCATCCTCAAGCTCGCAGCGGATCACGACGTAGCCTTCCTAGTCGCTGGCGACCCATTCATAGCCACGACCCACGTTGACCTCAGGATGCGCGCCATGAAGAGAGGGATACGTGTCGACGTCGTGCACGCGCCATCCATAATATCAGTGGCTCCAGGGGCAGCCGGGCTGCAGAACTACAAGTTCGGCAAGTCTGCAACGATTACATTCCCGCCACCGGTCTCTGACGTTCCGTACGACACGCTCAAGATGAACCGTACGGCAGGGCTGCACACGCTCTTCTTCCTCGACCTCCGCTCAGAGGAGGGGAGGTTCATGACCGTAAACGAGGCACTCCGACTTATGCTCGAAGCTGAGCTGCGCAGGGGGGAGAGCGTATTCATGCCTGAGACGCTGTCGATCGGGATTGCTCGCGCTGGCGGTCCAGAGCAGCTCGTAAAGGCGGGCACCGCGTCCTCGCTCTCGGAGGAGGACTTCGGAAGGCCCCCTCACGTTCTCATAGTTCCTGGGAAATTGCACTTCGTGGAAGCCGATGCTCTCGTTGCCTTCGCTGGGGCAGACGAGAAGCTCGTAAGGAGGAGCGAATGATGCCGAAATACGAGGATGATGCGCGCAAGAAGCTGAATAGGTACATATCCGCTACGGACCGCGTCTTCTCCTCGATGGAGAAATCCCCGCCGGAGGATGCGGCATTGCGGAAGAAGATGGAAGAAAATATCTCGCTCTCAAAGATATATCTCAGCGACAGTAAATACTACCTCGAAAAAGGCGATCTCGTGACCGCCCTCGTCTGCATCGCGTACTGCGAGGGGCTCATCGATGCCTGCAAGACCTTAGGGTGGCTCAAGTATGAATGGACCTTCACAAGCTGATTCGCAAAGCCTGAAAGACGTTGACCGCGCACAGAAGCAGATGCGAATCCGCATACTAGCAGCTGGGTGCTTCGACCTCCTCCATTATGGGCACCTGCGCTACTTGGAGGAGGCAAAGAAGCTGGGAGGCAAGCGCGCCGAGCTGATTGTAGTCGTCGCGAGGGACTCTACCATCCTGAAGCGCAAAGGGCGACTGCCCGTGATGAAGGAGGAGCACAGGCGAATCCTCGTCGAGGCCCTGAAACCAGTTGATTCTGCCATACTTGGTGGGGCTGACATGGACACTGCGCGTGTGATAAGGGACGTGAAGCCCGATATAATAGCGCTCGGCTACGATCAGGAAGACCTGGCAGAGCTCATATTGAAGGATGATCCGACCGTCAAGATCATCCACATCGGAAAGTATGGTGACCTGAGCTCTTCGAAGATTAAGGCAATCGTTCACTCCTCGTCAGGCAAGCGCTTCAGTCAACGAGGACCTTCAGCCGGACCAGATCCCCGTCCTTGAGGCCGCACTTCTTGCGCAGCTGGTCCTTCGCGACTATCTCGATGACGTCCTGCCCGTAATGCGTCCTGTGTATCATGAGTATCGCGCCCGCCTCGACCTCGTTAATGAGCACCTTGAAGCACTTCACATCACCGTAGGTCCGCTCGCCGTTGACGAATCCCTTAATTATTATCCCAGGCAGCGTCTCCAAGTCATTCCTCGCCTTGACGTCATTCATTGACTTGAGCTTCAGGTTGAGCGTTCCAGGGAATGGCGTATACCCCAGCTTCTCGCTGAACTGTTCCTTGTATCCGCCCTTGGTGACGTAGTATGCGCCCTCGCCGAACCCGGAGAAGACGCTGCCGTTGATGAATATGACCTTCGAACCGCCTTCGAAACCCGCCGCAAGAGCGGCATAAACCTCCCGGAGCGCGATCATTCCCTTGTCGGTTATCGTTATGTTCTGCCCCTTCGGGGTCAGCTCACGCGAGATGAAACCCCCGGAGACCAGCTGGAGCAGCCTCCTGGATGCGGTCTGCTGCGATGCGCCGGTCAGCCTCCCGAAGTCATCGGTGCCAAGCAGCACCTGCCTGGTATGACCGCCCATCTTGAACAACTGGTAGAGTGCAAACCACAATTTATCATCCATAGCCATATTAACCGCCATCTCCTGCGCAAAGCGATGCGCTCAAGCGCTCTAATGGGGCACAGAGATAAAAAATCTGCGTCCGGGTGCGCCCTTCAGGGGTCACTCTGCCTCCGAGTAAACGCCGACGAATGTCGGGCCGCGCACATCTATCTTGCCCTGCTTGCTCGAGACGTACCTTACACCGACCTCGGAGACTTTTATGTTCAGGTCGCTCGGGAGCTTCGCCATCCTCGTTCTGACCTCCGCCTTCCCGTCCTGCTCAATCCTCGCCGCCGCCAGCTTCGCCACTGCGTCGAGGTACCTTATGCCGCTCCTTATGCCCTTGGACCTGGCATTTCTCACCAGATCCACGTTATCCATGCCCCTCTCAGGGATGCCCAGTATGTTGCCGTCATAAACGACGAGCTCGTTGAACGCCGCTGGTCCCACAAGCTTGACCTTCGGATCAGGCTCAAAGACTCTTACCTTGACCTTCCTGCCTGAGACCAAGCCTTCGAACGCAATGAACTCGCAAGGGCTTTCCGCATCCCTCTTCTCCTCCAGCTTCTTGACTATCGCTTTCTCGACCTCCCTGCCCTCTGCGGTCTTGGGCTCCTCGATAAACGCTATCTGCTTGACCAAGGCCGGGTCAGAAAGGACCCACTCTCCATAGAACTGCGGGAAAGCCATCTCCCTGATATCCGAGTAGCCATTCATCAGCGCGGCTATCCGCTCGACACCCATGCCTATGTTGAGCACAGGGTACTCTATGCCGTACCTCGCAAGCGCGATGGGGCTATAGAGCCCGAAATCCATCAGCTCGACCCAGCCTGTCTTCTCCGACTTGGCGAAGACTTCATACTCCGTCCCAGGCGCATAGTACTTCGCAGTGACCTTCTTCTGCTCGGTCCTGACCTCCTGGAACCCGAACTTCTTGAGGACCATCTCTGCGACCAGCTTGCCGTCGTCAATCGACACCTCGTTGTCCATGATCACCGAAGACGCTGCATTGTGGAATCGGAGGTGCGTAGCGTCCTCCTGCTGCTCGCGGCGAGCCCTGAGCCCGACGCAGAACAGCTTGACCGGCATCTCGAGCTTGTGCTGAACCGCAAGGCATGTCAGGAACCATGCGCTCGTCATGTGCGACCTAAGCATGAGCTTCGATGGCTCAGCTTCCAATCTCCTAAGCTCCGGGAAGACGTCGTTCATGACCTTTAGCGCAAGCGTATCCGGAACGCCCATGCTGTCCGTTAGCTTCTCCACCAGGTCATCCCCATCTATCCTGCCCTTCTTGTAGTTGTGGAAGACCTCTCTAACCTTTGCCAGTGCCCCCTCATCCGTGGGTGCGCCTATCCTCTTCATGGCATCTATCTTCTCCGCGCTGATCCCGATGTCCGGGCGGGGGAGCGCAGCGAGGTAATAGCACCTGTCGAGTATGGCGGGCGCCTCGTTGCCGTACTGCTTGTAAATATCCGCCTCGTCAACTATCATGGGATTCACAACTTCGTCGAAACCAAGCTCCAGGTAAGCCTCCCTGAGCCTGTTCGCCGTCTCGGATAGAAGGTGTGTGGACCCCCTCTTGTCCTGCCTGAATGCTCCCTTGCCGCCTACGAGCTGCCCCGTCTCTCTCCATGTGCCCTCGAAGTCCCTGTCCGCCTTCTCCAAAACTTCCTTTATGTTGAATCTCATGCTATGACGTCTCCATCAATCGCGACCATTCTTGGCCTGCGCCTTCATGGCTTTTTCTATGCTTTCCCTAATCCGCAGCCCCTGGAGTGCGAGCGTAACATCGCCTCTGGTCTCCTCGACGAGCCTCCTGTTGACATCGACCTTCCTCTTCAGGTTGGGGACCACTGCCCTCGGAAAGTCGAGGCTCTTCAGCGCCGTGTACGCCTCCTCCATAGTCTTCAAAGCCCTCTCTGCCTCTGGGAAGTTATCCTTCCTGAGGGAGTCAAGCGCGTGCCTCCTCATCTCACCTATCGCATCAGCAAGCCCGGTTATATACGACTCGACCGGTACATACAACTGCTGCGGCGATGGGGCATCCTCGTTTCTGATCAGCGCCGCCAGTATGTTAGCCTCCGCGAACTCCTGAAATGCCTGCGGCATCGGACCGACATAGTAGAACTCACGCTGCTTCTTGCAGACCTTGAGCGCCCCCTCCAGCGCCTTCCGCGCTTCGTCAAGGCTCTGCGCCGCGGCTTCCCAGTCACCCTTGTGGATAGCCAGGACCGCGCTGCCTGATCTCCTGATGATCTCCCTCGAAAACGCGATTACCTTCTCTCTATTCCCATCCTTCGCTTTCAGGACGGCGTCAATCTCAGAAAGCTGCCTATCAAAGCTCATGTGCAGCACCAATCAAAAATGAGTTCAGCTTACCTTTTTAGGCTTACCTATCCGGCTGAGGATAACGACCCTGCTTATTGGCACCTCCCCCGCTATCTCGTAGCCCGTCATCCTTGCGAGCTCCTCCGCGAAGCCCATTATTTCGCTATGGCTCGGCATGCTGTCGAAGCCAAGCCTGGTTGTGGAGAACCCGACATGCATGTACGCCTTTACCTCCACGTAGGAGGGGGACGCATCCGAGATGATTCTCGCATAGCCGCCGGGGTCACAGACGTTGAGCCCCCTGACCGCGGTCATACGTATCACTGTTGGGCACGAGAAACTCTTCAGCATGCCCAACGACTCCATGAGGCTGCCCCAGCTCCCCTCCCTGGTCGGCCGGCACACCCTGCGGTAAACCTCCTCCGATGGGGCACTGAGCGATACATAAAGCTGCGTCGGCTCCCTTATGCGCCCAAGCGCCTCCGGGTTTGTGCCGTTGGTGACCAGGAACGTCGTCATCCCCCTCCTTGCGAACTCGCCTATCAGCCCGTCGAGCCTTGAGTACATCGTCGGCTCCCCGCTCAAGCTGATCGCCACGTTCTTCGGGTCCATCGCCTCCGCGAACCTTGCCATGTTGACCTTTGGGTGACCCTTGAATCCGTTGAGCAGCTTCTTCTGGGCTTTTACCGCCTCCTCTGCGATGGTCTCCGGCTCGTCCTCGGCGCCGATCGCCGCACCGTCCCAGTCCGAGCCGTGCTCCTTGGGGAGAAGCCTCCAGCAATAGGCGCACATGTTGGTGCAGCACACTGCAGCCGGGCTCATCTGCAGGCAGCGGTGGCTGCTTATCCCGTAAAACTTCCCCTTGTAGCACATCTCGCCCCCCGTGAGCGCCTCCTTCGCCCAGTGGCAGACCTTGACGGCGGAGTGGCTGCCGACTGTGCTGTATCCCTGCGCCCTAAGCGTCCTAAGGGGCGTCGACAAAAAAACGCCTTCCATTCAGCCTGTTCAGGCCTTTGCGGGGAATGTCTCTTCCTTGAGCCCCTTCTTGCATATCCTGACGACGTCCACGCCATCGCCGGATGCGATGTCCCTCGATATGGCCGCCCTCACTGCGCGGATAGCCAGCTCCTTCCCCTGCTTTGTCGTCATTTCCGGGGAGTAATCTCCCTCGATCACGCTTATTGCGAGCGAACCGCCAGTCCCGAGCGCGGCATACTTGTCCTCTATCATCGATCCGAGCGGGTCGAGTATGTACAGCCTTGGCATATCCGGGTCAACGCCGCCAACTAGCGTCTCTGTAAACATCGGGTAGTACTTCTGCGCATAGAGCATATTCGCCAGTATCTTGGCTGTCGCTTTGACGCTCATGAGCGAGTTGGTATCGAGCTCGTATAGCCGCGTCTCCGCGCCGAGCCTCCTCAAGACCGCCTGCGAATCCGAAATCAAGCCCGCAAAGGCAACGCCGACCCTATCGTTTATCGCAAAGACCTTCTTCCCTGCCTTTGTCATTATGGAGAAGCCGTATGCTATGCGCTTCTCGGAAGCAAGAACGACCCCGTCCTTGCAGACAATTCCTACCGTCGTTGCCCCTGATGATGGATAACCAAATTGAGCTTCAGGCAATGCTGAAAACCTCTCTGACATTCAAAGGTTGAATGGCGGATATAATAAATATTTGTATTATGGCACGCAACAATATGATGGCTACGCAAGGAGAATGATCCGCTGGGTTTTGGCTGCGCGTCATAATGGAACGATGGATGCCAACCGTACTCGTTAAATGACGGTCCAGATTAAAGGCAGTTTCAGGAGTTACAAAACTTGCCGCTGCCGTCGCGTCTGAACCCGATACCTCGGAGCATGCGCGTCAACACTGGCAAGTATGCCGGCAAGCTCGGATTTACTGACCTCCCGCACCAGATCTATCTGCTGCTCGGCACGTCATTCATACTCTCTCTCGGTAGGAACATCGCGTTCCCCTACCTCGCGATCTATCTAACGAGCGGCACCGCAAACGGTGGTCTTGGAATAGAACCTTCGATCGTTGGATTCATGCTTATGGTAGGTGACCTCACCTCAATATTCGCGCTCCTCTTCACTGGCAGCCTGTGCGACAGGATAGGCAGAAGGAAGATGATGTTGATCTACATCCTGCCCACGATATTTCTAACGCTGGGCTTTTCATACATCGGCACCCCTGCTCAGTTCATGCTGATCTACGCTGTTATGGGGATTGTAGGCGCTTTTTACTATCCTGCTTACAACGCTATGGTTGCAGACCTCGTGCAGCCTGAAAGGAGGGAGGAGGTCTACGGTCTCTGCTACATGGTGAACAACATCGGCACCGTTATCGGGCCGCTTATCGGAGGGGCACTGCTCCTCGTTACGTCATACTCATCTCTATTCCTTGTTGTGACCGCGTTCGTTGTCGCCGGCGCAGTCGCGATATCCTTGAGGATAAAGGAGACCACCCCCGCAAAAGGTAAAGGTGAAAAAATAGCAGGAAAATTCAGAGGAGTCTACAAGGATCGGCTCTTCCTGACCTACTGCCTCCTTGTGGCGATGACGAACATCGTGTATTCCCAGTTCTACGGGCTCCTCTCTGTCTACACCGAATACCTCGGGATGCCCGCGTACGAGTTCGGGATGCTCTTCTCGATAAACGGCGCCATGGTCGTGCTCCTCCAGATACCCATAAGGAAGGCCACGATGAAGATCGGAACCACGAAGTCGTTCTTGATTGCTCAGACGCTGTACGCTGCTGGCTTCTCCTTCTTCTTCCTATCGCACAACTTCTCGCAGATGCTGATAGGCAACATCATACTCACGCTAGGCGAGATAATTATCGTCCCCGCCAGCAACGGATTCATAGCGAACCTTGCCCCGGTCGACAAGAGGGGCCGGTACATGGCATTCTCAAGCCTGTTCTCCGGGATCGGCGGGTCTGTGGGCAATTATATCGGGTTCAAACTGTACAGCCTCCTCGCAATGAAGGCGTATGTCTGGGTCATCTTAGGGGGCATTGGGTTCCTCACGTTGCCAGGATATGCGTACCTGCATCTAAAGAACAAGAAGAGGCTCAAGACCGACCCTTAATGCTTAGGATTGGAGCTGGCGATGCCTTTACTCTGCCGTCAGGCATGCGCTCGGGGTATGCGAGCGGGTCAAGGCGCTTGTTGAGCTTACTTATAGCCTCCCTTACCTTCTTCCTGAATATGATGCTCAACACTATTATGGCCGCAATCGCCACAAATAACCCGACCCTAATCCCTATATCCATCCAATAAATGTTCATTGCAGACTGCGCCTTCTCGTACGCCCCCTGAAAATCCCCTGTCGAATATATCTCAAAAGCGTTCGAGATCGCAATCCTCTCCCCGAAGATCTCGTAGATATAGACGAGGGACGTGACCTTCTCCTTCGCCTCCAGCATGTACTGCGACGTCTGAAGCGCCAGAACCCCCGTAGCGTAATCCGTCACTTCAATCGAGAAACCGTAACCATTCTGGCCTGAGAGCAGCTTTAGAACAACCACCGCGAGGTTGTTCTCCGCGTCCAGAAATACCGCGGACTTACCTACCCTTATATCGAATGTGGCGTCATCTAGCGTCCGGGTCTCCGGCGACGAATCAATTACCCTAAGCGGCCCATAACCCTGCTCCACGCTCTCATTCACGTACGTCACGAGCACTCCGTAATCCGGCATGTACTCGTCGTAGTGGACTGGGAACCTGCTCTCTATCAGGTAGTACGTCCCGTCGCTCAGCGGCACCTTGATGGTCCCATAGCGGCTACTGCTTAGCGTTCCCAGCTGGTGCACCGCTCCTATCGCAGTCTCGTTTGGCAGTGCTATCATGACGCTCCGCTCGGGCAGCCATCCAAGCCTCATCAGGTTCCACGATGTCAGCGCAGAAGTCTGATACCTGTAGTCAATGGACATGAGGTCCCACGGGCCTACATAACCCGAATAATCAGAGCCGGTCGAATAGTTGGCGTAATCATACAGGTCCGGCAGCCCGAGAATGTGGCAGTACTCGTGCACCAAAAGTGTCCACTGATCAAATTCTGCGTCGACAGACACATGGTTCAGCACCACGTTGTCGCCAGTTTGGATATCTAGCCCATCGAGCGTATACGCGCTGCCGCCAAACTGACTCGAAGGTCCCGCATGCAATATCATTATCTGGTCATAAGCGGAAAAATCCACATCCTGATCCGCCATCGCTACCGCCTCCTCAACGAACGAACGCAATGACGAATAGACGTCAGTTGAGTTGAAGAAATAATCGCTTGCATTGCCGTTAACCGAATACCAATTGTTATTGATGGTCATTGTAAGGAACATTGTGCCGTACGACACTGTGTAGAAGTATGACGACATCTGCGAGAGCTCGTTCCTTATGCTCGAGATTAGCAGAGTATGCGTGAGGTCATGGAACTCGACGAGAAGGACAAGGACTTTCTGCTCCCCCTGCTTCTTATCGAGTTGCGGATATAGGTCGTCTGCAGTTGCATACGTAAGGGATGCAATATCTGATGAGACGCCCTGTACCGTTACAGATAGGGCGATCAACGCCAGCAATGCGACGACGGCAATCTTTTGAAAACCCATCAATGGTTCCGCCTGAGCCAAATAATAGACTATCCGCATGACCGTATAATGTTTTATGCTATCCGCGACATGAGGTGAGCCACTTCGAGGATTGAAGAAATCGATGCTATGAACAGGACCATTTTTTTAAAACCAGAGCGCCACCTTCCAGATATGCTTCAGTGCAGCATCCCGTGCCGGTTCAACACACAAGCGGACGAAAATGCTCAAGTGCACGCTCCAGCAGATTATATCGCAAGACCATGCAAACAATAAGGGCGATTATTAATAGGCTCAAGTGGTCCTCGGAGGGGGGTCTCTCGGATTGCGAGATAATTATATTGCACAGGGGCGCTCCGGGAAACCTAAGATCAATAAATGGGCGCAGCATAAAGGACGTAGCGCCTCGCGCGCTGATCTGTGAGGATTGCGGCGAAGAAACCCTTATCCCATACCACCGGGTCAGGTTGATTAAGAAGGGCACGAAGACGGTCTGGGCAAAGGCCGGCTCGACTGGCAGTTCCGCATCTGCGGATGCCTGAAGCGCCGACCAACAGGCTGGATTCCGCCGCACAAGTAGCATTTCACTGGGGAACAAAACATGAGACAGCCGTTTGAGAGCATGCCGACAGTGCTCACTTCAGAGGAGGTCATAGACAAGGCTTACCGGGAGAACGAGAAGTCCGAACTCGAGATGTCTGATTACGTGCCTGCCATAATCAAGGCTAAGAAGCGCGAAGCCGCAAGGCTCAAGGTCATAGAGGAGACGACTGCAGGGTACCTCGAGGGGCTCGTCAAGTCTGTCCCCACGATTGAGAACATACACCCATTCTACAGCGACCTGCTCGAGATACTTGTGGGCACCGCGCAGACCAAGGCCGCCCTAGGTCGGCTGAGCCGCACGGCGCGGATAATCCACGAGGCAGGGAAGTCCGCCAACAGCAAGCTCAGGTCAGTCAGGAACCCGCCCGCGGCTGGGCTTATACGCCGGTCGTACTTCGGGAGGGTCGCATCGCTGATGAGGTCGGCCGAAGCAGACCTCAACCTCATCGCCGAGATGCGCGAGAAGATGAAGGATCTGCCGACAGCGGATCCAGCAGTCCCAACTGTCGTGCTCGCGGGGTACCCGGGCGTGGGCAAGTCGACGATAGTGCGCGCCCTCTCCTCTGCAAAGCCAGAGACGAGGACCTACCCCTTCACAACCAAGGAGATAATCATAGGCCACGTGAGCAGGGGATATATGACATTCCAGATCGTCGATACCCCCGGCATACTCGACAAGCCGATCTCCAAGCGGAACAAGATAGAACTGCTTTCGATAAGCGCCTTCGGGCGGCTCTCGAATATCATCGCATTCATAGTCGACGTCTCAGAGGGGAACGACTTCTCCTTGGAAGCCCAAAAGGGGCTTTACGACGACGTCCTGAACACCTTCAAAGGAATACCTGCACTAGTGTTCTTCAACAAAATCGACCTTGCCAGCTCCGAGCAGTTGAGCCGAGCAGAGTCGATATTCGGGCCGGGCGATAGGCTATCGGCGCTGAAGAGCGAGGGGCTAGCGCAGTTCGTAGCGAAGCTCGAGTCGGCACTCAAGGAAGCGTTCTCGGCATCTTGACCTGCAGCGCTCCCTATCCAAGGAGCCCTGCCCCTGTAGTCTTGATGATCGCCCCTCCGGTGCTCGTCTTCAGCACCTGCCACTCCGTAGCCAGGAACTCCTTCGTCAGCCACATCATCGTCTCTGAATGAGAAGTGAGCTTGGTTACCCCGATCTCCGAGGTTCCTCTGGCAATCGCCATGTAAATGATGATCATATCCGCAAGGTGGCTGTCCACCGCCATTCCACTGCCCAGCTCTTCGAGCAGCCTGTGCGCAGCCTCTGAACCCACCTCCTCTGACCTCTTCTCCCTCGCTCCCAATGCGTCAGCCCCGATCCTGAAGCTGCGGATAATATCTGCCCAAAGCACAACCCCGCTCCCTGGGCTACCCTCAGTGTCCCGTGCCTCCGACGCAATCCTGACGTCACCGTAACCTGCCTCCCTGAGCGCCCTGTTCGCTGAATCCGCTTGGCGCTGAGAGACGTGACCAGGCAAATTCGTGGAATACGAGATTCCCCTTATTGATTCGACAGCCCCGCGCTCCTTGGCGACTATCCCTCTCAGGTCCTTGGCAGGTTCGGTCCTCAGGATAACCTCGCCGCCCCCCTTCGGGTAGTGTCCCCTCCGGACCAGCTCCACAGATGTCCCATCCCCGATCCCGATGAGCCTGAGCCCCGGCAGGAGGACCTGCCTCATGTAATCGACTGGGGGGCTCCACGGGACATCAGTCCCTCCGATTATTTTCACCTCGGCGGCGTGCTCTGCCGCGATCAGGATCGGAAGAAGCGTCTGGATTACCATCGTTGCACTGCCCGCTGTCTTGATGTCGACAGTGTAGTTTCCGCCCGCTGTCTTAGCAGGAGAGAACTTGATCTCGCGGCTGCCTACCGATGCGTTGACGAGCGTTCCTCGCGAGACCTGGGCTGCCGCTTGGATGCCCGCAAGGTGCTGCGGCTGTAGCCCCGGCTTTTGTCTGCCAGCCCTTATGCTGTAGACCCTGACCGCCTTCCCGGTGAGGCAGGAGAGAGCAACTGCACCCCTCAGTACCTGCCCCCCGCCCTCTCCGTATGAGCCGTCGATTTCTATGCATCCGTCGCCCAAGTTTCATCATTTTTTATTAGCTCCGCCTCCCTATTATCCGTTGGTGGTGCCTGCCATTCCTGAGCTCATCTACTTGACATCCGTGCAGACTCACGGTCTGTGGGTCACCGTGGCTTTTGGGGAATCCGGTAGACTATACGCAAACTCGATCCCATCGGTGAACAAAGAACCCTCTAGGAGGCTGACGGTAGGGATTCTCAAGTTCAGGGGATTCGGTTTCGCCGAGATTGATCCAAGCGATCCCCGGGCTGCCTCGATGGCAGAAGCCGTTTACTTCGCCGGGATTGAGGGTGGCAAGGATCCCCGTATCTCGTTCGAAGGCATGACGACATTCCAGCAGAAGGTCCTCGAAAAAGTAAGGTCAATCCCGCGCGGCTCGGTCATGTCCTACGGCGATGTAGCTGCGGCGGTAGGGCACCCGAGGGCAGCGAGGGCTGTAGGCACAACGATGGCCAATAACCCCGTCCCGTGGGTTGTGCCATGCCACCGCGTTGTGAAGTCAGACCTGTCACTGGGGAGGTTCGGCTTGGGCGCACCCGTCAACTGGGACATCCCAGAGAAGGAGCGGCTCCTGCGAAGCGAGGGGGTTGAGTTCTCTCGCGGCAGGATCAGGGCGAAGCATCGCCAGGCTCTAGAAAAGTGATCTTATCGCTCCTTGAGATATCCCTGACCCGCTCGATGCCGCGCATGCCTTTGACAATCGTTATTGTCTGCTTTGGAACGAGGCTCTCCCACTCCTCCCCGCGCAGCATCCTCCTTCTTATCTCGGTGCCTGAGAACTTCGCCCTGTCGAAGAGCGGAGGCACTCCAACCTTAACTCCCCCCTCTATGAAGAGCCTTTGAGCAAGCGGGTTGCCAGTGTAAGCTATGTCGAAACGCGGTGTCAGGGACCTGACGTGGTTTACCCAGAGCGCGTTATTCCAGAGGTCCGGTATCGGAATGATGAAAGGGCACCTGCCGATCAGCCCCTCATCTTTGAGCGTGCTGGAGATCATTGTCATCCTCTCGCCGGCCGTGAAGGGGTTGTCCAGAGTGTGGCTTATCTGCGCACTGCCAATCCCTATTATCAGATCGTCCACCTCCTTGAGTATGCTCCTTATGACTTCAAGGTGGCCCTTGTGAAATGGCTGATATCTTCCTATCAATAATCCTCTCATGTTGCCCACTTCTCATCCTCTGACTATTGTGACTTGGTCGCCGACCTTTGCAGACATGGCATCCTTGGCGTTACCGCTGTTAATCGCAAGCTCGTAATACCCCGCGCTGCCAAGGACCAGGATGACCTCCCCGTTCTTACCATCAGCATAGGTCTCCCTCCTCCTCACCTTAAATCCCTTCTCTCCAATCGTGATGATGAACTCCCCGACGAGGTTGATGTCCTCCTCCCTGATGCTTATTGTCAAGTTCCCGAACCCATCGGCGTAGACCGCCTCCCCGAAGACGAACTCACATCCAATTGACTTCTTGAAATTAACCCTCTCGAACCTGTTGAGCTGCTTCCCTAGCACCTTGGCCTCCGCACCATTTGCAAGCTGCGCCGCTATGGGGGCGAAGACATCCCTCCCGTTGAACGTCGCGGATGCCCTCTTCCCATCGGAAAAGTCCTTGCTGGCCTCATAAACCTCCAAGATTCCATCTTCCTCAGCGGCCATGGTCATTATGCCGTTGTCCGGTCCCACGAATGCATAGTTCTTGGTCTTTATGATTATGGATTTCCTGGACGTGCCGACTCCCGGGTCCACTACGACGAGGTGCACGGTTCCCTTCGGGAAGTGCTTGTAGGACGAGCATAATATGAACGCTGCACCCTTCAGGTCAAAGGGTTCGACCTCCGTTGAGATGTCCATTACCTCCGCCGACGGAGCTAAGCTCTTGATTACGCCCTTCATTATTCCAACGTAATGGCCATGAAAGTCGGTGGTGAGCGTTATGATCGCCAACATGAATCACAGTTTGTACTGATAAAAACATATATAATAAATATGCTTGTAAAAGTCATGGGGTCATATGTCATGAGTTTACCTCAACTAATAATGCTGCCAGGCCCGTCAAACGTGCCTGCTAGGGTTTATTCTGCGATGTGCAAACCGATGATTAACCACCGTGGAGCCGAATTCCACGAGATGTATGAGCGCATGATCACGAACGGCAAGAAGGTATTCCAGACCGAGAACGACCTCTTCGCCCTCACTTCGTCTGGCACCGGCGGCGTCGAGTGCGCCGCGAGCAACCTGCTCCTGCCGGGCGAGAAGATACTCGTGCCTGTAGGCGGCACCTTCGGGGAGCGCCTTGCCAACAACTTCAGGACATTCGGGGCGCAACCAGTCGAGCTCAAGATCGAGATGGGTAGCACCCCTACAGCAGAGCAGGTGCGCGAAGCCCTGCGGAAGGACAAGGAGATCAAGGCGGTCGCCGCGATATATAACGAGACATCCACCGGCACAACAATCCGCGAGCTCCCGGCGATTGGGGCTGCGGCTAAGGAACACGGCGCCCTCTTCGTCGTCGACGCCATATCCGTGCTCGGGGGAGACGACCTCCCTGTCGACAAATGGGGCATAGACGTCTGCATAACCGCCTCCCAGAAGTGCCTCGCAACGCCTCCGGGCATTGCCCTCATATCCGTCAGCAAGGACGCTTGGAAGATGATCGAGCGCGGGAAGCCGAGGAGCGATTACTTCAACCTCCTGCAGTACCGCAAGTTCGCACTGGAGAAGAAGGAGACTCCGGCTACGCCAGCAGTGAGCCTCTTCTTCGCGCTGGACGAGGCGTTCCAGATGATTCTAGAGTACGGACTCGACAACTGGATTGCAAGGCACAAGAAGGCTGCATCCGCCTACTACGCGGCATTCAAGGGCATGGGCTTGACATTCTTCGCTGAGGAGAGGAGCCGATCGACCGTCGTTATCGCCATCAATATGCCCCAGAAGATCAGCGCCAAGGACCTCAGGGACAAGATGAGGAAGAAGTACGGCGTCGTTGTCGCGGGAGGGTTCGGCGCTCTCAAGGACTCGATCTTCAGGGTAGGGAGCATGGGCATAGTCACGCCGAGGGAGGTCATCACGACTGTCTCTGCGACCGAGGCGGCGCTGAACGAGCTCGGATTCCCTGGCACTACCGGGGACGGCCTGAGGGCAGCAATGCCATCCCTCAAGAACTTCTAAGGGCATAAACACGCCCTGCCTATCCTTTTTTTATATTTTTTTAATGCCGCAATAAGAAAGCAATCCACTTTGAACGTTTCTGTCCAAACCAACTACTTCTTAGCCCTGTATTTGTAGGCTATCGAGCATGTCCCTTCAAGGCTCACCATGCATGGGCCGACAGGGCTCTCCGGTCTGCACTGCCTGTTGAACAGGGCGCACTCCTCCGGCCTGATCCTGCCGAGCAGAACCTGCCCGCAACCGCAGCCTTCAGGCATCCTGTCCGGCGGGAGGTCCCCTATACCGAAGCGCAACGCGGCGTCGTTTGGCGCATACTCCTTGCGCAACTTGAGCCCTGATTTGGGTATCCTTCCAATTCCGCGCCACTCCGCATCTGCAGGCTCGAAGACCTTGCTGATTGCTTCCATGGCAACCTCGTTCCCAGCCCGGCTGACTGCCCTGCCGTATTTGTTCGCCACCGACGCCGTCCCGCGGCGCTTCTGGCAGACAATCTCCAGCACCCCAAGCATAACGTCAAGCGGCTCAAAGCCGGTAACCACCATTGGCTTCCCGAACTCTTTCGCAAGCCCTGCGTATGCGTCAGCGCCTATTATCGTGGATACGTGCCCGGGGCATATGAATCCGTCAACATCAATCCCAAGCCTCAGCAAGAAGTCCATCGCTGGCGGTATCAGCTTGTGGGTCGAGAATATGCTGAGGTTCGTCGGAAGACCTCGCCCAACCTCGAGAGCAGCCATCGGGGCCGTCGTCTCGAATCCAATCGAGAAGTGAACGAACTCCATCCCCGGCTCGCGCCTCGCCATCCTTATCGCGTCCGCCATGCCGTACACAACCCTCACGTCGCCCCCCTCCGCCTTCGCCTCTGCCAGCGAAGACCTCATGCCGGGCACCCTGACGACATCGCCAAAGGTCGTCACCGCAGCCTTGCCGCCAACGGCGAGCTCTGCCAGTGCGTCGATCTCGCCCCCAGGGGTAACGCAGACCGGGCACCCTGGCCCAGCAACCACCTCTACGCTCTCCGGCAGCATCTCCCTGAGACCCGCATGGGTAATTGCCCACTCATGTGTCCCGCAGACGTGCATTATCCTGAACCTCTCCCCTCTCGCTGCCTTGTCTATCTCCTTTGAGGCCTTCTCAACGAGCGCCCTGTCCCTAAACGGCGCGAAGAAGTTCTCTCCAACTGGGCTCAATCCCTGAGCCCCTCCCCTTCCTCTGCCGCCATCACCTGCCTCCAGGTCGCCAGTATCTCCTTCGCCTCTGACTCGTCGACCTTGGTGATGGCATAGCCCGTGTGGATCAGCACATAGTCCCCGATCTTGACGCCCATCTTGGCAACAAGCGCAAGGGAAGCTTCCCTCCTTATGCCGCCTATATCGACCTGGGCGACCTCTCCGTCTATCTCAACGACCTTGCCCGGAACAGCTAAGCACAAAGGGAACACCTTAAAAAGCAAAGACAGTAAAATCTCAGTAGTCTTAAAGCTTTACGGTGGACCCAATGCCCATCAATATTCTCGCGCTCTCCGACATCCATGGCAAAATCTCATCGATCAGCAGTATCCTCAGAGCTATCTCGCAGGAGCAGATAGACCTAATCACCGTCTCGGGCGACCTCACCCATTTCGGATCAGAAGCTGACCTGTTGCAAATTTTACAGGCGCTGGAAGGCGCCGGGGCTCCGATAAACTACGTCCTGGGCAACTGCGACCCGATCGAGTTCCGCAAGGGCATACCCGGGCTTGGGAGATGCCTTGAGGAGGGGCGCGGCGGCACCGGCACCATCTCAATCATCGGAACAGGCGGCTCCACGCCAACTCCCTTCGGCACGCCATTCGAAGTTGAGGAAGAAGCGCTGGTCGGAAACCTCGTCCGCAACCGCGCTCTCTGCGCACACACTGACGGGGGCGCGACGATGTTCCTCGTTCATAACCCGCCTGCTGGCAAAGTTGTCGACAAGACCTCCTTCGGCAAGCATGTCGGGAGCAAAAAACTCGCAGAACTGGTATCCTCCACAGCCCCGCTAGTGGTCCAGTGCGGCCACATACATGAAGCCTCGGGCAAAGAGAAGATTGGTGTCTCAACCGTATTCAACCCTGGGCCCGCTATGAGCGGCAAGTATGCGCTGGTGAAGATAGATGGGAAGGAAGTCAATGTCTCCATCCGGTCAGTCTGATGAAGTGCGTTACCGCCAAAAGGCGGCGAAGCTCGAAGCGCTATGCATGGAACTCTTTGGCGCTATAGGGTGCCACGGATGGGAACATGTCACTAGGGTCCGCGCCATGGCTGCAACCATCGGCGAGCGCGAAGGCGCAGACACGGTCATAATCGACGCTGCCGCCCTCTTCCACGACACAAAACGCAGGGAGGATGACCATGCATCGGCTAGCGCAAAATTCGCCGAGGAGACACTGCTTGGGGAGGGGTTCAGCACAACCTTCGCTAAAGCCGTGTCAAGCGCGATATCAACGCACAGCTTCTCGGCCAAAAGGACAGCTAAGACGATCGAGGCAAAAGTCCTCGCCGATGCGGATAGGATCGACGCCATGGGCGCACTGGGCATCTACCGGACAATACAATACAACTTGGAACACGGTTTGCCCGCATCCAGGGTAGCTGAGCACATAAGGGGGAAGCTCCTCAAGCTCCCCTCTCTGATGCACACCGCAAGCGCCCGCGAATTGGCCAAGAAGCGCAGCCTAGTGCTCCAGCTCTACCTCTCAGCGCTCGAGTCCGAGCTCTCCGAAGCAAGGAGCTCGATGTAAGAATCCGTGATTATGCTCTCCCTGCTTATCCCGAGCCGGTCGATAGCGCTGAACAGCTCATTCTTTGCCGATTCAAACGCATCCACGCCGGGGTTCGCCTTCACCTCGACCTCCATAAAGGTCCCCAAGCCTTCGACAGCGTCCACTACGACCGTGGCGCCACCCATTCTGTAAGTCCTCCTCCTCTTGACCAGAGTGATGGCTGCCCTGAATCCGAGCTTCTCGAAAATCGCCAGCGTTTCCTCAAAGCCCTCAACCGGGACCTCGATCTCTTCCCTTACCTTGGCGGGGCCATCCTGCCTCTTCCCCTTGAACGTGATGACGCACTCGTCCCCCTCCTTTCGCAGCCTTATCGCCTCGTCCCTCTCTTTGAGGTCCCTGCACGGATGTCTCAGGTAGATGTCTTGCTGCAGCGTCTCCTTTACGAAGACGCCCCCTGCGCCGAATACCCTGCCCTCAGCCTCATCTATGCTTGCTACCCTCGCCTTTACTTCTACCTCGCCGTGCCCCTGCAACACCATCACCACCTCCGCCTCTGTCATTCCCTCTATATCTGGGTCACCCTCTTTCGGGCTTCTGCCGCCGTTCGCACGGCCTTTTTACAAGGCGACGAAGGAAAAGATTTTAAAGAGGAATTTGCCTTTGTTAGCCGAAGCGTGGTGCATCATTGATGCCTATCAAGAGTGGAGATTTCGTACTCATAGATTACATCCTCAAGGTCAAGGAGACCGGCGAGGTCTTCGACGTAACCATGGAGGACCAGGCAAAGGCTGCAAATGTTTACAGCCCACAAGATGTTTACGAGCCTAGGCTCCTTGTTGTCGGCCAGAAATGGATGCTGAAAGGCGTTGACGAGCTGGTAACCGGCGCAGAGGAGGGGCAGGAGAAGGAGGCGGAGATCGCTCCGGCGAACGCCTTTGGCGAGAGGGACGGTAAGAAGGTCGCAATAGTCCCCGCAAGGCAGCTCACAAACCAGGGAATCAGACCGATTCCTGGTCAGAGGGTCGAAGTTGAGGGTCAACTGGCGACAATCCGCGCAGTTAGCGGAGGAAGGGTGACGATTGACTACAACCACCCGCTAGCCGGCAGAACGCTCAATGCTAAGGTGTACGTGAGGAAGAACGTCACCGAAGCGGCAGACAAGATCCGCGAGCTTATCCACAGGAGGATTCGTGAAGTTTCGAAGGACAAGTTCCTCGTCACAAACCTTGGAGCGATGATCAACATCGAGATGCCTGAGGAGTCATTCACGATAGAAAACATACAGTACGCAAAGAAGGGTCTGGCAAAGGAGATTTCCAAGTACTTCCCAGAGGTTGCCACAGTCCAGTTCACGGAGTCGCACGTCATCAAGGTTGCGCCAGCGTCAAAACCAGCAGAAGCTCCTGAGGCAAATGCAACAGAGCCTGCGGCAGACGTCGCCAAGAAAGAAGATGCGGCTCTTGAGCAGCCAGCGGAGAAGAAGGCAACAAAGCCTAGGAAGAAGTCTCAACAATACGGGCAGTAACCTTCCTATACTTATTTCCGCAGACTGCCATCTCTGAGACATCCTCCAATACCTTTTCTATTTTTACCTTCGCCTTCTCACCCTTCTTGGCCCATTCTGGTCTGCACAACGCGTCAAGCGGGCACTTCTTATCGCACTGCTCGAGATCGACCGTGACAATCGCTCCCTCGACCGCCCTCTGAGGTTTAACCAGCGTCTCAACCGTGGTCTCGACGACCTTGACGACCTTGACCTTATCCTCGTAGAGCGCGCAGAAGTGCTCCATCTGCTTCACATCGATGACCTCGTACGCCCTTCCCGGCTTGAGCTTCGACATGCATGCTTGGAAGAGCTTGCACGTAATGCAGACATCCGGTGGTGGCGAGGCAACGAACTTGTAGCCTTGCCTTGCGTTAATGTCCCCGACAAAAGTGACTATCTCTTTTACCATTTTACATCCCTTCTCCTGGCCGTTGCCGAACCTCTCGATGTCAGCATATCACGCCCGTTATCCTCGCGAGGTCCCATGCCGCATCAGGCGTTATGCCACTCTCGCCAAGAACTGTGTACCTGTCTGGCCTTATGGTGTGGGCGAGCGAGAGCGCATCAACGAGCTGCTGATCAGTGACCCCGAGCTGCTTTGCCGTAGTGGGGGCGCCCACCTTCACAAGAACTTCCTTCACGCTCTTCCAGTCCCCTCCGTGCAGATACATCATCATGATCGTCCCCACGCCGCACTTCTCGCCGTGCATAGCCTTGCCCGCCCCGATTTTATCGAGTGCGTGGGCAAATAAGTGTTCAGAGCCACTGCACGGTCTGCTGCTCCCCGCAATGCACATCGCATAACCGCAGCTTATCAGACCCTCTATTACCCCACGGATGCCAACGTCCAGCCCCCTCGCTATCAGGTCGATGTTCTCTGCCATCAGCTCGGCAGACATCAATGCCAGAGACGCGGCATACTCTCCGTAATAGTCGCCCCTCAGCCTGTGCGCCAGCGCCCAGTCCCTCACCGCAGTATTCTTGGCAACGATATCGCCACAGCCGCTGATCAGGAAGCGCCTTGGGGCGCCGCCGATTATCTCCGTATCCGCCAGCAATGCAATCGGCGGCTGGGCCATCTTCGAGATTGACCCGCTCGCGCACTTAACTGAGGCAATCGGAGAGGTGATTCCGTCGTGCGCGGCCGAGGTCGGTATGCTGACGAACGGGATCTTCTTCTCGTTCGACGCCAGCTTGGCTACGTCGATGCTCTTCCCGCCGCCGACTGAAATGACCATGACCGACTTGCATTCGCC
>CAZWMA010000021.1:0-21236 GCA_964634735.1 uncultured Nitrososphaerota archaeon
GATGGGTGGAAGGTTGTAGCATATCCATAGACCTCAGTGATAGCATCTCGGATTCACAGACGCACGAAGTAACTGCTTATCTCAACATAGGCGAGGATTATTGGAGCCTTGAAAGCTACGGCGAAAGCGAGAAGTCATGGACACCTGCGGAAACGATAGGTAAGGAAGACCTCAGAACGATGCGGGAATGGATGAGGAGATGGGAAGACCGTGCCAAGAGGTTAAACTTAAACTTCATCACAACTGACTATGTAAAGGAGCTAATCGCCTCGGTTGAGAGTGAGGAGTAAACACTTTTTCAGCGTATTATATTTTATTAAAAATTTGCGTTGTAAAGTCGTCAACCGGCAGCCGTCAAAATCATGATAAATGTTGCATTGTGGTCGTATGTGAAGTAATGGAATTGTGAGGCCATAAGCAACCTTCTTTTTTTTGGTGAAGAACGCGAAATAATGCTTTTCGATGCCCAAAAATAAAGAAAAGAAAAAATCGAGTTTTTCAAAACTCGACGTTTGCAATCCTTTTGGATTAACTGGTTGGCGCCATTAGCAAGATGTCTTCCTCTACGGTGCTGTTCTTCCTGATCCCAAAGTTCTTTACAAGGACATCAAGGACTGCAGGGGAGACAAACCCCGGAAGTTTCGGTCCGAGAGCAATGTTCTTTACTCCAAGGTGTAGCAAAGCCAAGAGAACTGCTACCGCCTTCTGTTCGTACCACGCGATATTGTATGAGACAGGGAGATCATTGATCCCAACTCCGAACGCTTTCGAGAGCGCTTGCGCTATGACAACAAGGGAATAGCTGTCATTGCACTGCCCTGCATCAAGAACTCGAGGTATGCCGCCAATCGCGCCTAGGTTTAGATTGTTGTACCGATATTTTGCGCATCCTGCTGTAAGGATGATCGTATTCTTTGGAAGGGCTTTAGCGAACTCCGTATAATATTCCCGCTCCCTTTGACGGCCATCACAACCTGCCATTACAATAAAACGCTTGACATCTCCGCCCTTGATAGCATCGATGACCGTGCCCGCAAGTGAAAGGACGGCGTTATGGGCGCAACCAGTAATGAGATCGCGACCATTGCCCATTGCTTTGGGCGGCTGACATGTTCTCGCATGCTGGATTACTTCGGAGAAGTCCTTCGTTCCTTCTCTTGGAGATGGGATATGGACGGTGCTTGGATAACCCACGACGCCAGTTGTGTAGATCCGCTTGATGTAAGATGCCCTTGGTGGTACGATGCAGTTCGTAGTCATCAAAATTGGGCCGTTGAACGCCTCGAACTCCTCAACCTGGTGCCACCAGGAACTCCCGTAGTTGCCTACGAGGTTGTCATACTTTTTGAATGCTGGATAAGCATGGGCAGGCAGCATCTCCCCATGGGTGTAGACATCGATCCCGGTGCCCTTAGTCTGGTCAAGGAGGTCCTTTAGGTCCTTAAGGTCGTGCCCGCTGATGAGGATCCCAGGTCGGTTTCCAACGGTGGTTTTAACTGCAGTGATCTCCGGGTTGCCGAATGAATTGGTGTGGGCGTTGTCGAGCAGCGCGAGGGTCTTAACCGCAATGCCCCCGCATTCAAGCACTGCTGACGTCATCTCAGGCACTGTCAATTCATGGAGGGTCGACGCTAAGCCTTTTTGGATAGCCTCCACTATCGAATCGTCGGTATGACCTAAGATTGCAGCATGGTGGTAATATGCCGCAACTCCCTTCATGCCATAGACCAGGAGTTCGCGAAGCGACCTAACATCCACGTCGCCGGTCGAAAGAACTCCTATCTTCTCCGCTTTTGCAAGGATTTCGGCATCATCTTTCGGAGTCCAGGTGCAAGCATCGTGCTCTACTCCATCGCCTCTGGGAATCGCATCGCGGATTTTAATTGCCTCTTTTATCCGGTTCTTGAACCACGAACTATCAAAGTTTACATTGGTTATGGTGGAGAAGAGGGAATCAACGACAAATAATCCTGCTTTCTGATCTGCCATCCCTTTATTCAATGCCGCAATATTCCTCTCAGAGACGCCCTTGCATACATAGATTAGGACATCTATGAGCGCGGCAGTCTCTCCATCTTTTCCGCAGACTCCTCTGATTGTACAACCGCTTCCCTTCAATGTCTCTTCACATTGGTAGCAAAACATAACATGCACAACCGCAGTAGCTCTTAGGTATATTTTGTATACTTACTTATATATAGTAAAGAGTTTCAAAAACAATACTATGCATGATTCTTGCACGGTAAACCAGGCTGTGCGCTATCTGATGAAGAAGTGGGCGCTACTGATCATTCTTGAATTATATAAGGGGACCAATTATACGAGGAGATTCATGGAGCTAAAAGACTCGCTTAAAGGAATCACTTCAAAGGTCCTCTCAGAGCGTTTAAAGGAGCTCGAAGTGGAAGGCCTAATACATAGGCACGTAGACGATACTTCTTTTCCGGTAAAATCCGAATACACTCTAACCGAAAGCGGGCTCGAAATTATCGAGATCATTCAGGACATCAAGCAGTGGGCTTTGAAGTGGAAATTTAAAAATGTCGATTGTGAACGCCAAGGCTGCAAAGCATGCGTCCTCTGATATATTTTTCAGAATCACTCTCCTCTATTTCATATTGGTCAGCGTTAGCGCCACTTCCCAAATTCAAAGCCCGTTAAAACAATATTGAATTTGGGATTCAATCTTATGAAAAAGCGCATATGCTTTTGAAGGTTAAACTAACCCCCAAAATCATCGTTGAATATTGATCAGACGCCATCAAAATCATGCTGAATGGCATTACACAGTGGTCAACGGGTTAATCGAATTGAGATTATTGCCGCAACGCATTTCGGTTCATCATTCGCGACAGCTGAAACTGCCTTGCTTTTTCCATCATTATTTGCAGCGGACATTTACGGTTGATGCCAGTCGCTCCAGCTCCTTTTCACTTATCCACTCGGTCTTGAGATACTCGTATATCCTTGCGTCGCTAAGCCCCAACCTCTTCGCTTCCTCAACAGTATGGCGATAAGCCTCAATCTCAGTCGGTCTTTCAATGTAGCAATAATGGCTGTCGAATAGATCTTTGCCCTCCATGTGCTGCCTAACGTGAACGAGCTCATGTATTACATCCAGATAGATGTCTGTTTTATCGCCTTTGTTAAGGTAATTAGGGCAGACCATAAGGTGCCCGTTTATGCTGTTGACTCCCATGTAGCCGCCCGTCCAAATGAACTCGACTTTCAAATCGCGGAGCACCTGCTCAGTCTTGTCGCCGAAAATACTGCGAACCGCCTCGACCTTTTCAAAGCCCTTGAAATAGTCCCTGAACGGACGCGCGGCTCCAATGATATTCTGGAGCCTTGAGAGCCTCAGTATCTTGACAGCCTGCAGTGCTCTGATCATCAAAAGCTCACTTGCGTCGATTGCTACCACCCCCCGCAAACGCCATCCTGCTTGGTATTGTCAAGAAGCGTGCATCGCTCTCCGGAAGCAGAGACTTGGCGCTCATAAACGTCCATAGTTACCTTGCAGTGAGCTATTAACAGTTTTCGTCTAGAGCAAAATCAGCGCCCGATAAAATTTGAAACCTTTTTTTAAGAAAAAAATTCACGCCCGAAATCATAACTCTGCACCCTCAACCCCATGATAAATGAGGCTATGTGACCGTCATTGAATTAATTGAATCATGAATGCGGCATGCACGTATGCCGCTCCACCAACAGCGACCTACACGTAAAGCACGCCAAGGGTATTCAGTTTTTGGAAAATTTTTTCCGCCGCGATCTCTGCCTCGTCTTCATGCTTTGCGCCCGTGCACACCATCTTCCCGGACGAGAATATGAGCAGCACCACCTTGGGGTCGGGCATCCTGTATATCAGCCCGGGGAACTGCTCCGGCTCGTACATGACGTCCTCCAGCAGGAATGCTGCCTTCTCGAGGTTGACCTCCGCGTAAAGGTTTGCCGACGCCACAATGTTCTGTATCGTGATCTCGGGGGTTCCTATGATCACTATGTTCCTGTCCTTGAGGTTCGCAACTATCTTCTTTATTGCGGCATGGACCTCCTTCACGGACTTGGCCCCGGTGCACACCATCTTCCCGGTTGAGAAGATTAGGGTCGCTGTCCGCGGCTTCGCTATCCTATAGACAAGCCCTGGAAACTTCTCTGGGTTATACTCGGCGCCGGGCGTGCTTCCTAAAATGGCATCGAGATCAAACGTCTGGTTCATGATGACCGATGCTACAACATTCTCAATTTTGGCAGAGGGTTTTTTCAAAGCAAATCATTCCTATCTTCCATCGTCGGCGATATCCATATATCTATTTAAAGTGATGTACACATCCTCCTTATTTAAATTCAAGAGTATGCGAGGGGGGTCCGCTTCACCTTTTTTGAATACCCGCCTCCCCTTCTGCCGCCTCCAAGTGAACGCATCAACAACATAAAGGCGTAGGCATGATACAGGCGGTTCCTTTTCACCTATGGTGGGCGCTGGAACCTCAGCTCCCTTCCCTTCTTCGGGACCGACCTTATGGCACCGCTCTTTCTTAGGCAGTACGTGATTTGTCGCGCGGTTCCGACCGGAATCTTTGCAAGTTCGGACAGTTCCCGGTTTGTGAACTCTTGGCCCAGGGCATCGGGCAGCAATCTGAGGTAGTCTTCCTTATCCTTGAACAGGGCTCGGCCGTTCACCCTCAGCAGCCTCCTCTCCTTGATGCTTGCGCCCCTCCTCCTCCAGCTCCCCCTTCCGTCGTCGCGCCACGCCTCCTCTTCATCGATAAAGAGCACCTCCAGCGAAAAGTTCTCGTTCCCCACTATATCCGCGATCATGGTCAGCTCGCGAAAGACATCGGTGACCTTCCCCTTTTTTGGGGACCTGCGCCTGCTTATCACCGCGCCCTCTTTCGTGACATGGGCTATCCACTTGTTCTCCGGCAGTGGATAGACGAGCCTGACCTGGTGCTTTCCGATGAGCGTATGGAGCTTCCCTTTCAGGGCTGAGAAGTTCTTGGTCTGCACCTCTATGACCAATGCCCCCCTCAATATGTCGATGACGTAGCCGCCCAGCCTGGCTTCGAGCCGGTCTCCTGGGACCGCGTAGACGTTCTTTATCTCCGAATGAAGAAGGTGCTCGTTCATCGTTAACTAAAGGCAAACTATCGTTTAATAAGCCTGCTATTCCAAGACCTCTTCGACCAAAGTAAGCAGCTGTGGGCGACCTTCTTTACCGTAAACTTGGCTATCTACGTTGCCTGACTGCTCCTGTTGTGATCCGGCGCGCTTCCAAGCCGCCCTTTCAGGGGGGGCACCGCGCTGCCGGCATTGTCTCCTTGCTTATCGCAGTAAGGAAGAGCGTCAGCGATAGGCAAGCGACCGCCATTATGAATATGAGCTGGTATGCCTCGAAGACCCTCGTTCCTCCGTAGGTGGCGTCGAGCATCAGCCCCATGAGCGACTGGAAGACTCCTCCGCCGACCGCCTGGAACGTGTTGAAGCACGCCATAGCGGTGCCGCATATGTTAGTCTCAAACATCTCCTTCGACACCGCCATGTAGATGTTGATGAACGCGTGCCCGGTACCAAGCATCAGCATGGTTAAGACCATCGTGGCTGAGCCGAGCTGGTTGCCGAAAAGCGCCAATATTACCCAGAATGACAGCGTGATGAGCTGCCCAAGGATCATGACCGGCTTTCGCCGCCGAATCACTTTATCCGAGATGTAGCCCGCGATCGGCCCGGTAATGGCGAAGCTTATCCCTATGAACATGAGGAAGAAGCCGCTCGTAGTCTTGTCCATGCCGTAAGTGCCCATCAGGAACGGGCCGCCCCATAGGCCTTGGAAGCCTATGAAACACCCGTAAATCAGGAACGGGAGGGGAAGTATCTTCAAGAACTCCCTGTTGGTGAACACCTTCTTCAGGTCGGACTTTACGCTGTTAGTGCTCTTGTAGCTGCGGTTATTGTCCTCCTTGATCGAGAACCAAGCGATGACTGTGCCCGCCACCATCATGGCAAATATCGTCATGAACGAGCCCCTCCATCCAATGTAGAGTGTGAGCAGCGCCAGGGGCGTTGTCGCTACTATCCCGCCGATATTTGATATCGATGCAAAGAGCCCTGCCATTGTGGCGAACTTGCGCGAATCGAACCAAACTGCAATCGCCTTTAGCGAGGATACGTAGAACCCGCCAACTCCAAAGCCCAGGAGCCCCCTGCCAATCGAGAGCATCATTATGTCGGAACCGGTTGCGAATATGAAGCTCCCTACGCAGGCCACTGACGCCAGAATCGCGACGGTCTTCCGTATGCCTATCCTGTCAAGCATTATGCCTATCGGTATCTGCGCCGCCGCATATGGGAAGAAGTAAGCCGAAGACATCAGCCCGATTAACGATGCATCGGCGCTGAACTCCGCCATGAGGTCATAAGCAATCACCGACATGCCTACGCGGTGGACTATCGAAAGGAAGTACAGGAGGGTTAGCGATGCGAAGACTATTACCGCAATTCTGCTCTTATTCATGAAATTACCTGCTTTAGATTACTCTGAATGGCTATTGTCTTTAGACCAGCTCGCATTGGCTATATTATGCTTGTTGTAGCTTACGCCCTCTTTATTGCAGAACAATGCCGCTCCCTGCTGCCATTTTCCCCCTCAAAACGATGGACGATTGACAGCCTTAATATCCACTGCCACGATATTATAACTTGCAGCAATGGGCGGCCACAAGCATGAACCCAGAGCATAAAGGCGGCATCTTGTTCTTAGCCCTCTTCGTATCCATGCTCCTGTTCGGGTTCGGGTACGCCTTTAGCCAATACACCGTCAAAATTGCAGAGTCCGCTTCCGCGGGCAGTTATCTCGCTGACGGCTCGGGCAGGCCGCTCTACTGGCTCGACGAGGGCATCCTTATGGGCGACTGCAACGCATCGTGCATGTCCGCCTTCTTCGAATTCTCTGGCCGGATCTATGCCGCCCCCCCGCTCAACCAGTCAGATTTTGCACAGGTGCCAAACGGGGACGTAGTGCAGATATCATATGACGGTCGTTTGCTTTACTACTTCAAGAACGACTCGCTGCCCGGCGAAGCCTTGGGAGACGGTTATTTTGACCTCTGGGCTATTGCAAGACCATGACGATCTCGCATGATTAAGCGCCAGCGCTGACCAATCGATAAGACGAAGTAATGAATGCTGATAAAAAAATCTGCGTAAAATAAAAGAAAAAATAAAAAAAGGAGAAAGTTTGCCTTCTCTGCTTTACCAGGCGCCTCTCTCTGCCCGAACCTTAGCTACAAGGTCCTTGGTAACACCTACTGCTGCAGATGCATCGTGCGGCCTCTCGTCTGCGCCGATCGATAGTGCCCAATCGCGGGTTACCGGTCCGCCGCCGACGATCACCTTCACCTTGTTCCTTATGCCTGCATCCTGCAGTAGCCCAATGACCTTCTTCATCGATGGCATTGTTGTGCTCATGAGTGCCGACATGCCTATGATGTCTGCCTTGAGCTCCTTTGTCTTGTCGATGAACTGCACCAGCGGGACATCCTTGCCAAGGTCAATAACCCTGAACCCTGCTGCGCTGAGCATGATTCTTACAAGGTTCTTGCCGATGTCGTGGATGTCGCCCTCAACGACGCCTAGGATGACAGTTGCCGGCTCTGAGGTCTTGTCAGTCTTCATGTGCGGCGCAAGTACTTCGACGCCGGCGTTCAGTGCATTTGCAGAGCACAGAACCTCGGGCACGAAGAACTCCTTCTTCTCATACTTCGAATTGACGATGCTCATAGCATCTCCGCCATGCTTGGTGACGAGCTCGTAGGCATCCAGGTTGGCTGTTACGCCTTCCTTTGCCCACTTCGCTGACATCTCCTCGTCGCCGTCGACTATTGCCTTTATGAATCCGTTAACAATCTCTTCTTTTGTCGCCATTTCAATCACCCTATTGGTATACCATGCATCTGGCAACTTCTACCATTGCCTTGAAGTTCTCTAGCGGGGTTCTCGGAGGTATGCCACATGAGGGCATCAGCATGTCTGTGCCTTTCTTGATGGCATCGATTGCAGCCTCCCTGACCTTCTGCGGGGTCCCGAAGAGGAGCGCCGTGATGGTTGGAACGCCGCCGACGATTGCTATCTTGTTGCCGACGATTGCCTTGGCGAAGCCAATGTCCACCTGAGCGTCGACCGACATTGCATCCAAGCCTGTGTCTGCCATGTATGGCATGTAAGCGGTAGTGTTGCCGCATATGTGCAGTATTATGGGTGCGCCGATCTTCTGTGCCATGTTCTTGTACACTGGAACCATGACATCCCTGAAGAACGCCGGTGAGAGTATGTCTGACGTTGCAGACGGATCTGCTATGCAGATGATGTCCGCTCCGCTCTTCAGCGAATTCTTGCAGTCTGCGATGTTCATTTCGGAGATGGTCATCAAGGCTTCCTTGACCTGCTCCAGTGGCCTCTTCTTGGTCCACACGCAGAACCTCTCAATACCGAATATGTGTCCTGCTACTGTGAACGGACCGGTCACTTGGTTAGCTACTGGAAGATAATCACCATACTCCCTCCTGAGCCTCGTCTCAACAGCATGTTTCAGCGGGAACCTTCCCCTGTCCATGATGTCTTCTGGAATCTTGAGGTCCTTCAGGTCGCCGAATACGTGCGTCTCGACGCTGGGATGCCTGTCAATCCTCCCCCAGTTGATTTTACACCCAAGCGCCTCTGCCTCAACGCAAAGGTCGAATGGTAGTTTGAATCCTTCAAGCCCTACTACTTCCCAGGCAGCCGCTGCAAGCCTGAACATGAGCTCCGGATCCCTGTTTGCCTCCGGGAACGGCGCCTTCGCGGCGTTCATCTGGTCCACGGTGCAAGTTGTAAGGGTATCCAGGCAGCTAATCCTGTCAGCTCTGCGCTTGTTGCCTGTTACACAAAGAAGGGCACGTTTGCGCGGTGTCATTTCAGCCATGTAAACACCTTCGCTATTTGTGTAATGGGAACGAATTATTAAAACTTGTCCGAATAGGCCGCCCCTGCGCCTCCCACGCACGCAGAAGGGCAAGCGAAGCTGTTAATATCACTGAGCCACTAATCATTATCGGAGGCTCCGTACCGTGAAAATAACGCGAATAGGAATCGTGTCGAAGATTAACTCACGCGAGGCTGTAGACATCGGCACGAAAGTCGCCTCCTATCTCGAATCCAACGGGCTCGAGGTCGTCTACTCTGGCGAAATCGCCAAAAAAGCAGGCGCAGAGAGCGTCTTGCCTGAAAACCTCAACGCCGACATGGTCGTCGTCGTAGGCGGCGACGGCACGATACTCCGCACGGTGCAGAAGGTGGGGCAGACACCTGTCCTCGGAATAAAGGTCGGCGTGCTAGGCTTCCTCTGCGAAACCTCTCCGGAGTTATGGAAGGACGCAATCGACCGGGTGATTTCCAATCGCTTCTATCTCGAGTTCAGGACGAAGCTGAAGCCGTCACACAACGGCATATCCTGCCCAGAGGTCCTTAATGAGGCGCTCGTAACCACGGCTAAGCCATCAAAGATACTCTCGTTCTCGGTCTCGAAGGACAGCGAGCCGCTTCTTCGGGGCAAGGCAGACGGGGTGATGGTCTCAACGACCACGGGGTCGACGGCATATGCCCTTTCGGCGGGCGGTCCGATCATCGATCCCCAGCTGGACGCGATGCAAGTTACATTCATATGCCCGCTTGCCACCGGGCTGCGGCCAATGCTGATACCCACTTCAAGCAGGGTCGAGATTGAAGTCAACGCCGGATGGTCCAGCGCCATTTGCGTCCTTGACGGCCAATCATCATTTGACGTCAAAGCAAGAGAGCCTGTAGTCATCGAGCGCTCCAGCAAGCCGGCCGTATTCGTGAGGCTCGGCAAATCAAACTTCTACAAGCGCATAAGCGAGAAAGTAAAGCAGGGGTTCGAGGTCTAAGGAAAATGGTCACCACTTACGTCCTCGACACATCCGCGATTATCTATGGCTTCAACCCCCAGCTGGTGGAGGGCGACCATTACATCACTCCCCGCGTCGAGTCAGAATTATTCAGCAAGAAGACGCGCGTGATAACCGACCTGTGCGTCTCCTCCGGGTGCCTGAAGATACGCTCGCCGTTGGACGAATTCAAGAACATCGTGAGGTCCCATGCAGAGTCATCGGGCGACATCTCAGTCCTCTCAGATACAGACCTTGAGGTCGTAGCCCTCGCGCTGCAGTTGCGCAACGAAGGCCGATCGCCAACCGTCGTGAGCGATGACTACAGCTTGCAGAACCTCTGCAGGATGCTCTCAATAGACTTCAAACCGATGGTCACAAAGGGCATATCTCAAGCGTTCTGGTGGTTCCTCTACTGCCCTGCATGCGGCGCGACTTACGAGAAATCCATCAGGCTTGCCGAGTGCCAGGTCTGCGGGCATCAGCTCAAGCGCAAGGTCTATAGCAAGAAGAATATCCCGCCCGAAGCCAGCAAACCGGGGCTCTGACCCTTACCGTCAGGGTTTTGTAAATTTTGCGATGAAGTAGCCTGGCGTTTCTACTAGGTCGGGATCGAACCTCTGGACCATGCCAAAGCGCTCGCCGCCGATGCCAGGCCTTCCCGCCAACGGGGACTGCCTGCTAAGCTCGAGCCCGAGCTCATCCAAGCCGTAGCTGACAACCTCCTCGTTCTCCTCGACCGGGAGCGTGCACGTTGAGTACACTATCGTCCCTCCCCTCCTGGCGACTCTTGACGCCGTCTTGAGGAACTGCTTCTGGTACGCTGCGCACGACGCCACCTCCGGCGGTCCCGTCTCCTCATAGAGCTTCGGCCTGACGCCAAGCGCGGTGCATGGCGGATCGACGATGACCCTGTCCGCCTTGAGCTCCGGCAGGTCCAGGTCGATGTAGCGTGAGTCCTTCTGTGCCGTCCTGATGGACCTGATCCCGAGCCTCCGTATCTCTCGCCTCATCTTCGCGAGCCTCTTAGGCGAATGCTCGAAGGCGTAGATCAGCCCCTTGTCGCCCTGGATTTGGGCAACATGCGTGCTCTTGTTGCCGGGCGCCGCGCATAGGTCCACTATGGTCTCGCCGGGCTGCGGGTCGAGGACCCTCGCTGTCACCATCGCAGGGAGGCTCTGCTCTACAATCTTTCCCTCCTCGAAGAGCCTCGTCTCATGCATCGGCGGCATGCTGTATATGGACTCCCTCGTGTCGACTGCGATCCCCGTTGTATGTTTCCTTGCGGACGAGAACCTAGCTATGCCCGTTCCGACAAGATGCCCCCTCGGGTCAACCATGTATACCTCGTCCCCCGGCTTCACCCTATCCGACCTCAGAATGCCCGGCTCGTAGAGCTTGCTGCCCAACATAACGCTCTCCGCAGCAAACTTGTCAATGAGGACCATCTTGCCCTTCTTTTCAACCATCCTGGGGGCGCCCGGGTGGAGGATTACCGCCTCGCCAAGGATGGGCGACTTGCCGCATTCCACGCCGGCGGCACCGAACTCCTCGACAACCTCTTCTGCCGATGACCTGAGCGTGTTGACCCTTATTGCGTACTCGGCGGGCGGCACCGCAAGCGCGCGGAGGACCGCTTCTAGCCTGTCGCCATAGGTGCGGCGCAGGATGTCTTCAAGACCAATGCCTATCTGCAGCGCACGCCTGCCATCCTTGAGAGCCATTATCCCACACAATTATCAAGGCAACGGCACATCTATTTATTTGTCGATATAGTTCTAATGATGTGTGGTGCCCATGCCAGAAGGCATTCTTGCCAAGAAAGAGGAGAATATTGATCTCTTCCGCGTCATCGAGACTCTCAAGAAAGGGCTAAAAATAAACGACTACGGCGCCATCATCACCTTTACCGGCATAGTCCGCAACATGGCCGCCGACAAGACTCCCGTTGACAGGCTTGAATACGAAGTCTACGAGGATGCCGCAAAAGCGTCGCTGCAGGGCATGGCGAAGGCTCTTGTCATGATCGAAGGCGTGAAGGATGCTGCGATATGCCACAAGTACGGCACGTTCAAGCCCGGCGAGGAGGTCCTCTATGTCGCGATTGCAACCGACCACAGCGCCATCGCGTTCGACACCCTCAAACTCGCAGTCAACCGGATAAAGCACGAGCTTCCAATCTGGAAGAAGGAGCACTCTTCGGACGGGAGCTACTGGGTGGACGTTGACTGATTGGCGCTTTTGATGGAAACCTGTAGCCGACCGTTGTCAGCGACTCAGCCTGATTCCAAGTATAGTCTCTGCCGCATCGAATAGCCTCGGGGCGCCGGTAAAGTCCTTCTTGGGCATCCCTCCGGAGATCTCCCATGAGAGCCTCTCAAGGACCGAGATCGCTTGGCCCGTCTCAAGGTCGTCGTCCATGGCGTTGAAGAACATCCCAACATATTCCTTGACGCAATCGCTCATCTTCCCGCCGTTCTGCGCTCCCCAGTCCCTCCTCGCCGCCTCTGCGCCCTCCTGCATCGTCTTTAGTACCTTCTCCGCCAGCACAAGCCTCTCCTCCGAATACTCGATCTGCTCCCGGTAATTCTTCGAGAGGATGAAAAGCCTCAGCGCGTCCGGGGAGTGCTTCTTGAGCACGTCCCTTATGTAGACGTGCTTGCCGGTCGACTTGGACATCTTCTTCCCAGTCATCAATACGAAGTTGTTATGGACCCAGTACCTGACGAACGTCTTCGAGGTCAATGCCTTGGCAATTATCGCCTCGCACTCATGGTGCGGGTATATCAGGTCCATTCCTCCCCAATGGATGTCTAGCGTCTTGCCGAGGTTGCTCAGGGACATCGCGACGCACTCTGTGTGCCAGCCGGGTCGCCCACGCCCAAGGGCACTCTCCCACGACTGCTCCCCTGGACCGCCCTGCCTCCACAGCACGAAGTCGAATGGGCCCCTCTTGCTGCCCCTCTCGAGCTTGTCCGTAACCGATCCCTCGACATCCTTAACGAGTTCCCCAAACCCTCCTGCGCCCTCCACATCGAAGAACACAGTGTCTCCGGACCTGTAAGCCACCCCGCGTTCAAGGAGCTCCTCTGTAATCTCGATGATCTTCGGTATGTAGTCCGATGCCTTTGTGTACAGCGTCGCCCTCTTTACGTTCAGTTCGTCCATGTCCCTGAAGTACTCGTCTATATACGTCTGGGCGAGCTTCAGCGGTTCAATCCCCGCCGCTGCCGCCTTCATGGTTATTTTGTCGTCGACATCGGTGAAGTTCTGAACATGATAGAACGCATAGCCGTTCGCCTCCAGGTACCTCTTGAGGACGTCGAAGTTGATGTACGTCCGAGCATGCCCGATGTGGCAGTAATCATAAACTGTAGGTCCGCAGACGTATGCCTTAATGACCCCAGGCTCCTGCGGGATGAACTCCTCTTTTCCCCCAACCTTAGTGTTGAAGACCTGCATTGGATTCAACCCAGCTCAAGACCGGCTAGCGCATAAACCCTTCCAGTATCCAATAAGTGTTTCTCCCCAAGATATAGCATGCTGACGCTTGCGACGACCTCCGTGTGGGGTAACCCGCCGCGCGGAGTCACCGCGCCGCAACCAGCCCCGCCCATGCTTAGCGCTGCATAAAGGAGATCCTCGCCCGCCTCCTTGTCGTCGGCGATGACCGGGCCGACCATCGGCTCCACCGGATCGGGCCGAACGAACGCAAATCCCCTTCCCTTCACCGGCGAGAGCGCCCGATACTCCCTCATCATCATCTCCAGCACACCTTGGCGCCTATACCCGAAGCATCTTCGATCTAGGGCAAGGTCCGCGCTGCTGGCGCCCTCCTTGGCGCTGCCCCCCCTCCCGCCTGTGAATACGATGTGGCTCAGCTTGCCCTCCTCCGTGAATCCAAGCTTCTTGTAGAATCCGACAGTATTGCCGTACGAGAGCAACGCGATGGTCTTTTTGCCGCCATTCCGGGCGATGGCATCATCCATCAGCGCCTTTCCTGTCCCCTTCCCCCTCAGGTCACTCCTTACAACGACGTTGGCTATCCACGCGACGTCGCCATAGTCCATGATTGTAATCATGCCCATGACAAGGCCCTTCTCCCGGGCTACGATCGTCTCCATGCACCCCGTCGACTGGAGCCTCAGAAAGTCCGACTCGGAGTAGTTCCACCCCTCGTGCGAAGTCAGCTCCACGAGGCTGGAGTAGTCTTTGGGAGACGCTTTTCCTATCCTCAACCCCTCACCCCTGCTTCTTGCGCATCTCATCGCAGACGTGTTCCCCGTGGGTTATGAACTTCTTGTCCCCCCTCGCATGCTTGATGCTGCAGGGGCCGTAGTCGTCGTCCTCCGCACCGTACCACTTGTCGCACGATTTGCATTTCATGCTTTCCGGCACTCCAGATGCCCATTTAGCCATTATTTAGAATATAAAATGTAATCTTTTAGTAACTAAATATTGGATGCCATCCACTTTTCTACAGCATCCCTCACGACGCTCTCCTTCAGCGCATCCTCTTCCCTCACTACAATCTCCCCCGCCTTCAGGACCGGGGTCTGCATCGAGTCGAGCATAATCAGCTCAGCCATCGCTTCGGAGTCCTTCTCAGTGTCCTTCTCGATGACGACCTCCTGGTAGCTCAGCCCCTTCGTCGTCAGCACCCTTGAAAGGATGAACTTTGCGATGGGGCACCTTGTGCAAGAACCTGATTTGTAAAGCAAGATCTTTTCCATTGGTTCCATCTCCAACCGCGTCCTCATATCGGCTCTTGAGTAGCACCCTAATGAGCGTTTACCGGTACATCGACGCCCTGACCGGGTACTTTGCCCTGAACGCCCTGTCCACCTCGGTTGCGAGCCTCGCGTCAAGCTCGGACTGGCCCTTCGAGACCATCCTCAAGTCCGGGTGGGCTATGAACGGGCCGCTTATCACCGCGCCCATGCGCTCCTCCTGGAGCTTCCAGGTCGGGACAGGCTCGGTCTCCATTATGCGCCTGACCATCTCCTGGCCGCGCGCCATGGCCGTAGCGTCTTCCATTCCCTTCATTATCTCCTGCGCGCTTCTTGCGGACAGGGGCCTGAATCCGCACGACAGCCCGGTGCCTATCGACTTCCTCACCTCGTCGAGGTTGTCGATCCTTGTTCCGACCCCAATGTTCTCCGTCGGGCTAACCATCATGAGCTTCAGCCTGAAGCCGTCGTCCGGCCCGATGACAAGCGAGTTCCCCCTTGCATCCGAGGCGATTTGCCATCCCTTCGGGCGCCGGTTGTAGCCCTCGACGACCTCCTTCATGATTTCCTCGACTGACCTGAACTCCATGACAACTCGCCTCCCACCTTCCATCTGATTAGCAGCAAGATAAAAAGATTGACTCCAGCCCTCAAGCCGCCCCGGAGTTCGGTGCCAGCGGCAAGGGCGCCAGGATAGGTTTAGATATCATTGAACCGGGTCGCCCCTCACCACTTCGCCGGGTCTCCCCACTTGCGCTTGCTGAAGTAGTAGACAGCGCTCCAGATTAGCGCCGTGCTTATCACCATCTCCCCAAGTATGAGGGGAGCAGTCCCCGTCATGCCGAGCATTATCAGGGCAATGTTGATCGCTATTATCAGCGCAAAGTGCCCAAAGTATACTATGAATGCAGACCGCCCAAGCACAGCGAAGGCGGTGAAGCTTGCCTTGGACGCCTCGAGCCACCTGAAGAAGCTGAGCATGACCAATCCCGACGCCGTTATGAAGGCGATGGCGTGGGGGTAGCTCCAGAGTGCATACGCAATGTGGATCAAATTACCGTTGATTAGTGCCGGGATTGACACGTACAGCCCGACAACCGCAACCGACGCCGCTACATACTTCCAGCCAGGCGCCTTCCCTTCCATCAGCAGCTTGCCCATGGCGGCTCCGAAGAAGACGGTCGTGAGCCCCTTGAAGACCGCAAACGCGTTAGTGAAGAGAAGATTCAGCAGGAAGAAGTCCGGGAACGCGACAACCGAAAGCACGCCCCAGACCACGACCGCCAACCCTAACGCCGCAGCGGCCAGCGCCTTCCACGACATCTTATGTATGAACGGGTACGCCATCATGGCCGCCAAGCTCAAGCCGATTATCGGCTGCGCAAGGGTCAGGAACTCCCCGCCGAACGTGTAATGCAGGATCGACGCAACGTCTATCGCCGTCACATAGTTCCCCGGCTCGTATATGATTGGCTGCAGGAAGTACATGACGACAAACTCGAAAGCTGCTCCAATCAGCAGGTACGCCCCGTACCTCTTCACAACCCTTGCGTAGATGCTCCCCATCGACCGGGAGCCACGCTTCTGGACTGAGATTACCGCGAGCGCCATCCCTGTAATGAAGAAGAATAGTATGAGCCCGGTGCCAAGCGGAGGGCCAATGTCGACTGGCACAAGCGCACCGGCGTTCCCCCCTCCGACGTCCCACTGGCTGCCGCCGCCGAAGAGGAGCAGGTGGAATGGTATCATTACAAGGACCGCCACGCCCCTCATGGCGTCAAGGAGGCGGAAGCGCCCTACCTGGGTGGATGCCATGCTCCATATTCATCGCATGGAATATTAATGCTTGCGCGCCTGAATCTGGCATTCCTGCCGCTCAAAGCAGGAGGGGTGCCCGGTTCATGACGAAAGGAAGCCCCCGTCGACCGCGATGATGGCCCCGTTGACGTAGCTCGAGAGGTCGCTCGCCAGCACAAGCGCCATGAGTGCAACCTCATCAGGATTTCCGAACCTCCCTATGGGCAGCCTCGCGTTGAACTTGACCGCGTCACCGATGATGCCGACCTCAAATTTGAGGAGCCCTTTGGCCACGTTCTTCGAGCCCTGGGTAACGATGCCTCCCGGGACCATCACGTTGACCCTGAACTTCTTGCCATACTCCCTGGCCAGGTCCCTCGTGAGCGCGATAACTGCCGCCTTCGTTGTCGTGTAATGCGCAAGCCCAGCCTTGAAAGGCATTATCGCCTCGATCGACCCTATGTTCACGATGACGCCCCCCTCGTTCTTCCGCGCCTTGACCATCTCCTGGCACATCCAAAATGCGGAGTCGAAGTTGATGCGGAAGACCTTGTGCAGGAACTCCTCGTCCACCTCGACGAAGTCCTTGACCGGGTAGACCCCCGCGTTGTTTATCAGGATGTCCGGCTCCTCGCCCTTGATGCTCATCCAGAGGTCCTCTATCTCCCTCTTCTTCGAGATGTCAACGACGTGGGTCCTGACCTCGACGCCGCAGTCCTTGAGCTCCTCCTTGAGGGAGGCGAGTTTTTCCTCGTTGATGTCGATGAGGTGGAGGCTCGATCCGGCTTCCGCGAACCGGTACGCCATCGCCCGGCCTATGCCGGCGGCTGCACCGGTGATGAGGGTTCTCTTCTTCTTCAAGGAGATCAGATCTGCGATTGGGCGCTTGTCATCAGAACGTAACATTGCAATATCCTCGCCTTATTATCGCTCCGATTACGTTTAAAGGTGTTCAACTTTTTTTGCTGCAACTGACAAGTGCTCATGAATTCTAGAAAATGGAAAAATACCACAATTGAAACCGAATTCTAGGGAGAACGACGTCTTCCGAACATCCATCCATGGTGGACTATCGTCCTACATCAATCCCATGCAAAGACTTTCCGCGGATCGCAGCGCCCAAATTATTCCAGGCACTCTGGATCATTCCCATCCTTGCATCCTGCCCGTTGCGACAAACAGATTCCCCGAGCTTCCCTCCCCCTTTCGGGTTCGTTCCACCCAAAGCCTCCATTATTTGCCGTTTCAGGCCATTTCCGGTCTCAACTGCGGCATTGCTATAGAATGCTGCGCCACTTATATCCTAGCAGACTCTCCTCCAATGCAACTACGCCTCTATGTTTAGCTAAAGTTGATGCGGCAAGCCAACATTCCTGTATAATAAAAGCTCAGTTACATCCATTAGCCGCCACAATTCCCGGCATGTTGTTCCACCACAATCAACTTTAGATGGTGGCGAAGATTTTCCCTTAAATTTCAAGGCTCTAATAAATCTCGGAATGCAATTAGATAAAGCAACGGTGTTCGAGGTTATTGCGGCAGACATCTCAGTTTATACTGTAACCAAAACCAAAATTTCTTGCCTCTGATGGTCTTTTGTTTGCACCATTGAGAATAATTCATTTGTAATTGTTGCTTGCTTATGACCTCAGTTTCCTTTCCTATGAATTCTATGGCATCTTCAACGAATGCTCTTGCATTGTTGGATCGACAACGATAGTAGTTTCGCATATCTTCTGTGGATTTGTCAAATGAAAATTTGAACTGATTGTCTACGAGTCTCTTTATTCATTGTACCATCCAATTGATTATCCCTGAACCCTCATTCAATAATTTTTTGAAGTATTGGTCTCTATCCTTTGCTTCAAATTCTTCTTCAGGGTCGGGAGTGACATTATGTGCAAACTTACTGCGATAGCCACAATGACCAAACCTACCTGTACATAGATGATTTTAAGTGAAATGATTGAGAATGCGATTGTAGCCCATAACAATAATCCAATGCCAATTTTTGTTTTAGTTGATAGTCCTTTCCCTTCCTTGTAGTTTTTCAGGTATTCCCCGAATACTCTATTTCTGAATAACCATCGATGTGCTTTTTCTGAACTTTTCAAATAGCAGGCGGCCGCTGCCAATAGAAAGGGCGTCGTTGGCAGAATCGGCAAAACAACACCTGCTAAACCAAATGATAGGCAAATACTGCCTGCCATAAACCACAAGGTCTTTCCCAACTTGATATGCTGCCTTCTTCCGTTTGAATCTGTCGAAGCAGCATTCTTCATCGTCTTCGTATCCCCCGTTTCTACCTTCAATGTTTAAAAGAGTTTACCCTTATCTCTGTTATGTGCCATCGAGTCTCGATTAATAAATCGTGGCATCTGCATTATGGTGATGTGCCTTGGAAAAGTTTTGGTGCGGGAAGAGGGATTCGAACCCTCGAAGTCCTTCGACATAGGAGCCTCAGTCCTACCCCTTTGACCTGGCTTGGGAATCCCCGCATGTCCGCTTTATTATTAGGCAGACAATTAAATAGATAAATCTAACGCTTGTCTCTCAAATTTAAATACGACTTCCCCAATTCAACCGTGAAGGTAGTGCCATCGATGAAAGAGGAGAACCTGATAGCGCTTGCGAACGAGATTAAGGACATAACGCTCAGGGAGAAGGTGATCGGTCTCCTTAAGGAGCCTAAGCTCTCCATGATCGACAACACCGGGGTGCAGTTTACCGCGTTCGCCAAGTCCCCGGCGAGCAAGAGGCGCCACCACTCCTACGCGACCGGCCTGGTCGTCCACACATACTCCACCACGAAGGTCGCCCTGTGCCTCTCCGGGCTGCTGGAGGAGGTTTACGGCGTCAAGGTGGACAGGGACACGGTCCTCGCGGCGGCGCTGCTCCATGACGTATTCAAGCACGTAACCTACAATGAGATTTACCCCGGCAAGTACGCCCGTTCGAAGCTCGGCGAGAGGCTCGACCACATGTCGCTCATCATAGGCGAGCTCTACGCGAGGAGGTTCCCGCTGGAGGTCATCCACGCCGTTGCGGCGCACCATGGCGAGAACAGCCCTATCGAGCCGAGGACCCTCGAAGCCCTCGTAGTCCACCTTGCGGACAACACCGATGCTGAGATGAACGACAAGGTATTCTTCGCCGCGAAGGATATACTCCGGGAATGCCTGGGCTCCGAGCCGCAGACCCTCCCGCTCGAGGTCTCCCCGTTCAAGGTGGTCGCCGCAAAGAAGGAAGGCGGCTGCGAAGAGGTAAGGCGGAAGTTCGCGGGGCTGGTCTAGGTGTCCTCGTCAACGACCGACGTCCACTGGATACGCCCCGTGGTTGACGAGATCCTGCGGCGCAACGACGAGCGGATCGTCATCCACACAGGGAAGACCCCGTCCGGCCCCATACACATAGGCGCCGAGAGGGAGCAGTTCATCTGCAGCGCCATACAGAGGGAGCTCAAGAGGAGGGGCTACGACTCCGACTTCAACTTCATCGTCGACTCGTTCGACCCAATCAAGTCCGTGCCGGCGGGGCTCCAGGTCCCCAATGGCTTTGACGAGCACATCGGCAAGCCGCTCTCGGATGTCCCGGACCCCTTCGGGTGCCACGCGAGCTACGCCCACCACTTCGCCGAGGAGTTCATCAACTGCCAGCAGAGGCTCGGTCTCTCCCCGAACGTCGTCTACTCCCACGAACTCTACAGGACGCCCGCGATGAAGGACGCGATAAGGACCGTCCTGCGCAGGATAGACGACCTCCGGGCGATAAGGAGGGAGTACATCCAGCAGCACGAGGAGAACGGCGGCGGGGAGGACACTTGGAACCCTGTGATGGTGGTCTGTGAGAGGTGCGGGAAGATCGCCTCGAAGAAGAAGGAGGTCTCGCCCAACAGGGTGACCCGCTGGGACCTCGAGAGAGACGAGATACTCTACTCATGCACGAGCTGCGGGCACGAGGGGGTCGGCAAGATATCCGACCTCAGGCTCAAGCTCAGCTGGCGCGTCGACTGGACCGCCAAGTGGGCTGTCTTCAAGGTTACCTGCGAGCCGGCGGGCAAGGACCACTGCGTCAAGGACGGCGCCTACGACATGGGGATCGCCGTCAGCCAGCGCATATTCGGGTACAAGGGTCCGCTGCGCGTCTCCTACGAGTGGCTGACGCTCGGAGAGCACGCCATGAAGACGCACAAGGGCATCACGTTCACGCCCATGGAATGGCTGAGGATTGCCACCCCCGAGTCCATGAGGTACCTCATCCTCTCCGCCGACCCAATGCGGCACATCGCGTTTCTGCCGGACAGGATTCCCGACATCGTGGACAACTTCGACAGGCTGGAGCGCATCGCTTACCATGCCGAAGAGCCGACGGGCGTCGAGTCCAGGGATTACCTGGACGCCCTCTACGCCATGTGCACGGTGAACGAGCTGCCAAAGACGCTCCCGGCGAGGCTCCCCTACCGCTTTGCGGTAACCACGTGCCAGCTCGAGCCGCTCCTGGGCGAGGCGAACGTGCTCTCTAAATCCGAGGCATACGCCGCCAAGCTCTACTCGAGGGAGACGCTGACCGATGAAGAAACTGCAGATGTGAAGTCTAGGCTGTCCATGGCGAGGAACTGGGTTGCATCCTACGCCCCCCCGAACGTAAAATTCCAGATCTCCACAGCTTCACCGTCGTACAAGCCGTCATCCGACCCGGAGCGCCGCTTCTTGGAAGCCGTGATCTCCATGCTCGAGCGCGACATGAAGGAGGCCGACATACAGAACGA
>CAZWMA010000022.1:0-13677 GCA_964634735.1 uncultured Nitrososphaerota archaeon
GCTTTCGATTTTGCGGATTGCGATCATGCAGACGGAGAATGCGATCAGAGCTTGATGCCGATGTTCTCCTTGACTTCTTTCAGGACTATGGCAGTCTCGGTGCTCGACACGCCCTCCACACCACCGATCAGGTCAATGACCTTCGCCAAGGACTCCTTGTCGGAGACATCCACCCTGCAGATCAGGTAGTATGGCCCGGTAACATCGAATGCTTCGGTAACCTCCACAAGGTCGCGGATGACTGTGAGGACGTCAGAGTACTTCCTTGGGTCCGCGCGGACGAGGATGAACGCAGAGAGGCTCTTGCCGACCTTTGACGGGGAGACAATAGCCCGGAAAGCCTTTATCACGCCTGATTGCTGCAGATGCTTGACCCTCAGGAATATCGTCGCTTCGCTGACCCCCGCCTCCTTGGCTATCTTAGAGAATGGGGTCCGGGCATTCGCCTCGAGGTGGTTGATGATTAGCTTATCTAATGCGTCAAGATCTGCGGACATGTAAAGACCTGAATTTAGTTTACATGATTAAAGATTAATTAAGGTTTTCTACCAAACGCCATGCCAATAATAAGCGTCTTTTAGTTTTTCTTCTTGCGGCTGTCTTTTTTCGCATTGCGCTTCATCAAGTGCATGACCAGGCATTCGTCCATCGGTATTAGGGCGGAGTCTATAGTGAACCCCTCCCCGCGCTGAACTGGGGCATCCCTCACAAGGGCTATAGGCACCGACTCGGATGTTTCCCCCATCAGGAGCTGGGCTGCGGAGGCTATGTCGTCGGCGACTGCCAGGCGCTTGATCTTCATGGGCCTGCCGTAGAGGTCTCCCTTTCCGCGGAGGTCATCGATCGGGCTGAACCCTGCGATGCCTATCGCAACAGCGCTGCTCCCCATCCTGAGCGGGAGCGTCCGGCTGTCTGTTATGAGAACGCCGACGTCGAGCCCGCTGTGCCTGAAGCTCTCGCGAAGGGTCTCCGCCGAACCCTGAGGGTCTTCCGGCCATAGGGCAGCATGGTTGGGTGGTGCGTTCGACTGGTCTGCCCCTCCGTTTGCGACAAGGACCCCCTTCTTTATCGTTGAGAGCGCACGCTCCACTCCGCCGAGCACCTCATCGGACTCCCTCAGGACGACCTCTGCAAAGCCCGGGTCGAGCTTGAACTTCTTGGACAGGCGCAGGGCTTCATTCGACGGCTTGACGGTCGAGAGGTCTACAAGCCTCCCCTGGGCGGTGCCGACGGCTTTCGCCGAGAAGACAACTATGTCACCTTGCGATACTTCGATCCCGGACGCTCTGGCGTTCTCCATGGCTATCGCTGCGACGTCGTCTCCCGGCTTTATCAGCGGCGTCTTTATGCCGAATACCAGCATCATCTGTCACCCGGACCTGAACTTGACAACATAAAAAGCCCGCGGAGACTTTAGAATGTTTCTGAGGGCAGGCGTCGGCGAGGGCATCCGCCTTAAAGCATCTTGGCTGCGCGTTGCGGGTAGGCTAAATCCATCTCGCACGCATTCAGGTTTGGATCCCGGCAGTCATATCATAAAGCCTAAAGCCATCGTGGCGTAAAAAAAAAGAGGATTAAGGGGACGCCAATAAAGCTTTCAGTTTATTCACTCTATCGGTGATCGTTTCCACGATCTTCGCCCTTGTACGCTCGCCGTCAAACGGCATGATCCTTATCTTCCCTATTTGCAGCGCCAAGATTTCATCGCCCAGATACGCAATCCATTTTTCAAAATCTCTGCGCTGGAGATGGAATTCTACGGACTTTAGATCAACGGCATGCATTGCTTCACATAGACCGTTAAGATTCTGCGCGCGCTTCCCAGTCAATACGCCTTCGCTTGAAGAGAAGAGAAAAGCATTCTCTGGCTTCACATCCGAAAGTATCTTCGCGGCTTTCGTCCTTTCCGTGTCTTTAGCCTTTTCTTCTATCTTTTTTGCGCCCTCTTCCATCTTCACCCCCAAGTCTTTCGCCCCTGCCTCTGCTTTCCCGGCAATACCCTTAACATCCTTCTTGAATTTTTCAAATGCCATTTTTTCCACTTCTCCAATATTGTTTATTCTTAATTGAATTGACATCTTACAAGATCCGTTATTTTCGGGCAATCCATGTTTTTATTGCTTCTTCAACAGCTCGGGACAGATCCCCCTTTTTGCCGCCAAACCTCTCTACGGTTTTTAATCTGAGCTGCTTCTCCAGATCGTCTGAGATTTCAACGGCAATGCGACCCATTTGAATCACCAAAACAAATTAAATTTTAACAGCGCGATCAAAATCATTAGTTTCCGCTCGCGTAATAATATAATTCGTTGGCTTTCATGTGGAGGATAGTTGCTTCCATGTCCCGCTTGTTCGTAGCAAACATTGTTGTTCTAGTCATTTTAATTTCCTCCTTGCTGTTTATTAGCATATCACACTAATCGCATATGTGCTTATAAGCATATGTGTTTAAATGATTAAGAGTTTATTATCAAAAAAAAGCACTCGCGCTGAGCCTTGGAAAGGATAGGGCTTGGCTCATTATACAGGCTGTTTACCGTCAGTATGGCAAAAAAGTGATGGGTTGCGCGCTAAACGGCAATGCGGCATAGCTTTTTATACACATCGGGAGCTCTATTCGACTGGTGAGATCAATGGGCGCCACAGTGGTTGTTGGCGGCGTCTTCGGAGACGAAGGCAAAGGGAAGATCGCAGCCTACATGGGATATAGAGATAATTACAAGATTGCGGTTAGGACGGGTTCCATAAACGCTGGGCACACCCTCGTTAACGAGGGCAAGGAGATCAAGCTCAGGATAGTGCCCTGCGCGTTTGTGAATGCGAGCACCAGGCTTCTGATAGCTCCAGGGGCGCTTTACAGCATCGAGTCATTCATGAAGGAGGTCGAGATGACCGGCGTCCGGGGCAGAATCGGCGTTGATGCGAACAGCGGGATTATACTGCCAGAGCACATAAGCCGGGAGAGGAACGACGAGTTCCTGATGAAGAAGGTGGGATCGACCGGCTCCGGTGTGGGAGCCGCGATGGTCGACCGGGTGAACAGGTTGCTCAGGCTAGCATACGACTTCGAGGAGCTGAAGCCGTTCGTAACTGACGTTGAGAAGGAGGTCCATGATTGCATGAAGTCCGGTGGCAATGTGCTGCTTGAGGGGACGCAGGGGATGTACCTGTCGCTCTTCCATGGCCAGCCTCCGTTCGTCACAAGCAGGGATGTCTCTTCATCCGCGGTGTGCAGCGAGGTGGGCATAGGGCCCAAGGACGTCGATGACGTCGTCGCCGTCTTCAAGTCTTACGTCACTAGGGTTGGTGGAGGCCCACTCGAGGGGGAGCTCTCCGAGGAGGAGGCTGCCAAGAGGGGGTGGATGGAGATAGCGACCGTGACCAAGAGGAAGAGGCGCGCCGCCCCGTTCAATTACGCGCTTGCCGAGAAGTCGATACGCATCAACTCTGCTACGCAGATAGCGCTGACGAAGCTCGACGTGGTCTTCCCGGAGTGCAGGGGCGTGACCAAGTTCTCAGGGCTCTCCGACAAGGCGAAGGCATTTGTCAAGGAGATTGAGGGCAGGCTAGGCGTTCCGGTCGCGATAATCGGCACCGGTCCGGGGACGAAGGAGATTGTCGACCGCAGAAAGCGCTGAAAGTGAACGAACTGAAGCCGAAGGAATGAGAGAAGAGGGCGGAATAAACCCGCCCATTGCTGTTTTTATTTGGATGGTGGAGTCAATCGTCGTTGACGCCAGCCTGCTGGCTCTTTGACCTTGCAGCGGGCTTGCCTCCCCTCAGCTTGGCAACGAGGTGCCCTAGGATCTTGTCGGCATCGGCGAGGGACCTCGCGGACGAGGAATAGTTGCCGGACTGCAGTTCTGAGGATGCGGTTTGGAGTAGGTGCGAGGCTCTTTCGAGGTCACCGGGCCACGCCACTTTTATCCTAGACTTGCCTGCGGCTGGCTCTACCTTGAGGCAGTACTTCATGAGTGCAAGGGAGTACTGCGTCTCCATCCGGCAGAGGAGGATGCCCTTGTATGCCTTCCTGTCGGTTGCGCCCAGCGATATTGAGTTGAGCAATGAGTCGCATGCGGCTATCCCCTTTCTGAGGGAGTCACCTATCTTCTGCAGCGCGGCGTTTGCAAGGTCCCCGGACGCGTTCTCAGAACTCAAGATAGCCCCCCGCTAAAGCACCGTGACTGACTTTGCAAGGTTCCGCGGCTTGTCCGGATCGAGCCCCCGCATCGTAGCGATGTAGTACGCGAAGACCTGCAGCGGTATGGTGCAGACGACAGGATTCAGGAACTCGAGCACCTTGGGCACCTCGAAGAAATCGTCGGAGATCGCCTTGAGCTCGACGTCCCCCTCGGTTATTATCGCGAAGATGTTCGCCCCCCTTGCCTTCATCTCCATCATGTTCCCAATCACGCGCCCCCTCGAGGAATCGTGCGGGGCAACGAAGACGCAGAGGAAGCCGCGCTCGACGAGCGATATGGGGCCGTGTTTCGACTCCCCAGCGGCGTACCCTTCGGCGTGCATGTAGCTCAGCTCCTTGAGCTTCAGTGCACCCTCCATGGCGGTGGCGACGTTGATGCCCCTTGCCAGGAAGTAAGCATCCTTCCTGGACGAGTAGTTCTGCGCGATCGGGCGGATCGAGTCTGCCTTTTCCAGGATCCCCTTGACAATCGACGGGATCATTCCGAGTCGGGCTAGGAGTTCGGAGTACTGCTTCTCAGTGAGGCGCCCGCCCCTGAGGCCTGCGCGGAGCATCAGCTGGTCCAGAGCCACGAGCTGCGTGAGGAAGGTCTTCGTCGCAGCGACACCTATCTCCGGGCCGCCCTGGGTGCAGACGTAGATGTCGGAGAGAGGTATTATCGAGGACCCTAAAGTATTTGTGATCCCGATTATCTTGGCGCCTTTTGACTTTGCAAAGCGCAGGGCGCCCAGCGTGTCCGCCGTCTCGCCGGACTGGGAGACCCCGATCACGGCGCTGCCGTTCAGGTCGCAGACCTCATCCTGGAACTCCGAGGAGAGGATTGGGCGCACGTCGATGCCGAGGAGCTTTGCAAACGCGTAAGAGGATGACAGGCAGGCGTGGTACGAGGTGCCGGAACCAGTGAGGTAAACCTTGCCCTTCATGAGCTGGCACGCCTTGTCCAAGAACTCGACCGGGAGCTTGAGGGTGTTCCTTATCGCGACCGGCTGCTCCTCTATCTCCTTGAGCATGAAATGCGGGTAGCCGCCCTTCTCAGCCATTTTGGAGTCCCACTTCATCTCCGTGAATGATGGCTTGACGCGCTTCCCATCCAGGGTCTCAAGCTCGATCCCCTTCATAGTAAGGACCGCGACCTGGTCGTCTTGCATCTGCATTATGCGGTTTGTGTATGGCAGCATTGCGGGTATGTCGGAGGCGCAGTACGTCCCGGACTTGCCAGAGCCCAAGGCGAGAGGCGACTCCCGCTTTATGCAGACTATCGAGTCCGGCTCCGACGCGCATACGACGGCTATCGCCATCGAGCCCCGGACCTGCTTGGCCGCGCCCGCCGCCGCATCCTTCAGCGAGAGCCCCTTAGCCATGCCCTCCTCGATGAGGTGGGGGATGACCTCGGTGTCAGTGTTGGATGCGAACTTGTGCCCCCTCTTGATGAGGGCGCTCTTGAGCTCCATGAAGTTCTCGAGGACCCCGTTGTGGGCCACCGCTATTTTGCCCGTGCAGTCGAGGTGCGGGTGGGCGTTCTCCTTGCACGGGGCGCCGTGCGTCGCCCAGCGGGTGTGCCCTATCCCGATCTCGCTTCGGATGCTGGAGATGTCAAGCCGGCTGAAGAACGGGTCGATCATCCCCTTGTCCTTCTCCAGCAGGAGCTTGCCCCCGGAGATGACGGCGATGCCGACTGAGTCGTATCCCCTGTACTCGAGCCGCTTGAGGCCGTCGGCGATGGTCCTCGGAGCGCAGGAGCATATGCAACCGAAGATGCCGCACATAATGGCCACCAATGATTGAGATAGAGTTGTCTCCTTAGAAAAAGATATCGAGGGCTAGCCAGAACGGCGCGATATCTCCTCTTTGAGGAGCCTGAAGAGCAGCTTGCCATCGACCTTGCCCCGGAAGGCTTTCATGAGATCGCCCATTATCGGGCTTATTGCCCTCTCGCCGTCGCGCTTCACGAGGTCCATGTTCTTGCCAACGGCTTCTGAGACCGCGGCCCTGATAGCTTCATTGCCAACGGACCCCAGCGAGAGCGCCTTGAGTGCATCCGCCGCTGCCCTGCCCTTGTTGGCGGCGAGCCACCTGAATACGTCCGGGACCGCCTCCTTCGCGATCTCGCCCTTGTTGACCTTGACCAGGACATCGCGGACCTGCGCCTCGGAGAATGACTCTACGTCGACGCCCTCCCGGCGGAGCATCTTGAAGGTGTACTCGAACGTCCCCGCAACGAACGATGGCGAGAGGTCGTCCGACTTGACCATCGATTCGAACGCCGCGGTGTAGGGCGAGTCGATTATGAGCGCTGCCAGGTCCCTGCTCAGCCCGTACTCCTCGACGAAGCGGCCTTCCTTTGCCTCCAATGATTCCGGCTTCGCCTCACGGATGGCGCTGAAGTGCTCCTTCGTGACCACTATCGAGGGGACGTCCGTCTCGGGGTACATCCTAGCGGAGCCGGGCATAGGCCTCATGAAGCGGGTCGTGCCATCCTCGTTCGCCGCCCTAACCTCTGCGGGCACGCCGTTCATCGCTTCAAGGCACCTGTCTATGGCAGCGTTGAGCGCCGCCGAGCATGCGGTTGCGGAGGCGGCGACCATTACCATAGCATCATCCCCCTGGCACCCCAGTGCAGACTTTGCGCTCGAGACCTCCTCGGCGGTTATCCCATAGTTGGGGAGCTCGTCGCTGTGGAATATGCCCCCCACGCCAGCGCTGACCTTCGCCCGGTCGGAGAGCTCTGTCCCGAACCTGCGCCCGGGCTGGAGCTCCTTCTTCATGAGCCCTGCGAAACCCTCTAGCCTGATTCCCATCACCTTGCCGGAAGCGTCTAGAGCCTTCCTCAGGACCTTGCTCGAAGTCTTCTCGAACACCGGCGTGAGATCGCGGATATCGGGGCGCTTCCCCGGCGCGTTTCGGCGCCTCAGCTCAGATTTGATCTCTAGAAGGCCTGCCTGGCGCTTTGCCTCGATGCCGACAACGGTGCTGATGAGACCGAGCTCCTGGACGCCCTTCACCTCGATGCGCGTGCCACCTTCGATCGACACGTTGAGGTCCTGCCTGATGGTCCCCAAGCCGCGCTTCATCTTGCCCGTCGCCTTGAGGAGCCTGCCCAGGGCGAGCGCTACCCTGGCCGCCTGTTCGCCGCTCTTGATGTCTGGCCCTGTGGTTATCTCGACGAGCGGGATCCCGAGCCGGTCAAGCCTGTAAGTTATCCCCGACGCGCTTTCGGAGGCCTTCCGGGCGGCGTCCTCCTCCAAGCAGAGGGACTGGACGCTTATCCTGTCGCCGCCATCCATTATCCAGCCATCGTATGCGACCTTCGCGGTGCGCTGGAAACCGGTCGTGTTAGAGCCGTCGATGACAAGCTTCCTCATGACGTGGACCTCGTCCACCGGGGTCATGTTTGCGAGGGCGGCTACTGTGAGCGCTATCCTCACTGCCTCCGCGTTGAGGTCGTGCGGGGGCTCCTCGTCGAGCTCCACAAGGCAGACGGTGTCCCGGTACCCCTGGTAGGTGAAGGACTTGCGCCTGAACGCCTCGAAGATCGCAGCCCGGTCCATGTCGCCGAGCTCGCTCGACGTCGGCTTCAGCTTGCGCGTCACGTAGTAGTCCGGCTCCTCGTCCCTGAGCCTCGTGGGGCAGCCGCAGAAGAGCTTGCTCGCTGTGTCCAGCTGCTGGTGGATCTCGATGCCGACCTTGATCCCGAGCGTGCCGGTTTCGATTGCGGCGCCTTTGCCATCACTTGCCATTGCCGTGCGCCTCCACGCTGCCGGAATCGCCTTCGTTATCTTCACTGCAATCGTGATTGCTATCGCCATCGCTATCGTACTCAGTCCTGTCCGAGAGCTCTCCAGCAACGTCCGCCAGGAAGAGCTTTTGTATCTTATCCTTATCCTCGGTCTGCGCGAGCACCCACATCAGCTTGACGAGCGCGGTCTCCGGCAGCATGTCCCCGGCAGGGATGACGCCCATGTTGAGCAGCTCCCTCCCGGTGCTGTAGACGTTCATGTTGACCCTCCCGTAGATGCACTGGGACGCCATGACAACGACCAAACCAGCCTGGACTGCCCGCTTCACCTGCGGGAAGACCTTGTCGGGCATGTGCCCCAGCCCGGTCCCCTCGAGGACTATCCCCCGAAAGTCGCGGTGTATGATGGGGTCGAAGATGTCCGGCGGTATGCCCGGGAACGACTTTATCAGGACGACGTCCTCGTCGAAGTTCGCTTTTACTTCGGGGATTGCCCCGGGCGACCTCGGGCGGCAAGCGCCCTCCACGACCACCTTGCCTTCGACGACCCTCGCCAAAGGACCGGAGTTGACCGACTTGAACGCGTCCCTCCGGCTCGTGTGGAGCTTCCTGACCCGCGTGCCACGGTGGATGACAAGTGCGCTGTCGGAACTGCCCTCGTGCATCAGGACGCCCACCTCGGCGAACGGCGCGGATGCCGCGGCGGAGACGGCCGCCTTCAGGTTGAGGTATGCGTCGGAGGATGGCCTGTCGGAGGACCTCTGCGAGCCCACGAGTATGACCGGGACAGGCAGGTTGCGCAGGGCGAAGCTGAGCGCTGCTGCTGTGTAGCCGAGCGTGTCCGTCCCGTGCGTTATCACGATGCCGTCAGCCCCCTCCCGGATATGCTTGAGGGCGGACTGGGCGATTGCCTTCCAGTGGTTCGGAGAGAGGTTCTCGCTGAGCAAGCTGTAGAGGATCTCGGTCTTTATCTCTGCGATCTCGCCCAGCTCCGGGGCGGACTCGTACAGGTCCCTCGCAGAGAGGGCAGGGCTCACAGCGCCGGTCTTGTAGTCGACCTTGCTGGCGATCGTCCCGCCGGTGCTGATTATCGATACCTTGGGGAGTCCGGGCTTGCCCCTCTCCTCGAACGGTGGAGGGGGAGCCTTCTGCTCATCTGCGGGGAGCTTCGAGACGGACAGCCCCTCGATCGAGAGGCCGAGGTTGTATCCGTCTTTTAGCTTGACGATGATGTGGAGGTCGTCCTCCAGCTCCGAGCGGGGCATAAGGACGCCCTGGACAGACATATGCTCGTTCTTGGCTAGGACGATGTCGCCGACCTGTATCCCCTGCGCGGAGATCAGCTCGAGGACCTTCCCCCTGTAGCCCGAGGCGCCCTTGGCGGCAGCCGCTCCGGTTGCCCTGCCTGATGGCGGATTGGAGCCGGGTGGTGAACTCATGCGTAATCCTCCTTGGATATGAAGGTGAACCGCAACGTAACTCCTCCCTAAACAATTCAAGTTTCATGCAATTAACTTTTGCCCAATGGAAGCGGGGCACCCTCAGGGCACCTGGGGCTCAGAAGGCCGGGCGGTCCCTCTTGACGACGAGGACATCGCACGGCGCCTTCTTCACAACGTAATCCACGGCGCTTGAGACGACGCTCCTCTTGATGCCCTCCTCGCCGAGGCTGCCGATGACTATGAGGTCCGCCTCCAGTCGAAGCGCCGCTTTGACGATTGCAGGCCCCGGGGTATCCTCGACGATCCGGAAGTCGAACCCGAGCCCGGCGGACTTTACAAGCTCTTGCGCCCTGTCGACCAGGTCTTGCCCCACCTTGACGAGCAGCGGGTCGTGCCGCGCTATAGGGTGCACGCAGACGATCGTCGAGCCGTAAATCCGCCCTATCTTCATAGACTCCAGCAGGGCCTGCTCGCTGACGGGCGATGGGTCGAGCAGCGTGAGAATCCGGTGTATCAAACAGACACCGCGTGAGATTATGGCTCTTGCCCTAAATCAAGCCTGCGGTTGCGACAGTTCGGCCGCATCCATTGAGAAGATTCATAAGATACCCCGCAGAGACGAGCATTAAAACGGGGGAGACCGGGTGGAGTTCGGCGCTGGGCAGCTCGAGGCGCTTGCTGTATTCCTGCTAGTATACGCGCTGATAGTGGTCAGGAAGGTGGGCAGGCACAGGGTCGAGGTCTGGATGGCGATGCTCATCGGGGCAGTGCTCTTCCTCGGATTGGGGCTGCTCAGCCTGAGCGATGCTATCGGCTTCATAAATTCCAACGTCATGCTCTTCCTCGCAGGGACGTTCCTGGTCGTCGAGGTGATGATAGAGACCGGGCTGCTCCAGTTCCTCGCAATCAAGTTCATCGGGGCGGCGAAGACCCCGGCGAGGCTGCTCCTCTTGGTGATAGTCTTCGTCAGCGTTGCGTCGGCGTTCCTCGTGAACGACGCCGTGGTCCTCGTGATGACGCCCATAGTGATGGCGGCGTGCTCGCTGGTGAAGACGAGGAAGACGCCCTACCTGATCGCGGTCGCGCTCTCCTCGAACATAGGTTCGGCGCTGACGCCGATCGGGAACCCGCAGAACGTGCTGATAAAGATCGAGTCCGGCATCGGGACGCTGGGGTTCATGGGAAAGATGGCGATACCCGTCGTGCTTGGGATGGCGGCGGAGTACCTGATTTTGAGGGCGATATACAGGAAGGACATGCGCGGGCAGTTCGAGTGCAGCCTCCCGGACGCGAGGGAGATGCTCACGAGCAGGACCGGGTCTTACGCAATCGGGGCCATTGCAGTCGCGGTGATAGCCGGGTTCATCACGTCGGACCTTACCGGGCTGCCGATAGCGCTCACGGCTGTCGCGGGAGGCACCGCGGCCCTCCTGGTAAGCGGGGACCGGAGGAAGACGATAAAGGGGATAGACTGGGGCACCATAGTCTTCTTCGCGGCGATGTTCGTCGTGATGGGGGCTGTCGAGAGGAGCGGGATAATCGAGGGGCTCATCGAGCCGTTCTCGTCCACGCTCTTCGCCGGCGGGGCGGCTTCGGTCTTCTCGATATTCGGGCTCAGCGCGGCTGTGAGCCAGGTCACCTCGAACGTCCCCTTCGTTGCGATGATGCTCCCGGTATTCAAGGCTGCGGCGGACCCCGGGCAATGGCTCGCGCTAGCCGCCGGGAGCACCCTAGCAGGCAACATCACGCTGCTTGGGGCAGCTGCGAACATAATAGTCCTCGAGTCCGCGGAGAGCAGGGGGGAGACGTTCTCGTTCATGGAGTTCCTCAAGGCAGGGCTCCCGACCGGGCTGGTGACGATGGCGATAGCAGGGGCGTTCCTTGCGCTGGCGGGATAGCCCGCTTGCGAATGAGGACGGCGCCCGCAGCCCCCTGATGCAGCATCCCCAATGAAATCCTGTGCCCAAAATGATAAATTTATTAAGTCAAATTGCAGATTAGCTCATTAATCTATTATCAATCGAAATTGGGAGGACTTCAATTGCCAAAGAAGCGAAAGAGTCGCGGTCGTAACAAGGGATCAAAGGGCCAATCCGGCAGAGTTCAATGCGATATTTGCGGGGCGTGGTGCCCAAGGGACAAGGTCATCAAGGTGACGAAGCCAGTCTCGCTCGTCGAGCCGCAGCTCGCAAGGGACCTTCAGAAGCAGGGCGCGCTGATAATGAGGCGCATAGTGACGAAGAACTATTGCATCAAGTGCGCGATCAGCAAGAGGGTCGTCAAGGTAAGGGCGAAGGACGACAGAAGGAAAGCGGACTCTCTGAGCTAAATAGAGGGCTAGAGAGGCCTCTTCCTGTTGCGCAGGGTTTTTATCTTAAAGGCGTCGGAGGGGCGCACAGCCCCTGACTTTTCCTTAAAGTCGCTCGCGGGAGCCGCGGGCAGGATGGACCTGATATGCAGGTGCGTGATAGCGGCACTCTACACGCCGAACGGCCCGGACAGGTCCGCGGAGATAGCGCTTGTTCTCGAGGGGCCGCCGGACCCGCCGCTCACCGTAACCTTCGCCGGGGGCGAGGTCCAGAGGGCGCCGGTCGGGGAGGTGGAGGCTGCCGAGATGATCGCCCAGGCGATGCAGGGGAAGGGGCTGCCCGGGGTGAAGGCCGAGAGGATTGGCTTCGAGGCTGCGGTCGCCCGCTACAGGGATCTCGGTTTTGCGCTGTACTACCTGCACGAGGAGGGGGAGCCGTCGAAGGAGGTCGGCTTCGCGGAGAAGGCGGCGCTCGTCCTCGGCGACCAGAAGGGGCTCGACCCGGCGAGCGAGCGGTTCCTGGACCGGATGAAGGCGGCGAGGGTTAGCTTGGGGCCGATATCGTACCTGGCGAGCCAGTGCATCAACATCGCGAGCAGCGAGCTCAGGAACGCCAAGTGACGGGGAAGGGCAAAACTTTAGCGGCGGCATAAAAGATAAGAAAGGCAAGGAATTACATTTTCGGGATAAGGCAAGGTGTTATCGTTGGCGCTTCAGAGGCTGGAGGGTAAGCTGACAAAGGAGAACCTCTGGCTCTACATTTTGGACCTGCTGAAGGCGGAGGAGCTGTACGCCTACGAGATAAGCGGCAAGATAAGTACGGCGTTTGGCTTCGAGCCGGCGACGATAACGGTCTACGTCGTGCTCTACAAGATGGAGAGGGAAGGGCTCGTAACCAGCGAGACCAAGAAGGGGGAGAAGGGTGGCGCGATGAGGAGGTATTACCGGCCGACGGAGCAGGGCAGGATAGCGCTCGAGGCTGGCACAGAGCTCCTGAGGAAGACGCTGAGGGCGCTCGAGGGCGATGTGGCCCGCGCCAAGTGATCGGCGCTGCCCCGGAATGATGAACTTATCTCATCACTTCGGCTGAGCCTTGAGGGACTTCCAGATGTGGTAGAGGCGCTCGAGGACCGTGAACTGCGTCAGCACCGCGAGGATCGTTATCCCCAGCCATGTGTAGCCGGCGATCGCCGAGACTGCAAGCACAACTATCCGCTCGGCCCTCTCCATGAGCCCCACGGAGGACATCTTGACGGACTCGAGCTCGCCCTTCGCCCGGACGTAGCTCACCATAACGGAGCCTATCAGGGCGGCGAAGCCCAAGAACGGGTCGCAGAGGCCGGCGATGAGGATGGCGGCCAGCACGGCGAGGTCAGAGTACCTGTCCAGCGTCGAGTCGAGGACGCCGCCCCAGCGCGAGACCTTGCCGGACGCCCTCGCCACCGCCCCGTCCACTATGTCGAAGAAGCCCGAGAGGAGAAGGATTATGCCGCCTACGAGCTGGTCCCCGCTGTAGAAGAAGTAGGCGGAGGCGAGCGAGACGAGGAAGCCGATGAGCGTTATGGCGTTGGGGGATATCCCGGACCTGGCTACCGCCGATGCGAGCGGGCCCATTGCCTTCGCGACGCCGGAGCGGAGCTTGTTGAGCAGATTAGACACCAGCTTTGATTCTAACATTAGCTTTAAGATTAAGTTTGCCTTAAAAAAACTCTGCGAGGGAAATGGAAATTACAAGCGATGAGTCGCCGGATGGCGTTGCGTTCGACCCGGAAGGGTTCGTCAAGGAGAAGGTTTCAGAGATCAAGAAGTTCGTCGGGAAGGGGAGGGCTGCGATTGCGACGTCCGGTGGCGTCGACAGCACCGCCTGCGCCGCGCTAGCGCACAAAGCGCTCGGCGAGAGGCTGATCTGCTTCTTCATGGACACGGGGTTCATGAGGGAGGGGGAGGTCGAGGAGGTCGAGGCGATGCTCAAGGGGCTCGGGCTCCCGGT
>CAZWMA010000023.1:0-12703 GCA_964634735.1 uncultured Nitrososphaerota archaeon
GCTCCATCATGCCGACGCTGGAGCCGCAGAGGAGGAGCATGCACCCCGTCTTGGAGAGGTGCTCGTCCCATGCCTTCTGCAGCGTTGAGGTGACGCCCGGGTCCAGCTCTATGAGGTACGGGAACTCGTCGAGGGCAAGGGCGAACCTGCCGCTCCCTGCCTCCTCGGCGAATATCCTGAGCAGCTCGCCGAGGGACGCGGTCTCCAGGGACGCAAAGTAGTCCTTGCCGGTCAGTTCCGCGAACTTGCGCCTCAGCTCCTTGGCGTTCTCGCCCATGCTGTCCCGGGTGCAGAGGGCATACGCGCCCCTCTTCCCATCCAGGAACCGCTTGAGGAGGGCGGTCTTGCCGACCCGGCGCCTCCCGTATATGACTATGAGCTTCGCCCCCGGCTCGGCGTGCTTCCGCTCAAGGAATGCGAGCTCGGCTTCCCGGTCGGCGAAGACAGAATGTTGTTGCATAAGTATTATACTTTAACTACAACAATATAACGTTTCTTCTGCGGGTCACGCCAAAGGCACCGTCACGTTCATCCAGAAGTGGTTCCACCGGCCGTTGTAGTATGTCCCGTTGGCGGCGTGCACCCACATCTCTATGATCACCTTCACGTCCACCCCCGGCGAGGATATGCTGATGTCCGCCGGGATCGTCTCGTTGGCCCCGTGGGGCAGGATTGCGTGGTAGCTCTGCACGGTAGGCAGGTCCGCCGGGACTGTCTCGTTGATGAGCGTGCTGTTGTCGCCTATCTTGACCCTCAGCTCGTACTGCATCGCCTTCCCCTCCTGGTTCTCGATGTAGAGGTAGAGCCGGAAGGTCTCGTTGACGAGGACCGTCTTGGGGTAGTCGCCTATCTTCATGTTGGGGCCCAGGGTTCCGAGCGCGGAGAACGGCTCGACGACCCTGCCTGCGACTATCGCCTGTGAGACCGCTGCGACCCCTGCGATGACTATCACCGCCAGCGCGATTGCCCTGACCTCTTCGTCTATCATTGCGCGGTCACCTTCCAGTCCTTCTTGGACCTCGCCCAGATGCGCCACACTAGTTTCGGCGTGAAGAAGTATGTCAGGACCCCGGCTATGCCCAGCACGACGAGGGTGGCGGCGAGCCCTGCCGTCCCCCAGTACCTGGCAGCCTCGCCTTCGGAGACCAGACCGGGGATGGACGAGTTCACCTGATTGATCACCAACCCGGCCTGCGCGAGGTCCTGTGCGCTCCCTGAGGATATCAGCTCGAGCGCGTGGTTCAGGCTCAACGCTGCGGCAGTAACGTTCGCCCCCCTCGCCTCAGCATCCTCCAGGAGCAGGAAGGCTTCGCCGACCAGAGCGCGGAGGTCTTCCTGGGATGGTGATGGCGCGGCGCATGTGATGGGAACAGCCTGCGACAGAGCCCCGATGGTCAATAGCGGCACCAAGAGCGCCAGGATGAGCTTGAGCTTATGGCGGCGGTACATGTTGGAGTAGAAGAGGGTAAGCCGCAGGCTATCTCTGCATAGGCATCAGGAAGACCCAAGCCCTCTGCCTCGTGAGCAGTTCGGTGCCCAGCCAGAAGAGGTACGAGTCCTCGGATACCCAGTTCGTTATAGCGGGGAAGATCGACATCAGCTTGGAGTTGTGAAGCCATGCTTGAGCCCGATTAATCCCGCGGCGCCAGATCCTTCGCCCTATGGTGTTGTGAATAAGATCAGCCATGCCCTGCAGTATCCCGACGAGCTTTGGGTGGACGATCTCGCCCACCGTCCGCGTATACTCGAGAGCTGCACTAAACAATCCTCTCTTCATTATGCTAAGCTTGCGTAGAGCACCGTTCCTGCGACCTTTTTCCCACAAATACTGCAGGTCTGCGTGGCTGATTGATTTCATTGGAAAACGCCAGTTGATGTCTCCTAGTGAGTTTTTGAGCGGATATAAGCATTATTAACAATTATTGACAATATTTGTCAATAATTTTCCGTGATACGTTAGTGTTAAACAGTAATCAATATAACTTAAAATATTACAAAAAGGTTAGTATTGCGTAAACTTATCGAATGAAGGCAAGCAGCATGACTAAACGCGGTGCTCCCAGCAAGAAACAGCGGTTTCGCAGCTTCACAACAGACGACGAGACGCTTGACAGCCTCAAGGAAGTGGCAGACAGCAGGAAGCTCTCGGTCAATGCCCTCCTCCAGGGCATAATAGAGGACTACTTGACGATGGAGAGGCAGAAGGAGCACTTGGGGGTTATGGGCCTCACCAAGCTGAGGACCAAGATGTTTCTCAAACATATAGACGCGAGCAAAGAATTTTGGGAGGAGACCGCCCGTGCGAGCCTCAATTATTGGGAGTATTGGTCAGAGTGCATGGAGGGAAAGAGGGACCTGGCTACATACGTCGAGATCTTGGATAAGATGAGCTTGCATGGCTGCAAGATAGACCGCGTCGATTCAGAAGGCGGATACAGAATTTTTTTCTTCGTTGATTTGGGGGAATTGATGCTGAAGATAACGGAGATCGATCTGAGGGTTGGATACAAGTGCATTACGGGCAAGGAACTTCCGGACGACGCGATAAAGATCCTGGACAACGGCTTGGTATTAAATATACCAAACCATGATAAATGAGGTTGAAAGCAATTTTTCCATGAGGGTATGACATGACTAAACGCGGTGCTCCCAGCAAGAAACAGCGGTTTCGCAGCTTCACAACAGACGACGAGACGCTTGACAGCCTCAAGGAAGTGGCAGACAGCAGGAAGCTCTCGGTCAATGCCCTCCTCCAGGGCATAATAGAGGACTACTTGACGATGGATAGGCAGAGGCAGTTCATGGGCATCATAACCCTCCCGGAGGCGAGGTTGAAAGCGTTTCTCAACTACGTAAATGAAAGCAAAGAATTTTGGGACGACTGCACGAGCGCCAGCATATCGTTCTGGGAGCATTTTGTAGAGTACGAGGGATTCAGTAAAGACGTTAAAGGATTGATCTATGCGGTGAACAGGCTCCAATTGAATGAGGCAGATGTGTCAATAGTCGAAGAGGCTAGGTCAAAAAAAGTGTATTTGATGCACGACTTGGGGCGACTATGGTCAAGGATACTGGAGAACGAGCTGAGGATAGGCCACAAGTACATAATAGGCAAGGAGCTTCCGGACGACGCGATAAAGATCCTGGACAACGGCTTGGTAGTGCACCTGTGATTTGGGAGAAGCCGTTGCATAGGCTGTGCATCTATAGGAGATTGACGTAATCCTCCGACGGCAGCGCGAGTATCACCTTCTTCACAGCCATCGCTTCCTTCAGGCATATGACCCGGTCCTCGATTGGCGATGACAGCTCGAGGTAGTGCTTCCGGTTTAGTTCCCTCGACTCGAAGCGGCGTCTGAGGTCTGAGAGCTGCCTCATCATGGCGCTCTTCTCCATCAGGAGGTTTGAGAGCTCCCGCTCCGCCTTTTCGCGCGCGTCGCTTGACTGCCGGGCGAGGTCGGAGATGCTCTGCTTCAGTGCGGCCTTCCTCCGGACATACTCTTGCGAGTCCAGAAGGTCCCTCCTGTACTCACTCTCAAGGCGCCCAAGGGCGAGGTTGATCTCCTCGAAGGTCCGGGACGCCGTGGTGATCTCCGGCGGCAGCTCGAAGGAACGGCGCCTGTACATCAACGCCTCCGAGAGGCTGAGCGCATCCTCAACGAGCAACATTGTTCCACCGGTCTTCTTCGAGAGGTGCCCGAGCATCTTCCGGTCGGATCCCTTCCCCAGTGCAATCACGTTGATCCGTACGTCATCAAGAAGGGCGCGGTAGACCGATAGGCGCGGGTCCTCACCGATAGTGTCTGATGTGTCGGTCACAAGCATGATGATCTTCTCGCCGTTGGATGAGGGCTCTAGCATCTGCATGGCGTGCTTTAGCGCCGAGCTTATGGGCGAGCCCCCTTTGGCACCCATAATCGTCAGCCGATCAAGCGCTGCTGCGTATGCCCCTTGGGAGCCGATAGACGTCAGGTGATGCAGGTCTACGATCTCTGCGGTCTCAAAATCTCTCTGCCTGAATGCGCAGATAGCGTAGCGGTCGCTGATGCCCTCCGGCCCCACCTTCGAGAGGGTTTCTTTAAGGCATCGGGCTACCTCGTCCAGCTTCGATTCCCTTGCTCCCTTGAGGCCGTTCTGCTTCCCCATGCTTCCGGAACAGTCAATGAGGTAGATGATGTAGGACGACACTAGGAACACCTGAGCAATTAAAGAGGTACACATATTTTGAAAAAATAAACCTATGTGTCCATAATTTTTGAAAAAGGTTAATTTGGATTGGTTTGTTGATATGTTTCTATGCAGCGCTCAAAGCCCCCTCAGTCTCAGACCGCCGATGAAGTCATGACAGGATTGGCAGTCTCCCGGACGGGTTTATCCGAATCTGAGGCTTGCGAGAGGCTTTCAAAGTACGGTAAGAATGTGCTTACAGAGGAGAAGACATCGAAGCTCCAAGTCTTCCTGAGGCAGTTCAAGAGCGTGCTGGTCTACGTGCTCATCGCGGCGGCGGCGCTTACGGCGGCGCTGGGCGAGTGGCAGGACCTGATCATGATAGCGGGCATCATCATAATCAACGGCGTGATCGGATTCTGGCAGGAGCTCCGGGCCGAGGCGTCGATAAGCGCCCTCAAGAAGCTCACGGAGAGCAGGATGTCCGTCATCAGGGGAGGGGTGGTGTCGAGCATACCATCGTCCGACCTCGTGCCAGGGGATATCGTCTCGATAGGGGAGGGGGACATCATATCGGCGGACATAAGGCTCATCGAGAGCGCGGGGTTCATGGTTGACGAGGCAATGATAACTGGCGAGTCTGTCCCGGACTCGAAGGAGCCGGAGATGGTCCTCGACGAGGAGGCGCCGCCGTTCGAGCAGGACAACATGCTCTTCTCAGGGACAACCGCGGTCAGGGGGAACGCCCTCGGCGTTGTTGTTAAGACAGGGCGCATGACCTATCTTGCATCGATTGCCGAGAAGGGCAAGGAGTCGGCCCCCGAGAGCCCGCTCACGAGGGCGATAGCATCGTTCTCGAAGAGGTATGTCGCGGTCCTCATGGTGCTCTTCGCCGTGGTGACGGCGATAGGGTTCGCTCAGGGCAGGGCTCTTGCGGACTTGGCATACCTGCTTGTGGCGCAGCTCGTATCGGCTCTCCCCGAGGGGCTACCGCTCGTGGTCACAATAACGATGGTCGTGGGCGCGACGGCGCTCAGCAAGAAGAAGACTCTGGTGAGGCACCTCCCGGCTGTTGAGACGCTCGGCAGCGCCACCGTGATAGCGTCGGACAAGACGGGCACCATAACGGAGGGCAAGCTCAAGGTCAGCGAGGAGGAGTCGTGCGATAGCGAGGGCAAGAGGCTTAGGCTGATAGCATCCCTCTGCAACGACTCTTCCGGCAATGGAGGGGATCCGCTGGACATGGCGCTGGCGCAGTGGGTCGGCATCGATGAGTACAACAGGCTGAGGGCGGAGAACCCGAGGGTCTGGGAGTACCCGTTCGACACGAAGCTCAGGCTGATGGGGACCGCCAACGAGTCCAATGGCAAGAAGAGGCTCTACGTCAAGGGCGCCTTCGACGAGCTCGCCAAGATGGACTCGGACATGGAGCGCAAATCGAGGATGGGCGAAGCGCAGGACAGGATGGCTGCGCGCGGTCTCAGGGTGCTCGCGTTCGGCGAGGGCAAGTTCACATCTGAGGACCCCAAGGAATGGAAGCTCGACCTCTGCGGCATCATCGGTTTCATGGATCCGCCGAAGGAGGGGGTCAGGGAGGCAGTCCTGACGTCCAAGAAGGCTGGAATAAAGGTGATGATGATAACCGGCGACTACCCCCTGACGGCGAAGGCGATAGCGCAGTCGGTGGGCATCTGGGAGGAGGGGGACAAGGTGCTCCTCGGCAAGGACATCGAGGCGCTGCCGGTGCACGACGTCTACAAGGCGCTCAAGGGGGCAACGGTCCTCGCGAGGGTGCTGCCGGAGACGAAGTACAGGGTCGTTAAGGCGCTCCAGGAGAACGGCGAGATCGTCGCGGTCACCGGCGACGGCATAAACGACGTCCCGGCGCTGAAGGTGGCGGACTTGGGCATTGCAATGGGCTCCGGAACCGAGGCTGCGAAGGGAGTTGCCAAGATGATAATCACGGACAACAGCCTGAAGGTCATAGTCGACGCCATTAAGACGGGCAGGGTGATAGCCGACAACATACGCAAGGTCGTCTACTACCTCATATCCACCGGGCTCCACCAAATATTTCTCATAACGTTCTCCATCTTCGCGGGTCTGCCGATGCCGATGCTCCCGATACAGATCCTTTGGGAGAACCTCGTCACCGATGGAACTCAGGACAAGTTCTTCGCGCTGGCAAAGGCGGAGGGGGACGTGATGCGCCGGTCCCCGAACAAGGCGAAGGGGCAGTTCTTCGATAAGGTGCAGATGGGGAGGACACTCACATTCGGCCTAATCATGGGCGTAATCAACTTCATCGGCTACTGGGCAATGCTAGGCAGGTACACCTATGTCGAGGTCCTCTCAATCACATTCACGGCGGTCGTCTTCTCCCAGTGGGTGAACGGAATACTGGCGCAGAAGGAGAGCGAGCCGTTCATAATCAACATCAAGAGAAGCCTTACGATAAACAAGTGGATCTTCGTCGGGACAGGCATCGGCGTAGCCCTCCAGCTCTTCGCGGTCTACGGGGCCCCAGACTGGTTCGGCATAGTCCCGTTGGACTTGAACATGTGGCTGATGGTAGGTGCGCTCTGCGCTGCTACTTTCATTGTCGTGGAGCTGAGGAAGTGGGCGGAATATCTCATGAGGCGCAGGGGTCACAAGAAGGCGCAGTCTTAGGCGGAGCCGATCTCCCCGTAGGTCTCCCTGAGGTTCCCCCAGCGCTTCCTCGCGAAGGCGTATGATATCGGCCAGAGCACGGCGATTGTGAGCCCTGTAAGAAGGAGGAACGTCGATATGCCCGCCTCGTGGGGGACGTACAGGACGTAGAGGGCAAGGATGGCGATCTGGGCGGCGTATACGAAGAGCCCGGTCCTGCCGAATACAGCGAGCGGCAGGAGCTTTATCTTCTTCTCCTCAGCCATCTCGAAGAAAGGAGTCCCAAGCAGCCCAACTATGGCAACGAGCGGTATGGTGAAGTAGTAGACCGAGTGGGGCGGGAACTCGCCCGTGTAGGCGAAGTTTGTCAGCATGGCATATGTAGCGAGCATGGCAGCCCCGGAGATTATGAGCCACCTCTTCCTGATGAGCCCCTCAGTCATGACGTGGGAGCCGATGGTTGCGCCGAGCAAAACGAGTGGGAAGTTCTTAAGGATTGCATAAGGCCCCGTAAGGATTAGGGGGGTTGCGCCCAAGAACAGGTTATTCGCAAAGGGCGTCGTCAGAAGGGCGGCGACCGCGAAGAATGAGCCCACGGAGAGCGCCAGTAGCCTTCGCCATGAGAGCTTGAAGACGAAGGGGAGGGCGAAGAGGTCGGCCAGCCCTATGAGAGATATGGGCTCGCGCCCGTTCAGGAAGAATGTAAGGTCGAGGCTCATCGACGGGAGCGCGATCATGGATACTCCCGCAGCAACCAGGAAGAACGCGCGTATGGCAGAGTGCCGGAGCATTGCAGGGAAGCCCTGCCTCCTACGCCGGTTATAGACTGAGACCGCCAGGCTTATGCCCGTCACGAAGAAGAATATCCCGAAGACCGTTGCCAGCGGGTCCCCGGGGGCGCGGACTATGGGCATCTCCGGGTTGAGGTACTGCGCGCCTTGTGATGGGTCGAACATCGAGAATGAGAAGGCGTGCAGAACCATCATTATCAGAATTGCAAATCCTCTCATCGAGTCGAGGAATGCCAGCCGCTTCATGGAAGCTCCACCGATGCGATACAGTATCGATGCCCTTTGTTAATAAAAGGTTCCAGCGAATTCGCGCGACCGGTAGCAAAAAGAATAATATTGGAGAAGGCTAAAGGTCGAAGCATGAGATTCCTTGTCACTGGCGGAGCCGGCTTCATAGGCAGCAACATAGTCAGGCGGCTCATCGCCGATGGAAATGAGGTCGTGGTGATAGACGACCTCTCGCTTGGCAACGAAGGCAATATCCCCGGGGTGAAGGTCCTCAAGGGGGATGTGAGGTACGCGTGGCTGGTGGAGGAGGCGTGCAAGGGAGTCGACGGCGTCTTCCACGATGCCGCCCGCTCGTCAGCGCCGATGTTCAGCCCTGACCCGCGCGAGGGAGTCGACATCAACCTCAGGGGTTTCATGAATGTTGTTGAGGCGGCTAGGAGGCACAACTTCCCGGTCGTCTACGCGTCCACGAGCAGCCTCTACAGCAGGTGCAAGCCTCCGCACAGCGAGGGGATGGCGGTGGAGCCCGGTTCGTATTATGAGTACTCGTTCTTCGCAAGGGAGCACTACGCATCGCTCTTCTCGGAGCTATACGGCGTTCGGCTTGTCGGGCTGAGGTACTTCAGCGTCTACGGTCCCCACGAGGAGTACAAGGGCAAGTTCGCCAACAATGTATCGCAGTTCGCGTGGGATCTGATGGCGGGAAGGGTGCCGGTGATATACGGCGACGGCTCGCAGACGAGGGACCTGACGTATGTCGATGACGTTGTAGAGGCGAATATGCTCGCGATGAAGTCGGATATCAAGTGCGATTTCTTCAACGTGGGCACAGGATGCACGACGTCATTCAATAAGATCATCGAGCTCCTTAACTCGGCGCTGGGCACTTCTGTAAAGCCGAAGCGCATCCCCAACCCTATCAAGAACTATGTCAAGGAGACTCTTGCGGACACCTCGAAGGCGGAGAAGGTGCTGGGGTTCAAGGCAAAGGTGAGCCTGGAAGAGGGCATACGCAGGACCGTGGAGTACTACAAACAGGTAATGAAGTGAAGGCTGCCTGAATTCTGCGCCCGGCTTCCTGATTTTCAGAACAGCATGACTCCGTCCAGCGCGAAGTGAACGGCCCAGCCGATGGCGATGGCGGCAGCATATCTCCAGTATCTGTCATCGAGCTTGCGCAGCGCAACGGTGGACACGATTGCGAGCCCGGGGAAGATCCAGTTGTGCAGCAGCGATGGTTCCCTTGGTCCGAAAATCCCCTTGACAAGGTCGGCGACGGAGGTCGGAAAAATTAACCCAGTCATGGACGGCTCCCACCTAAGGAGGTGGTCTATATCGGGCATTATGAAGGCGAATGTTAAACAGCCCAAGAAGAAGAGGGGAAGGTGGCTCTTGCGGTATGCCACTAAGGCGATTCCGGACGCGGCAAGCCCGAATAGGAGATGCGTGAAGAGGATCGGCAATGCCCTGTTACCCTCGGATAAGCTCTTTCAGCCCAGTCTCGAGCTTTACCTTTGGCTCAAAACCAAGAACGAGGCGGGCTTTCGACACGTCGGCGTAGCTGTGTGTTATGTCTCCCGGGCGCGGATCCTGGTGGATGGGGATTATGCCATCCCTGCCAGCAGCTGATAGCGTCATGCGGGCAAGCTCGTTGATGGTGACCGGCGCCCCGGCTGCGATGTTGAACGTGCCGATTGCAATCCGGGATGATAATGCGAGGTATATGGCTTCGGCTACGTCCCTGACGTTGACAAAGCTCCTTGACTGCTCGCCGTTCCCGTATATGACCGGCGGCTTCCCAGCCTTTGCGCACTCGATGAACCGCGTTATGACGCCGGAGTAGTCGTTGATGACCTGCCCCTGACCGTAGACGTTGAAGAGGCGCAGTATGATTGGCGAGAGCCCGTAGGAGCCATGGAATGCGCTCGCGTATAGCTCTGGGGCGAGCTTGGTCGCTCCGTATGGCGATATCGGCGCTGCCGGCGAGTCCTCCCTGAGGGGGAGGGTGGCGGGATTCCCGTAGATGGCGGCCGACGAGGAGTAGACCATCCGTCTGACCCCGGCAACCACGCATGCCCTCATGACGTTGAGTGAGCCGGTGACGTTGGTAGCATGGTACTCTGCAGGCTTCCTCACTGACTCATCGACGCTAATGAGGGCGGCGAGGTGCACAACTGCGTCCACGCCCTTCATCGACTTTGCGATGTCATCGAAGGACCTGACGTCCCCCTTGACGTAATCCGTTCCGGTCGCCCTGGGCTCCACGAGGTCTAGCACGCGGACTTCGTGCCCCTTGTCCATGAGAAGCCGGGCTAGGTGAGTTCCTATGAAGCCTGAGCCGCCGGTGACGAGAACTAGCATCGGATCAAACCTGCTTGTGTAAATTTACTCCTCAGCCGGATTTAGCCCTTTTCGTCCAGGATGCTTGCTGCCGAGCTAAACCATCAGAATCGCATTATTTAGAAAATAAAAAGTAGTGTTTTAAAAAGTAAAAAATTCGGTTTAGAAGGCGGGCCTGCCGTGCAAAGCCCCCGGTGCCAATTAGGGCGCCCAACACGTGCCGGGTTCTCCTCGGAGGTTGGTTTAATATTCGCTGCGCATTAATGCATAGCATGGGTTTCCAAGAAATCTCGGTCAGCAATAGCAATAGCAGCCCGGTTCTTCCTCCGGCGGTTGTCAAGCCCCCGGATGACATGAACGCGGGCACCGCATACGTCTTCGCGGATTTCGTATTCGATGATGGCCTGCTCTTCATATCAGTCGAGAACTACAGCAAGACAAAGCCAGCCAAGAACGTTAACGTCGCCTTCGATGTGCTCTTCAGCGGGGTCGGTGGGACAAAGCCGATGAACAGCCTTCCGCTCTTCAGAGAGATTGCGTTCCTCGCCCCCGGAAAGCGGATATCGACGTTCCTCGACACGAGCGCATCCTACTTCACTGGTGGGCAGCCAACGCAGTTCAATGTGACGGTCATATACAAAGACCTCGCCAATACGAAGTACATCACTACGACCAAGCACGACATCAACCTCTACAGGCAAATCGGCTACGTAAGGAGGAGTGAGGCGCCAGATGGGATGGATACCCTCGATAGATGCAAGGAGGAGTGAATATGGCAACAAGAAACGACCCTTATACAAACTTCAGGTTCATGGTGCAGATCGGAAACGCCCAAGCAGGATTCTCAAGCGTAGCCTTCACAGAGGGCAGGATTGAGGAGATAGAGTACAGGGAAGGGCAGGACCTCAAGGCCGGCGTGAGGAAGCTCCCGGGCAGGATTAAGCACGGAAGCATCATTCTGAAGAGGGGCATGACAGGCTCCCTCGAATTGGCAAATTGGTGGAAGCAGGCGACCCAGGGGAAGGCCCAGCGGAAGGACATCAAGATCGTTATCTTGAATGACGAGGGAAAGCCATCGGCTACATTGAAGGTGAGTCAAGCTTGGCCGGTCGCATACTCGCAGAGCCCGCTTGTGGCAAAGGGGAACGATGTGGCAGTTGAGTCGCTGGAGCTCGCCCACGAAGGGATCGACAGGGAGCCGTAGCCTGGCGTCGTGCGAGTTTTTCCAAAGAGGGCTCGCGGCGCCCCCATACCTTTTTTGGACTATATCGGAGAGCGGCGCCTTCTGGAATTGGCTTACCGAATGATCTTGATGATCTTCTCGGCAGCCTTCCCGTCGCCGTAGGGGTTCTTCCATGACCTCTTCCTCCCGAGCATCTCCTCGGCGGCGGCAAGTATCCGGGCAGGGTCCGTCCCGGCCAGCACGTTGGCCCCGACATCGACGGTCTCGGGGCGCTCGGTGTTCTCCCGGAGAGTCACGCATGGAACCTTCAGGATGCAAGCCTCCTCCTGCAGCCCCCCGGAGTCGGTCAGAATGAGTTCAGCCTCGCTCTCGAGCCTCAGGAATGTCAGGTAATCCACAGGCTCCATCACTTTGACCATGCTGCCCGGCTTTATCCCGAACTCCTGAACCCGTTTCTTCGTCCTCGGGTGCATCGGGTAAACCACCTCCTTGCCGAACCGCTCTGCAAGGGACTGGAGTGCGCCCATAGCCATGGAGAGGCGACGCTTGTCGTCGACGTTCTCCTGCCTGTGCATCGTCACCAGGAAGTACTTCCCGGTTCCAGCCACCTTTTTGGTGTTGATTTCCCGAGAGAGAGCGAGGTTCTGGTGTACCGCGTCCACTATCGTGTTGCCCGTCACATGGACCCGCGGACCGCCGAGCCCCTCCCTGACGAGGTTCGCCTTCGCGGCATCCGTGGGAGCGAAGAGGAGGTCGGAGATGTGGTCAGCCATTATCCGGTTGATCTCCTCTGGCATGGACATGTCCCCGCTCCTTAGACCTGCCTCGACGTGCCCGACCTTGATGTGCATCTTGGCGGCGGTCAGGGCGCCTGCGAGGACCGTGTTCGTGTCGCCTTCGACGAGCACGACTGTGGGCGCCTCGTTCCGGAGGATACCCTCTATGCCGATGAGCATCTTGCCGGTCTCCTCTGCGTGGCTTCCGGAGCCGACATTGATGTTGAACCCGGGAGCGGGGAGGCGGAGCTGTTCGAAGAAGATCTTGTCCATGTTGTAGGAGTAGTGCTGACCGGTGTGGAGCACGAAGTAATCCATTGATAGGCGCTCCAGCTCCCTTATCACGGGGCACATCTTGATGATCTCGGGCCTTGTCCCGAGTATGACTGCGACCTTTTGGGGGGGCATCTTCCTTATTCCTTCTCTGACGGTTAGATATTGTCCCAGGCGATATTAAGCTCTTTTTTGGGGAGGACTGGCGTTCAAATCGAGCTGCGAGGGAGGCAGTTATTGGTCTAGCGCAAGCATAGCGCTAATTTAAATTGGAATTGGACCATTTATGATAGAGG
>CAZWMA010000024.1:0-6569 GCA_964634735.1 uncultured Nitrososphaerota archaeon
TACTTCTCGACTTTCTGCAGAAACAGCTGCACGTTCTGCTATTACTGTATGCCCAATAGGCTGCCGCCTAGATATCGCATGGGGCTCGAAGACACAATGGAAGCAATCAATAGACTTGATGAACTCAAGGTGCATCTGGTTGACATAACTATGGGAGAGGACCCAGAAATAATCGGAGCTGGTCGCTACAAACCCCTGCTAGATATATGCAAAGCCATAAAAACAAAGTATGACCTGCCGATTATGGTATCACCGGGTGTTGTTCCGAGTGAGATCCTCGCCAACTTGATGAGTGCAGGGGTTGATTGGTACGCGCTTTACCAGGAAACCCACAACAGAGGATTGTTTGCCAAGCTGAGGCCGAGGCAATCCTACAACGCCCGGGCTGATGCAAGGAAAGCTGCAATGAAGCAAGGTCTCCTCGTCGAGGATGGAATACTTCAAGGCGTCGGTGAAACAGGGAACGACGTTATTGATTCTATTATGGACATGAAGGCATCGGGAGTGCACCAGGCAAGGGCAATGGGGCTTATCCCGCAGCAGGGGACCCCCTTAGGGAGCACCTCATCCCCGCCAATCCTCGACGAGATGAGGTCCATTGCGCTCATGAGGCTTGTGCTTCAAGACCGGCTCATCCCGGCGTCATATGACGTCGATGGTGCGAAGGGGCTGGAGCTCAGGATAATGGCAGGGGCGAATGTCGTGACGTCAATCATACCCCCTGAAGCAGGGCTGCACGGCGTGGCGCAAGCGGATCTTGGTATAGCCAGCAGTCAGAGAACTGTGGAGGGCATCATGCCTTACCTGAAACGGCTTGGCCTCGAGCTGGGGTCGAGGAAGGATTACCAGAAGTGGGTGGATGACGAGAAGGCTATCCTCCACAGAGGTTGATCCCGATGGCTCCAACAATCTGCATCGTTGGTGGGCGTCTCCAAGGCATGGAAGCTGCATATCTGTCCGGAAAGGCCGGCTTCAGAACGATTCTCGTCGATAAGGCGTCTTCGGTTCCTGCATTGACTTTGGCAGATGAATTCTACAAGATCGACGTTGTAAATGAACCGGCTGCAGCACTGAAGGTTATCTCTGAGACAGACGCAGTCCTGCCTGCCCTTGAGGATACAAATGCTCTAAAGGCTCTGCAACGCCTGTGCATGAAGGCAGAGGTGAGATTTATGCAAGACAGTAAAGCCTTTACCACAACCTGCTCCAAGGAAGTTTTCGCAAGGTTCTGCAAGAGGAACGATATGCCATTTCCAAAAATCTCCCACAGCTTGTCGTTTCCGGTCATCGTAAAACCAGTAAACGGAAGTGGGAGTAGGGGGATTAGCTTTGCGAGAGATAAAGCGGAACTGGAAGCAGCCTCAAACCACCTGAAGGAGCAAAGGAGTAGATACATCGTTCAGGAATATGCCTCAGGTTATTTCCTCTCTCTTGAGTTGATAGGGATGGGCGGCTCACCTCTACCCCTCCAGGTGACCTGCCTTGAGTTCGATGAGAGCTATGGCTGTAAGAGGGTCATCGCACCGTGCACCTTGGAATCGGCTGCAAAAGGAACGATTAGCCAAGGCAAGAAGCTTGTTGAAGGGCTCAATCTGACCGGGTTGACCGACATTCAGACAGTGCTTAGGAGAAACAGGGTAGAAACCATTGAAGCCAACGCGAGGATACCAAGCCAAACGCCCACCGTTGTGTACCACTCCACCGGTGTCAACATGGTGGAGCTACTTTTCAGGCTTTTTACAGAAAACTCACTTCCACCGATTGCCTTGCACAACGCTAAAGCGGTGATTTACCAGCACCTGATCCTCGAAGGCTCTAAGCTTAAGGTCACCGCCGAACACGCACTCTCGGATGCCAGCGGCATAGGCATAGAAAAGCAATTTTATAGCGTTGACGAGGCAATCACCAACTTTTCGCATAAATGCAACGGCAAGCGAGTGGCGACCCTAATTGCCATCGACTCAAGCCTTGCGAAGGCGAAGGCGAGGATGGAAGAAACAGTTAAATCTATTTCCTCAGATTATAGTGCCACTATTGAGGACACTTCACCTTGGGGGATTAAAAGCGCCTATGACGAGATTGACATCTAGAAGTGTCTCTGGCATACCCGGGGGCATCGCCTCCCACGACAGGGAACTCATGAAAACTGTCGGAGGATCTTTGATTGATATCGCGAAACTCGCCTCTGGGTACAATGGCAACTTGAGTGCAGCTTTCAAGGGGCACAGGTGCAAGGTCATACCTATAACCTCCGGCAAGGGGATAATCGATGGCTTTTCGGAGGCGGTTGCGTCCATTCTCTCCCACATTGGTCTTAACTCGGATGTCTCGAAAGCGCCCGATGTGGGGGGCTTCGCCCAAGCATGCAGGGAGAGCAGCATGGTATTCGCTGCAGACGACAATGTTTTCATTGGCATTAATTTGAGGAGCAGAGCTATTTCACTGAATCACGATGCTACTGGGCGTGCCTACTCCGCGGCACTTGAGATAAGGGCTGGTGGACTGGAAGGCAAGCCTGTTGCACTGATTGGAGCGGGGCGAGTAGGGGCCTCTGCTGCGGCTTATTTGTGTCGGAAAGGGGCGCAGGTCTTCACCTATGATATTGTCAGAGAAAAGGTGCAGGCGCTGGCACAGACGTACTCCAGTAACTTATACTCCTGCTCCTCAATGAGTGAATGCCTCGGCATGGCAAACCTCGTGTTGCTAGCTGCACCTGGAATGGGTTTGATAAAAGGAGGCATGGCAAAGGGGAAGATTTTCTCGGTCCCCGCAATCCCTGTCGGTCTGACCAAGGCAGCATTTAGAGAACTAGGCGAGAATAGCTTGATACATGACTCATTGGAGATGGGCGTGGCGACAATGGCAGCGGATTTAGTGCAAAAATGATTTTTTATCATCCTGATCTTCAAGACTGGGCTTCACTTTCCTTCCCGCTTTTCTTTACACTAAAGAGTAGCATCAGTCTCTTTCGAGCCCATATCTTATCATGATAAAATAGAGAAACATTGAAAATTGATAGCCCCGTCGGTATCCCGACATGAATGGGTATGGAACCCAGAGTTGAATGGAGTCTTGCCAATTTTTTTGGCCATTTGATTGGCAAGGGATATTTTTATTGCATTCTCCTATTTGGTCATTTCAGCGCGATCGATGCTTTCTCTTATCCTCTTGGCCTCTGCCTTGGCATCTTTGGCACGTGTTATGGCATTACCGACAATTATCACCTTGGCACCTGCCTTGACAAACTCCCCTGCAGTCTTAGCATTAATGCCTCCTCCCACTGCCATCGGAATTGTTATCTTTGTCTTCCTGATAACGTCCTCGAGCATGACCCCCCTTCTCTGCTGGTCTATACCGACATGGGGGCAGATGTAATCAGGGCTCATCCTCTCAATCTCCTCAATCTTCTCAGCTTCAGTCCCTATCGTGTCGACTACGATAATCTTTCCCAGACGCCTCCCCTCAGCGATTGCCTCTGCAATAGTGCTCAAGTCGGCAGCTCCCATCACAGTTACAACATCAGCGCCTGCATCTGAAGCGAGCTTCACTTCCAAAGCTCCTGTGTCCATTATCTTCATATCTGCTACAATCTTTTTTTCAGAGAACTTACTCTTCAAAACGCGTACCGCCTCAACGCCACAGGATTTGATGAGCGGTGTTCCCGCCTCGATCCAGTCAACATAAGCCTGTGCTTTTTCCGCAACGCCAATCGCTTCATCAAGACTGATGAAATCGAGGGCAAGCTGTAACAAAACCATTGCTAAACCTCCAAATAGACAATTATGGCGGATAAGAGCCCTCAAATTAATAATTGTGCCTATATCACATGACGCTATTTGGACCGTATAACCCTCAACATAATCTACTCTGCAGTAATGTTTTTAGCGTTCACACCTGAAAAATGGTGGGCCCGTCGGGATTCGAACCCGAGATATCAGGCTGTCTGCTCCAGCTGGATCCGCAGGCTTACGCCCCCATGCCATCGCAATTGGCACAGGTCTGCGTCCTGATCCAGACTAGACCACGGGCCCTCCGCACCTACTCGAATGCATTTTCCTATTTATTGATATTTCGGTTTCCGCACGGCGCCCGATGCGATGGCGCAGAAAGGATAAATCCCATGACAACGAATTGTACTCCGTGGTCATAAATGGGAAAAGTCAAGAAGGGCGAACCATGCTCCGTCAAGGGATGCACAGGAATGGCAGTCAAGTCTCTCTCCCCGTCGTATGCGGTCACTATGTCAAAGGCAGGCATGCCCGTGGCCGAGGGCGGGCGACTCTACCTCTGCGAGGCGCACTACAAGAAGTTCAAGAAGGCGCATGCCGGAGAGGATAAGCTGGAGAAGTGGCGACTCTCGGGTTAGCGGCGCATCGCCGCCCCGTCTTATGCTGACGATTAAATAGCAGTACTGCCCTCTCTTTCTATGAGAAGGATTTTGGCTTATGGGCGGCTTGGACCAATTCATGACAGGGCAGAAGGGGAAGGAGAAGCCGAAGGAGGCTGAAAAGGAGAAGCTGCCTTCCAAGCCCGAGGCAAAGCCGCCAGCCGAGAAACAATCCTCGCAGAAGTTCGCAGGCGCAGAGCCCCGCCGCAACCCTGATGTCAAGGAGGAGCCAGACGAGGAGGCAGACGATCCGGAGGAAGGCGAAGCCCCTTACAGGGAACCCGAGCCGGAGGACATAATCGAGGCCTCTTCATTCGAGGCAGAAGCCCCGCAGTCCACTGGGGCCTGTGTCATACTATCCGTATCATACAGTGGCAAGAAGCGAAAGGCGCTGGTCAAGCTCTACGACATCGAGCGGAAGAAGACCGTCTTTTGGTACGACAACACCGGGCACCAGCCATACCTGCTGACCAACATCCCGCTAAACGAGGCTTTGGCGAACCGACGGATAGCATCGCACCCAGGCTTCGACGCAGCCGCATCGAAGGAGGTCAACAAGTTCGATCTCCTGAACGACCGCATGACGACGATGACGATGCTCACCGGGAAGGACCCGACCACCGTCGGAGGCCGCTCTGACAGCATTAGGGAGTACCTGGACGCCTCGTGGGAGGACCACATAAGGTACAGGGACTGCTACATACTCGACCGGCAGCTCATACCGGGCAGCATCTACCGGATCTCCAAGGGGTCCCTCGTCAGGGAGGGCGTGAACGTCCCGACCGACGCCATAAACGAGAAGTTCCCGAAGGCGTCGCCGGAGTTCCTCAAGTCGCTCTACGAGTGGTTCCCGCTCCTCGTCAGCCCGGTCCCGGACTATAGGCGCGTCGCGATAGACATCGAGGTCGAGACCGAGGCGCAGGACCGCATCCCTGACCCGGAGGTCGCGAGGAACGCCGTCATCTGCGTCTCGCTGGCAGGTTCGGACGGGCTGAAGAGGGTCCTCATACTGAGGCGGGCGGGCAGGGTCGACGGAACAAGGCCGAAGGAGCTGCCGAACGAGACCGTGCTCTCGTATTACGACGACGAGCTCTCGCTTCTGAAGGAGCTCTTCCGGTACTTCCTGGACTACCCCATCGTCATGACATTCAACGGGGACAACTTCGACCTCCACTACCTGTGGAGGCGAGCGCAGGTCCTCGGGCTCCGGAAGGACGAGATACCGATCAACATGGGCCGGGAGATCGCTCTGATGCCCACGGCGATCCACTTCGACCTGTACAAGTTCTTCCACAACCACGCGATCCAGATCTACGCCTTCAGCTTCGCGTACAAGGAGACCTCGCTCAACGCGATATCCGAGGCGCTCCTGAAGATGAAGAAGATACCGCTCGACAAGCCGATAAACGACCTGGACTACCTTGATTTGGCGTCGTACTGCTTCCGGGACTCGTTCATCACCCTAAAGCTGACGCAGGAGAACTCCAACGTCGTCATGCACCTCACGACACTCATCATGAGGATATCCCGGCTCTCGATGGAAGACGCGACCCGGCAGGGCGTCTCGAGCTGGATACGGAACCTATTTTACTTCGAGCACCGGGCGAAGAATTGCCTAATACCCCGGAGGGAGGACATCGAGGAGATGAAGGGGGGCTCTTCAACCACTGCTATAATCAAGGGCAAGAAGTACCAAGGCGCGGTCGTCATCAAGCCTGAGTCCGGCGCCTTCTTCAACGTCGTGGTCCTCGACTTCGCGAGCCTCTACCCGAGCATCATCTCGCACTGGAACCTCAGCTACGAGACCGTCGAGTGCAGGCACCCCGAGTGCAGGTCCAACATGGTGCCCGGGACGGATCACTGGGTCTGCAGGAAGCGCACCGGGATGATGTCCTCAGTGATCGGCTTGCTCAAGGACGTCCGGGTGAAGTGGTTCAAGCCGATGTCCAAGGACCCCGCCCTTCCGGCGGACGAGAGGTCGTTCTACAAGGTCGTCCAACAGGCATTGAAGGTATACCTTAACGCATGTTTCACTGGCGACACCGACATACTTACTGTTGCTGGACCAAGGAATATAAGAGGCATCAAGATTGGAGAGAAGGTAATCAACGTCAATCCTGAGACGCTGGAACCGGAGATTGATGAGGTTGTAGACACTCAGGTCTTTGACTATTCCGGAGAT
>CAZWMA010000025.1:0-4009 GCA_964634735.1 uncultured Nitrososphaerota archaeon
TGGCGCTGATGGCGATGATGTCTGCGTTGACCTCCTCGGCCTTCCCGATGAACTTTTCAGTCGGGACCTCGGTGCCCAGGTCGTAGGTGTGGTACCCGTTTATGCTGAGGAAGGTCTTTACGAGGTCCTTCCCGATGCAGTGTATGTCGCCGTACGCCACGCCGATGACCACCTTGCCCTTCTCCTCGCGCTTCGTGCCAACGGGGGCGTTCTTCATGAGGACGTCGATCGCCTGCTGCATCGCCTGCGAGGCGAGGAGCACGTACGGCAGGGGGTATTCGAAGCGGCCGAACTTGTCGCCCACTTGCTTTATTCCCACCATGAGGCCGTTCTGTATGGTTTCAACAGGCTCCATCCCGGCGGCTACAGCCTCGTTGGCGGCCGCTACCGCTCCGGTCTTGCTGTGGTCGACGATGGCCTTTGCGAGCTTGGCTAGGATCTCTTGCTGTGCCATGGCGATTACCTCACCTTGTACTTCTCGTCCCACTGCGCGACCATCTTGTCCATCCTCTCCTTGACGTCCTTGGGCGGCAGCGGGTTCGGGAACTCCTTGACGATCTTCTCGGTCAGTTCGTAGGCGCGGTCGTCCATAGTTTTCTTGTCAGTAATCCATTGCAGGTACTGCCTCCGCTCTAGCAAGCCATAACCGTCGTCTTGTGGAGACCATGCAAAGTTCTTGAGGAGCTCGAGCGTCTCCTCGTCTTCCTCAAAGCCTCCTCTCGGTTCCCTGCCGATCCATTTGGGCGACTGGAAGGCTTCAGCCGAAAGGTCCTTCTCTTCCACGAGGCGCTTGAGGGCACGGATGGCTTCAGCATTGATGGCGTAACCCTCGGGCCGTATGCCGAAGGCCAGAACCGGCCAGATCCCCATCTGATCAGACCCGGCGAAAAGCGCACGAACCATGTTCGGTAAGCCGTATCCGCTCTGCGTATCGGCGCCATAACCGTTGTCGAAGCCGCCCGCACTGCATGCAGGATACATTGTTGCATGCGGGGCAGAATAGGCATTGTGCCAGTATGTCGCATTCAGCATCTCGCCGAAGTCAAAGGTGTTGTTAAGGACGCCGGTGCTCTCTTGCGTGTAATTGTCCACGGGCATGATGAGTTCATATGTCATGGTGGGTATCTTCCCGGGGTGGTGTATTGCCAGCGCCACTGCTTGCGCCAATGAGGCTGCCACAGTGACCGCATATGATCCAGCTATGGTTGCAGGACCCATGAACCCAGAGAAGCAGACGTCTGTAAAGTCGGTGAGCAGGGGTATCCCCTTAGCCCAGCCGTCAAGGCATCCCTGTATCCTGTCGCTTGTCTTCTTCCCATAGGTCATTCCTGGGGTGTCCGTATGGAGGGTGATTATGGGCCTCTTCTGAAGCTCTTCTTTGCCACCAAGGATCTCTGCCGCCAACATCGCGTATTCTTCAACGTGGTCAAGGGCGTCTATATGCCACATGTGCTTGGTGTTGCACTGGAGAGTAGAGTTGGTCTCGTGGATGTCCACGGGCAAGCCTTCGGCGGTGAGGTCCATTGGCATGGGTATCATGCTGGTTTCGTCAAACTCTGGGAAGTATTCGACAAGCTTTTGGTACCTCCACATGTCGTCCCTTGTACAGTCCCTGTAAATTGAAGTCCTTGTTTTTGGATCAAATTCAGCCATGGTAGACATCAGGCCGAATCCACCAACAATGGTGTGCCCTGTTCCAGCTTCGACAAGTATGTCGTTCACCGGGTTCCTGGCGGGCAGTATCATCGAGACAGGTATCTTGTTGGCGGCTTCGTCGGCTAGGGCTTGTGGTATCTTGACGACGCCTTTTTCTTCGTCAACGATGCACCCGAGGTCCTTGTATGTCTTGCATAGCTTCGGCGATACATCGCCGACGCCAACGTGTTCCAGAATGAAATTTGCAGCGTTGTGGATGTTCTGAACTTCTTCCATTGTAGCGTAGTTTTTCCTGAATCTTGGTGCTACTGAAACTCCTCTTCTCAAATATGTTTCACTCCTTTTTTTTGTATAAGTTCATAGCGCATTTAATGCGCTCAAGATGATATGTATTAAAAAAAATAATATTAATTCAACGTCCACTTAGTGTTCGAAAGTATCACAGGTGATATATTTTTATGTGGTAATTGCCATATAGTAAGTAAGCTGGGGCTCATGCTGCGCAATGAAAAAATGCATCGAGAAATGCCATTAAGAACTTTTAGGATAGAAGAAGAGACGACAAAAAAATTAAAAGAAATCGCCGCGAATGAGAATATCTCACTAAATTCGACCGTGAATCGCATTCTCAAGGAATATGTCAACATTATTTTCCCTGCCAAACAGTATGACAGCAAGCTCATTCAAGGACAAGTGCTAAAAACGATGTTTGATTTAATCGAAATGGAGCGATTTGAAGCGGTCTCACGAAAAACGGGTCAGGAAATATTTGAAGAGTTTAATGATGCAGAACTCATGCCAAAGAATTCGATAGGTTTTCGAAAAGTTTTATGCGAGGTATATTGTCGTGCTTCAAATTGGGCCAGTTATCACGAGAGCCGTCATGGGAATAAAATGATAATAAATTTGGCACATCACATGGGATCGAAATGGTCGGTATTTTTGAAGAACTACTTTTACTGGCAGCTCACTCAGCTGGAAGATTTGAAGATGCCAGATGTTAATCTTATATGCTCAGAAAATGCTCTGACCATCTCTTTTCCCAATACTGAGACTATTGATTAGAGCTTCCCCACAGCGGGCATTGCCTCCTTCCTGTCCTTGATCTATGGCTCGAAGATTAAATACAATCGGCTATTTGCGAACTTCATGCAAAAATGTAAAACGCGGCAGTTGAATGAAAATGCCTGCCAATTATTGACAGTTTAATAATTCCCATCCCTCACGGCAGTTGTTTGGGTCAAGTTTTCGGCCGTCCTGATATCTTCTGGGCTTAATAGCATTATCATTTTTGGTATCGATATCTAAAGTGATCCGATATGGTTTTTTCGGGGTAGTGAATTTATCAAATTCTCGTTTAGGAATGACAACGCATGTCTTGAACTTGGGCGAGACAAATACTGGGATGAAGTAGTCGCTGGTGTCGTATTGTGCCTTTGAAAAATTAAAGTGTCGCCTATTGTCATTTTCTTGTTTTTTTGAATACTTACCGATGCCCCTGCCTTTTACTTCAATCTTGATTTCTCTGCTATTTTTTATGGCGATTAGATCAAAACCCCTCTGGTTGAGTTTTGGTGCTGGAGACCAATGCCAGCCACGTTCATCTAACTTGGAAATGACAGCGTCTAATGCTAAAAATTCAATGTATTTATCGTAAATAGCCCTATTGAGACTTAACATAAAGAGCACCGCGATGTTTTTTTCTTATGCGTCTCAACGTCTCCGTTTCATTCTTCAGTTTAGTCCTTTACTTACTAATTTTTTACGGTCGACCAAACATCCCTACTTAATTGACTCATGGACAGCCGCATCATAATATTTATCATGATTTTGACGACTATAGATAAATAGCTCGCCAAGGATTTCAGTCCAGTTTCAGCGGCATCACTTCAACTTGGCTGCGATTTGCATTGAATAATCTTTTGTCCGCGCGATTTCGCCTTCCACAAGAGGCCCTTTTTGCCCAATCACAAGGGCTTTCAGGACAGGCATCAGCTGATTCATCTGCTTCTCCCTGAGTCTCTCCGCGATCTTCTCGCCCGCGCTCCACTCCTTCTTCTCTTTTTGCGCGTTCACAATGTTCTCCGGATTCTCGGTGTCGAAGGCTATGAAAGGCTTGTTCGCCCATTCCTCGTTCTTGAACTTGCCCAAAAAGAATTTCATGGCAAAGCTCATTGTGCCAAGCTTTGTGGGGGAACCGATAACTAACAGATGATGTTCCTTTGCGTTCGGTCTTGCGTCTTTCAGGTGTGAGACGTCAACTTCCATTCCGGATTCTTTCAGCGTCTCGGCGATGGTTTCCGCGATTTTTTTTGTGTTCCCATAGGTTGTGTCATAAACAACTATTGCTTTC
>CAZWMA010000026.1:0-3957 GCA_964634735.1 uncultured Nitrososphaerota archaeon
GAGTTCGCCGAGGGGCTCGACGTGGAAGACGTCTGCAGGAAGGTGGCAAGCGGGACGGTGGAGCTCCTCAGCGCCAAGACCCCGCCTAGCGGGGAGTTCACGGTTATTGTAGACCCCAGCATGGCAGGGATGATTGCGCACGAGTCTTTCGGGCACGGCCTGGAGGCCGACCAAGTGGTCCGGGAGAGGTCGTATCTTGCCTCGCTCGTCGGGAAGGAGGTTGCGTCGGAGCATGCAACGATTATCGACTCGCCAGCCCTTGCAGGAGGGGTCGGATCGTTCGTGTTTGACGATGAGGGAACGCCAGCAAGGGAGAACGTCCTCCTGGAGAAGGGAATCCTGAAGGGTTTCCTCCACGACAGGCTAACGGCGTCAGCGCTAGGCGTGCCTCCAACGAGCAATTGCAGGGTTGAGAGCTACCTAACGAAGCACTTCGTCAGGATGACGAACACCTACTTCAAGCCTGGCGACATGACGCTTGAGGAGATGATGGAGCCTATAAAGAACGGCGTAATGATTGCCCACGCTCAGTTCGGCATGGAGGATCCGCTTGGGGGCGGAATCCAGTGCACGTCGATAAAGGGTTACATGATTGAGAATGGCAAGCTCACAACCCCGCTGACTGCGATAAGCCTGGCGGGCAGGGTTTTGGACCTGCTCCAGAACATCGATGGCTCGAGCAAGGACTTCGAGATGGCTGCGGGTACATGCGGAAAGGGGAGCGAGGATTATGTGCCGGTTGGAGACGGCGGCTGCTACCTGCGCATAAGCAAAGCGATGGTATCAGGAGGCTAAGAAGGTGGCAAAGTACGACAAGCTCTTCAAGAAAGCGGACATTGCGGAATACGACATCTACACCCTGAAGGCTACTGCCAACGAGGTGCAGCTGCGGGGCTTTGACGTAGAAGCCGTGAGGGAGCCCATCGATAACATCGGGCACACGGTCAGGGTCATCTCAAGGGAAGGCGGACGAGTGGGAATAGGGGCAGCGTCCTGCTCCAGCGAGCTGAAGCTGGAGGAGTGCATCAAGAGGGCAAAGTTCCTCTCCAAGCTCAACATGCAGAAGATAAAGTATCAGTTCCCGGACCCTAAACCGTTGCCCCGCGTCGAAGCGACAGACCCGATAATAAAGGACGACCCTGTCGGGGCAATCAACAAGTTCACAGGCTCAATATTGGGCTTGCTCCGGGAGAAGCCAAAGGCGGACAGGTCGATGAAACCGACCTTCGGCAAGATACGGACGTACCTTAGCGAGATATCGATTGAGAACAGCTCGGGAATTGATGTCTCAAAGGAGGAGACCTACTTCTACCTCGAGATCGCACTCAAGGTTTCCGATGGCACTAAGATTGCAGAGTTCTGGCCGAGGAAGTACAGGAGGAGGATATGCGACATCGACCCGGAGGAGGAGATGCCCAATTGGAAGAGGCTGGCTTACGATAACCTGGATGCGAAGGGGGCGCCAAGCGGGAAGATGCCGGTGATAATGAACCCCGAGACGCTCTGCGATGCCCTTGTGCCAACAGTAGGGTTCCACTGCAGCGGGGATCAAAAGTTCAAGAACCAGTCAATCTTCAAGGAGGGCGACGTCGTTGCCTCCGATGACGTTACAATCATCGATGACGGCATCCTCAACTACGGGCTGGTCTCGTCGCCGTTCGACGATGAGGGCAACCCTCAGAGCCGTACCTCGATAATCGAGAAGGGAGCGTTCAAGAACTACATCTACGATCAGCACTATGCCATGGAGCTGGGAAGGGCGCCCACCGGAAACGGAATAAAGCCCCTGGGGATTCTGCTGAATCCTCTCAACAAGGACTCGTCCTCAATAAGGACTGGGACGACAAACCTGAGCGTCAAGCCAGGGAGCGCCAGCCTGGAGTCTATGATCGAGGACGTGAAGGAAGGGGTCCTGATCGACCAGTTCAGTTGGCTCAACCCGGACCCGCTGTCATCCAGCTTCAGCTCGGAGATAAGGAACGGATACCTGATAAAGGATGGCGAGATCAAGCAGCCCATCAAGGGCGGCATGGTATCGGGCAAGGTCTTCGATCTCCTCAAGAACGTTACGGGCATCTCCAAGAAGGCGCAGGTGGAGTCTGGGGCGTCGGCGTTCTCGATAGTTGCCCCCTACATGGCGTTCGGCGGCGTCCAAGTAGTCGGCCAGTGAATCGCGACAGCTGACCGGCTGCATTGGCGCTCGCTTCAATTAACATTTATTAGCGTAGCGTGCAATTTTGATATATCAATTGACGGTGTTTCTAGTGCCAGCAATCAGCGTCCGCAGCCTATCAAAATCATTCGGGAAGTTCAACGCCGTCGATAATCTCTCCTTCGATGTCGATGAGGGTGAGATCTACGGGCTGCTGGGACCTAACGGGGCGGGCAAGACTACGACGGTTAGAATGCTGGCATGCATAATCTCGCCCTCCGGAGGCTCAGCCAGCGTCTGCGGGCACGACATAAAGGCGGACCCAGTCGCCGTGCGGAGGGGTGTGGGCATCCTGACCGAGAACCCTAGCCTTTACGAGAAGCTAAGCGCCGAGGAGAACCTCACATTCTTCGCGCAGGCGTACGGGATGAGGGACGAGCAGAAGATCAAGTCAAGGGTCAAGGAGCTCCTCGAGTTCTTCCAGCTATGGGACAGGAAGGGCGAAAAAGCCGCGGTCTTCTCCAAGGGCATGAAGCAGAAGCTCGCGATAGCCCGGGCGCTGGTCCATGACCCCCCGGTGATATTCCTCGACGAGCCAACCGCAGGGCTCGACCCTGAGGCGGCGAAGCTGATACGGGACCTCGTGATAGAGATGAGCCGAAAGGAGAAGCACACAATAATGCTCTGCACCCACAGGCTCGAGGACGCCGAGAAGGTCTGCAGCAGGGTCATGATTGTGAACAGGGGCAGCCAGCTCGTTGTGGGCTCCCCGGACGAGCTGAGGGCGAACATGGCAGGCAAGGCGAAGCTCGAGATCAGGCTCGCGAATCCTTCAGGTGCGCTGCTCGAGGAGGCATCCAAGGTTCACGGGGTCAGGGGCGCCACTGCTGAGAATGGCAAGATGATAATCGAGTCCGACGACCTGAATGCCGCCACGCCTCTCGTGGTCAAGGCGCTCGTCGACTCCGGAGCGCGGGTGCTCTCGGTCAGCTCTTTCCTTCCTTCGCTGGAGGAGGCTTACCTTAAGCTCATAAAGGGAGGGGGCGCGCAGTGAACTTCGCGAATGCGATGCTCATCTTCCGCAAGGACTGGAGGGAGATCAGCCGCAACTCGCAGATCATAGCTCCGATAGTGATCATCCCGTTCGTCTTCTCGATCATACTTCCATCAATCATAATACTTATGCCGTCGGTGGTCGGCATGCCCGGCACGCCGTTCGCCGGGATGGGCGCCATCTTCGAGAGCCTCCCGGCAGACCTCAAGGCTACGATAGACGGGATGAACGCTGTGCAGCAGATAACGTACATATTTGCCCTTTACTTCTTTGCGCCTTTCTTCCTCATAATACCCATAATGGCGTCCAGCGTCATCGCCTCGGACAGTTTCGCCGGGGAGAAGGACAGGAAGACGATAGAGGCGCTCCTGGCAACGCCGCTGACGGACGGGGAGCTGCTCCTCGGGAAGATTCTCGTGGCGTTCATCCCATCCGTGGCGGTGACCATACTCTCCTTCGCGGTCTACTGCGTTGTTGTCGATTTGGCGGCGTTCAGCCTCTTCAACGGGATAATCCTTCTGCCGAACATCCTGTGGATGGGGCTCATATTCTTGGTGTCGCCGCTCGTCGCCCTCGCCGGCATCGGCATCACAGTGATGGTGTCGCTGAGGGTGAAGGGCTACAGGGAGGCGCAGCAGCTCAGCGGCATCCTGATTCTGCCGGTTTTGGCGCTCATCTTCGGGCAGATAGGCGGCGTGCTGATGTTCGGGCCAACGATGATAATGCTGCTGGTCGCTGCCTTCGTCGTCGT
>CAZWMA010000027.1:0-2599 GCA_964634735.1 uncultured Nitrososphaerota archaeon
TGTGTTGGGTGTGTTTGGTTGGTTGGGTGGGCTATCCGATGCGGTGGTAACAGGGGATACCGACAAAGCTGAAAAATTTGCTAACGAAGCGGTGGCAAGCAATTTGGACGCATATGAAGCAATAATGGAAGGCTGCGCCAAGGGGATGAACGTAATCAGTAAGAAGTATGAATGCGGTGAAACCTATGTTCCCGAGATATTGTGCTCAGCCGAAGCCATGAATGCTGCGATTGCCATATTGAAGCCACACTTGAAGGTCGACCCTACAGCCGTGCCACAGAAGATCGTTCTCGGCGTAACGAAGGGGGACGTCCATGAGATTGGCAAGAACCTCGTGAAGCTGATGATGGAGGCTGCCGGATTCAAGGTAATCGACCTTGGCAGGGACGTTCCTGCAGAGAAATTCGTAGAGGCTGTAAAGCAGGAGAATGCAGACATATGCGCCATGTCATCGCTTATGACCACATCCATGATTTTCATGCCAGAAGTCATCGCAAGCGTAAGGAAGGCCAAGCCCGACATCTATACAATGGTCGGCGGCGGTCCGTTGAGCTCAAGCGTTGCAGAGCAGTATGGAGCAGATGGCTATGCAAAGGACGCTTCTTTGGCTGTCAAAGTTGCGAAGGAGCTCTTGGCAAAGGGGGGTAGCAAATGAGAGACAGGATGTCCCCGGGAGAGCGGATGTTCGGGCTCATGACCGGTCAGAAGATCGACCGGATACCCGTCAGCCCGTTTGCGCAGGGCTACACCGCGAAGATATGCGGAGTGTCTCTGGGCGATTGGTACTCCGACCCAAAGAAGTGTTTCTGGTGCCAGCTCATGGCTGCCGATATACATGGCTACGACGCAACACCGATGTACGGCTATGCAAGCGTTGGTGCCTGGGAGTTCGGCGGAAAGGTGGGCTTCCCATACGAAGTGGGGCACGGCGCCCCGTATGTGACAAAGCACCCTGTTGAGAAGCCTGAAGACGTTGACAGGATCGAGGTCCCAGAGCCGAAAGACGCGGGAGGATACCCACTCGCGATGGATGTCGCGAAGCTCTGCAATTCGATGGGCATGCCCGCGGTTCTCCAGATAGGCGGATTCGTTACCTTTTGCGGGAACATAATGGAACCATCACGGATGCTGCTGTGGATGATTAGGAAGCCAGAGCTCATCCACAAGATGAACAGAAAGATCGAGGAATTGCAAAAGGCCGTCGTGGACTGGTTTGTAGCGACCTTCGGCGCCGACAAGTGCATGGCATTCAGCGGAGGCGCAACGGAATCCAACAAGGTCATAAGCGCCAAGCAGTACGCAGAGTTCGCATTGCCTTATGAGATAAACATCCACAAGTATGCGCTCGATAAGGGGATACACGCCATTCTCGAGCACCCGTGCGCTGACCAGAACGCGAACATGCCGCACTACAAGACACTGAGGGAGGCTTGTGGCTGGAGGGGCAAGTATGTATGGAACTTCGGGCCTGAGACGCCGCTCGAGAAGCAGATCGAGATGTTCGGCGCCCACGACATAATCGGAGGAAACGTGGACCCGCCTTCGTTCCAGACAAAGAGCTTCGATGAAGTTCTGATGCTCTGCAAGGACAACATAGAACGCGGCATGAAGAACCCATCCGGCTACATCCTGATGCCCGGGTGCGAGCTGCCGCCGCTTACCCCGCCTGTGAACCTACATGCCATGATGACCGCGGCTCGGAAATTCGGGAGCTTTGAGTGATTAGGCTCCTCATCTACTTTTTTCTCTTTTTTTATGCCTTATCAATTGATCCGGGTATCTTGTCCAGCGGTATGATCAGGTGCTCTTCTGATATCTTGATTATGCCCTCTGCTTTCTCCCGACCAAGATATTCTGAGAGCGCTGCCAGCAGATACTCTGCCATAAAGACTGACCACTTCATCCCAAATTTATGCCAGAGGACGATGGTCCTGTTATTTCCAGAGCTCTCGCTGTAAGCTGCCCATTTGGCATGGCTGCAGATCAGATCCTTGACTATCTTGACGTAGGTCTCCAATGTCATGGGGAGGTTCTTTGATATGATTATCTCCTTGCCCATGTCCTTCCCGCATTTATTGGCTATGGCTAAGAGCGTGCTGTTGTCGAGGTGAGTAAGAAACTCGCTGAATATGCTCGAGGAGAACGACACGTGCCCATGAACTTCGGAAGCCAACTCCGCCTCCAAGTACTGCTCGAGTATGGAATTGACGAGGGCGTTTGCAGATGTGCGCTTGATAACAGCCACTTCGTTGAGGTGTTTAAGAGTGTCTGAATCGATAGAAAAACTTCTGATTTTGCTCTGACCCTGCGGCGCTCCCTGCTTTCTGTGCCTTATGGTTCTCTGGCTCGCCAAAAAAAGCACCTTTATTATTTAGGTACTGATGGATTATTATGTATTTTTATGCGTCGTTTCGACAAAGCATATAACGAAAGAATCACAATCTCCTCTCGTGAGCCTCCTTGGTCGAGATCTCCATCGTGATCCCAACATACAACGAGGCGAAGGGGATAGCCCGGACACTGCAGCGCCTCTCCGGGCAGACTCTCCCCCGCAAGGACTACGAGATCATCGTTGTCGACGGCCACAGCAAGGACCAAA